>CAJUCU010000005.1:0-37823 GCA_910585335.1 uncultured Bacilli bacterium
TATATACATATAAGTATATAACATTTGCTATATAATAAATAAAATACCTATCATCTTATATAGTGTATACTGATATATAAAAATGTATATGAGCCATTTATCTTCTTATTCGCATAATAAGTCACTATAAAATGTAAAATATCCCATTATAATAAAATATAATCAATTTAGTTTCATGATATATGAATCATCATACATAATAAAATAAGTATAAACTACTACTATTTAGACCATACTATGATTGAGAGGAGAAATAAAAATGGAAAATAAGAAACAAACTATAAAATGTGACGTAGAGTCATGCAAATACAACGATGAAGAGGGCACTTGTGAATTAGATGAAATCAAAGTTGGATGTGACTGCGATAACGATAAATGCTCTTGTACAGAAGAAACAATCTGTCAATCATTCAAAGAAGATAAAAACAAAACTACAGATGATAGTGAATAAATAATAAAGCTAGAACGATATTAATAATAGTTCTAGCTTTATTTTATCTATAAAATACCAACTACTCCTCCCCTTCTTTATAAATAAGAAGAAGAGGGGAAACATAGGCTATTCTAATTCATTTAAGACACTAATGCCTATCTCAGGTAACTCTACATTAAAATTATCAGCGATAGTAGCACCTATATTGGCAAGAGTATTGAATACTTTAAGACGCTTAGGTTCTAAAAAACTACGGCTATAAAGAATAACTGGCACATTTTCTCTTGTATGGTCATTACCATGAAAAGTTGGATCATTTCCATGATCTGCTGTAATAATAAGCAAATCATCTGTCTCTAACTTATTTAAAATCATCGGAATCTCCACATCTAGTTCCTCAATAGCCTTTGCATAACCATCAATATCTCTAGAATGCCCATATAAATTATCAAAGTCACTTAAGTTAATCATACATAACCCTGTAAAATTCTTATCCATAATATCAGTTAACTTATTTAATCCCTCCATATTAGAAGTAGATTTTATATTCTTATTAATACCTTCCCCATCAAAAATATCGTTGATTTTACCAATGGCAATTACATTGTAGTTATTCTCAATTAAACTATCTAAAACTGACTTTTTAGGAGGTTTTAATGCATAATCTTTTCTCCCATTGTGATTCAACTTAAAGTCCCCTGCACTACCCGTAAAAGGTCTAGCAATGACTCTCCCTACTCTCCAGTCTTCTTTCAAAGTAATCGCTCTAATTTTCTCACAATATTCGTACAATCTAGAGACAGGAATCACATCTTCATGCGCTGCCACTTGTAAATCAGAATCAGCAGACGTATAAATAATTAAAGAACCATAATTTAATTGTCGATCCCCCAATTCCTGGATAATCATCTCATCATTAGAACACTTATTTCCGATGATTCTACGTCCTGTAACTTCTTCTATTCCCACCAACACTTCAGCAGGGAAACCGTTATTAAATGTCTTAAAAGGAATATTATTAGTAATTCCCATCATTTCATAATGCCCATTTAGTGTGTCTTTTCCAGCATTGTTTGGTTTCGCAATAGTATAGTAAGCATCGACATCATTATTCTCTTTCATATTAAGAGTATCCAAAAAACCAATCTTCTTCAAATTAGGAATAAACAAATCCCCTTTTTCTTTTATATGTCCAAGTGTATTAGCACCAACATCACCATAATAATTAGCATCCTCAGCCTCTCCTACTCCTAAAGAATCTAAAATCATTAAAAATACACGTTTAAATTTCATAATTATCTCCTTTATTTATGATCTCTAGGATGATAGGTATGATAATCAGCCTTCACCTTTTCATCACTAACATGCGTATATATTTTGGTAGTAGAAATATCCGAATGTCCAAGCAACTCTTGAATACTTCGTAAATCAGCCCCACGATTTAATAAATGGGTGGCAAAAGAATGTCTCAATGTATGAGGTGAAACATCAGAATGAAGTCCCTTTTCTTTTAATATCTTCTTTAAAATTTTAAAAAAACCTTGCCTAGAAATCTTCTCACCACGGCTGTTAAGAAATAAGGCATCACAATTTTTGCCTTTCAAGAAGGCATCTCTATACTCCAAATAAAGTCTCACATAATACATACTATACTCGCCAATCGGGACAATCCTCTCTTTTCGTCCCTTACCCATTACACGAATCACACATGCAGTATAATCAAGATCAAATACTTTCAATTCTATTAACTCAGAAATTCTGAGTCCTGTTCCATATAACAATTCTAACATAGCTTTATTGCGATAGTCAAATGGACTTAAGAGCGCAATGTCAAGGAGCTTATCTACATCATCGACAGATAATGCTCTAGGCACTTTCTTTCGAAGCTTTGGACGACTAACAGTAGCCGAAATATCTTCTGAAAGAACCTCTGTTCGTACCAAATAAGCAAAAAAATTTTTAATACTCGTCAATTTATGAGCAACAGTAGTATCCGTTTTACCAGACTGAAATTCATGTTTCAAATAATTTTCAATATCTAAAACAGTGATTTTTTGAATACAAATATCATCACCCAAATATTTTGAAAACATCTTCAAATCATTTCGATAGGACTGAATAGAAGCATCTGTCAATCCTTTTTCGAAAATACAATAATTTAAAAAATCAGCGATTGCCACTTGCATTTTCACAAAAAACCACCATCTTCACTAGTATTATGTTCTAACTATATAATATCCCCCCATATTTTTCAATAGTATACTTTTAATTTCTAAAAAATATAGACAAAGAAAAACTAGCAAATACAAATTATTTGCTAGCGCTAAGTACTTTAATCAGTGCTTTATTCTCTAAAATAGCACCAGTAGAATTTTCGTCTCGTCCAGCTAAGTATTCTACACGTGATTCTTGTAGTGTTCTTCCATCATATGTAACAGTTTTTCTAACTAAGTTCTCTGTTTCAAATTTATCAGAAGAATGAATCTTTTTCAAAGTAATATAAGTAGTTAACAGATAAGAATCATCTGATACAGCATAGAAACAAGATTCTTCTGTAACAACAAAGCGATCGTCTTTAACAGAAGAACAGCAATCCACTAATAACATGGCTCCATTATTTACTTCTACTGTAACTAAATTCAAAGTATCGCGCACTTTATCTTTCAATTCCACTGTGAAAGGCGCAATCTCCATTCCCATTGCCTCTGCCATTTTATGTACTTCGCGCATCTTTTTAAAATCCACTGTTTGATATAAAAGTGCTAACTCTTGATACATTTTATCAAAATGACATAAATTCTCTTTATTCTTAGCAATAGTATCAATCATATCTCTCTCTTCTTTTGCTACACGGCTACATTCATTAGCATAATATAATATACGTTGTAAAATATCTGTCTCATCATCAGAAGGAAGATAATTAATACAATCCATTAGTTCTGATTTTAGTTGACCAACGACACCAAAGCCATCAGCATATATTCTTGACATAAAGCCACTCCTCCCTGTCTAATTAATCATACTACAAGAAAAGAAAAAATGTCAATAACTGCCCTTCTTATTTTGAGTATATGAGTAAAGAAAGAACTATATTCAAAAAGCAAAAAAAATGATAAAATAAATATATCAAAGGAGTGATGGTAAATGGAAAAACCCCTAGCTTTAAAAATGGCCCCTCAATCGCTCAATGATGTTCTAGGTCAACACCATTTGATTGGGAAAGGAAAAATACTTTCTAATTTAGTAAAAAATAAAAAAGTCTTTTCTATGATACTTTACGGAAAACCAGGAATTGGAAAAACATCCATCGCAAATGCAATTGTAAAAGACTTAAATGTACGCTACCGCTTTTTAAATGCGACGATTAATAACAAAAAAGATTTTGATATTGTAATAGAAGAAGCAAAAATGTATGATGGTCTTGTATTAATTATGGATGAAATTCACAGACTAAACAAAGACAAACAAGATCTTCTCCTCCCCCAACTGGAAAGTGGGCTTATTACATTAATTGGAATGACAACTTCGAATCCTTATCACGCCATTAATCCAGCGATTCGTAGTAGATGTCAACTATTTGAATTAGAAGAATTAGAAACAGAAGACATTGTAAAAGGTTTGAAAAAAGCAATAAAACATCCTGATTTAGATAAAATTAAAATAGATACAGAAGCAATAAAATATATTGCCAAATTAGCAGGAAGTGACTTGCGTTTTGCATATAACTTATTAGAGATATCTTACTTTTCTACAAACGATCAACATATTACAATAGAAGTAGTAAAAAAAATAAACTCTAAACCTGCGTTTTTTCACGATAAAGGAGATGACGGACACTACGATGTCCTAAGTGCTTTTCAAAAATCCATTCGTGGTAGTGATGTTGACGCAGCCCTTCATTATCTAGCTAGACTAATCATCGCTGGAGACTTAGAAAGTATTTTTCGTAGAATGAGTGTCATTGCTTATGAAGATATTGGTCTAGCCAATCCTGGAATTGGTCCAAAAGTAGATGCTGCAATCCGCGCTGCAGAAAGAGTTGGTCTTCCAGAAGCACGGATCCCTCTTGGAACGATTGTAACAGAAATGGCACTTTCTCCAAAATCAAATACCGCCCATATTGCCCTTGATATTGCTATTAGAGACATTGAATCAGGTAATACAGGGAATGTACCAAAACATATCAAAACAAGCTCAGAAGACTATAAATACCCACATGATTATCCAGGCTGTTTTGTAAAACAACAATATTTACCTGGTAAAATAAAAAATGCAAAATATTATCATCCGAAAAGTAGCGGTTATGAAGCAACAATCAAACAGATTTATGACAAATTAGAAGCACTAAAGAAAAACACATAAAAGCTTCTTTTTTTATGTGTTATCCTATTTTATAAATCAATTAAAAACATTTCAAATCCAACAGTAGCATCAATTTTTCCACTTTTGATACGATAATCTAAATCATGCAATTTATGAATAAGCTGTCGTACTTCTTCTTCGTGATATAAAGGTAAAAATAAAAGCGTCTTCTGAATCCGAAATGGATGTTCTTTTAGCCGTTTTGCTAACTCATCCTTCTTCATATTCATCCTTTTTCCAAGTAAAACTTGATAAACAAGCTTCATTTGGCTCTCAATTAACCCAATCATAGAATGTGGCTCAAAATGATATTCTTTCAATAAATCATAGTAATAAAATACTTGTTTCTTATCCTTACTAGCAATTGCTTTCACAAAGTCAAAAGCCAACTGTTCTGTATTAGAACATTTCTTAACCACTAGCTGTGAAATATCGTCCGAAGAAATCTTTTTAGTATCCAGTGCAAACAGACGTAACTTTTCACATTCATTAAAAAGTTTAGTAGTGTCTTCCTCACAATATTCTACCAATAAACGACTAGCATCTGAAGCAATTTCATAACCAGCAAGCTCCTCTTCCACAATCTCCATCGGATCTACGTCTAATGTTACAACTTCCACTAATTTCTTCGTCTCTTTTACAATCTTTTTTCTCTCATCACATTTAGATACCCCCATAAGAAGAAGAGCTTCTGGATTTGGGTTCTGAAGGTATTTTAGAAAAAGAGAGAGATCTTCTTCACTGAATTTAATATCGCTGGCCATCAAGAATAACGCCTGTTTAATAACCACAACTTTTCGAGGAGAGAGAAAAGAATAAGTATCCAACTCTTGCAATACTTGTGCCATACTATACTCTTCTAAGTCATAAGAAATAACTTCCTCCCCTTCAAATCCAGAAGAAGTGGTCAACTCCTCTATTTTCTTTTGCAATAAGCTCCTATCTTTACTCTCAATTAAATAACATTGCATCTTAGCCATGAATTTCTTGTTCCACTTCTGCCAACAGAGAATCTAAATCAAGAACTTCTCTAGAACCACCTTGGGCAAAAGTCTCACTTCCCCCTCCATTACCATTAGAAGCCGAAGCCACTTTTTTAATCAAGAATCCAGCATGTAAAGAGCCATTACTACGACAGATAAAATTAACACTTTGATCCTCTTTTTGATTAGCAAAAAAAGCAACATTTAATTGATCTTCATTAATTAAATAATCAGCAATCGTTTTTAAAACATGTAAATCCATATTATTTACTTTCATAACAAGAAAACTCATATCATCACGATGCTTTATTTGATTACGATAGAAATCTAAATCATCTAAAGCATGCTCACGCATAGCATCTTGAAATTTCTTTTCTAAATCACGTACTTCACCTTGAATATAACTAAGTTCATTACGATTAAATATAATATCTTGATAAGATTGAGGCTTAGAATTATCAATATCTACATCAAAATGAAGAGAGATTCCATTCTTATTAGCCTCTTCTAAAATTGCTCTCGCTTTCATTAATAATTTAATCATTTCATCATTGTATGGTTGAATCATATCAAATAAAATCTTTTCAATCTTTTTGCCAGTAGCTGCTTCCACGCGATATACATTACTTCCTTTTGATTCATAAGAGAAAATGGAAAACTTTTTAATATCTTTGGTGTTACTAGCATGTGTACCACCACATAATTCTATTGATTTTCCCATTTTAACAACACGGACCATTTCCCCATATTTTTCAGAGAAAAGTGCCATCGCTCCCATTTTTTTCGCTTTATCAAGGGGCATAACTTCGGTAGAAACTATGTATTGTTTTTCAATCATCTCATTTACCATATTCTCTACTGCCAAAGCCTTCTCATCTGTCATTTTACCAGCATAAGTAAAGTCAAGTCTAAGACGTTCTTCATCCACATAACTTCCTGCTTGATGTACACCATCCCCTAGTATATTTCTTAGGGCATAATGTAACAAATGCACACTAGAATGATTGGCTTCAATCGCTCTTCTTCTTTCTTTATCTACAACAATCTCACAATCATCCTTCAGCTCAATCATACCATCTAATACTTTTACTTTATGAATATGTTGGCCATTAGGAGCCTTAAATACATCCAATACACGCGCTTTAAAGTTTTTTCCTATAATCATACCCGTATCACTAACTTGACCACCAGACTCAGCATAAAAACAGGTTCTCTTGAGCGCAATATAACCATCACCCTTTAATGATTTTTCTAATTTCTCTTTTGAAAAAATACCAATGACATTACTTTTTACACGATAAAGTCCATAAACAAAAGTAGACTCTTTTGTGAAATCAAGTAATACTTGTTTATTGCTCGCCATAGATGTTTTGGTTTTTGCATTTTTCTGTGACAGTTCACGTTGCATTGCCATATATTTATCAAACTCTTCACGACTAACAGTAAAGCCATGTTCTAATAAATACTCTTCTGTAAGTTCAAAAGGAAAACCAAAAGTATCATATAGTCTAAACACATCCTCCCCAGAAATCTTATGATCAGACGAATTTTCCATCAACTCTTCTAGACGTCTTTCTCCTGCCTCTAAAGTGTTTAAAAATAGTTTTTCTTCTTCTAAGACTAAAGTTTCAACAGTCCCTCTATTGTTATTCAAATAAGGATAAGCTTCTTCCATAGCCGCCACAACATCAGACACTAACAAATATAAAAATGGTTCTCTAAATCCAAGTTTCTTTCCATAGCGTACGCTCCGACGAAGAAGTCGTCTTAATACATAACCACGACCTACATTCTCAAATAAAGCACCATCCGATAAAGCAAAAGTAATAGCCCTCATATGATCAGCAATCACTTTAAAAGCAGTTTGTCCTTCATAAAGAATACCACTCATTTTTTCAATCCGATCGATGATTGGTCGTAATAAATCGGTCTCAAACGGAGTATCTGCATCTTGAAAGACAATACACCATCTCTCAAGCCCAGCCCCAGTATCAATATTTTTGTGCGGAAGTTCATGGTATTTACTTCTAGGTATATTCTTCTTCGAATTAAACTGTGAGAAAACATTATTCCAAATTTCAATATAACGCTCTTGTTCCTCATCTTTCTGAAACTTTAAGAAAGCATCTCCCGCAGGATCATATTTTTCACCACGATCATAAAAAATCTCGCTATCTGGACCACAAGGACCTTCTCCAATTTCCCAAAAATTCTCATCTAGCCTTACAATATGATCTTCAGGCATCCCCAGCGATAACCATTTTTGATAAGCATCATCATCTTCTGTATAAACGGTAACATATAGTTTTTCTAAAGGAATAGAGAAATACTCGTTAGATGTCAATAGTTCAAAAGCAAATTCAATTGCCTCTTCTTTAAAGTAGTCTCCAATTGAAAAATTCCCCATCATTTCAAAAAAGGTCAAATGACGTTTTGTCACACCAACATTTTCTATATCATTAGTACGAATACATTTTTGAATATTAGTAATACGTTTAGACTCTGGTATTTCACTTCCATCAAAATATTTTTTTAAAGGTGCCACTCCAGCATTAATCCAAAGTAGACTATCATCATTAACGGGTACTAAAGAAGCGCTCTTTTCTATTTTATGATTTTTACTTTTAAAGTAAGAAAGCCACATATTTCTAATTTCGTTATGACTCATTCTTTTCATTATGCCCTCTCTCCTTTCTCGATATCTTTTAAGATTTCTTCTAATCTTTCATAATACTTTTCAACTGTATCATTATTGAAAATAAAGTAATCAGCATAGGCAATAGGCCCACCTTTCGCTAAATTTTCAATTTCTGAAATATCACGATAACAAACATCCGCCTTAGTAAAAGGTCTATCCACTCTTTTTCCTACTCTCTCATAACGTAGTGCTTTATCCGTGATAATGGCAATTAACTGCAAATGAGGGAATTTTTCAATTAAATATTGATACTCATACCAAGAGTATAATCCATCTAAAACCACATCAGAACTCTCTAATGATTTTCTAATATCTTCTTCTAAAAATTTAGCATAGCACTCTGGTCCATGTTCTTTCCGCAAATTTTCTCGAAACTCTTTTTCACTTTTTCCATCAGGTGTACGCATAACCCCTGCTTCTTCCATTAATTGATAGGTAATACCACCAAAATAAAGTTTAGTCCAACCTTTATTCTCTAAATAATCAGTCGCAATGCTTTTTCCACTGCCACTCATTCCAACAATTGCAATTAACTTATTCATACTCTCTCTCCTTCTTCCACAATTTTTAAAGCTTCTTTCTTTAACGAATCATCATTCTGATTAAAAACCACAAAGTCAAAATCATGATATCCTTCTAAATCCTGTTCTGTCACATGCTGTTTTTCTGTATCAGTGAGCAAGGAAGGATTCTGTTTTCGAATCAGTTGAATCGTAATAATAGAGGGATATTGATTTTTTAATTTCACAATTTCTTCTTGTAGGCGCCCATCTGTAATAATACCAACATCGAAAAACCGATCTAAAATACGAATATCATCAAATAACCGGTTTAAAAGAAAGTCTGGCATATGAAGTTCTTCTTTAATATATTCAATTCCCATTTTTTGAAGAAATTGACGTGGTTTATCTTCTTCTTTTCCATTCCAGCCAAAATAATCATAAGCATAATGATAAAGTGGTGCCGTAATCCGAAGAAGGCAAACACGCTTCCCACGCTTTGTTAGTTCTTCTTTTAACATTTCTGCAAAATAGTTTTTCCCAGTCTTCGCATAACCAGCAATTAAGTATAATTTCATATATCCTCCAACAATAAAAGACCAAACTATAGGAGGACAAAACTGCCCGGTACCATCCTATATTGGTCTTAATTAGATAACGGTTCTACCCGAATATACTCCAAAGTAGCTTTCCAAAAGTATTCCTATCTATTTTCACCAATTATAGACTCTCTACAAGGAATCATACTTTTGTACTTTTCTTTTTCGACGTATTTTAAATTTTAATTTTCACGAATCATAGCCATTACATTCATTTTTTCATCGATATATGTGAAAATAACTTTACAACAAGCAATCACAGGAGTTGCTACAATCATACCTATAATACCAAAGAAATGTTGGAAAAGCAATAGGCCAACGATAATTGTTACAGGATGTAGTTGCATCGCCTTTCCCATAATCAGTGGCTGATAAAAATTATTTTCTAAAAGTTGAACTACGACAATAGAAATGAGTGTAAAAACACCGACAACAGGAGAAATAGTAAACCCAACCAAAACAGCAGGTGCACCACCGATATAAGGTCCTAAATAAGGAATAATATCTGTAATGGCACAAAATAAAGCGAAAATCATTGGAGCTTTTAACCCTGCCAAAGTAAGCCCAATACTTTGGGTGAGGAAAACCAAAAACATAACAGCGAACAATCCTTGAATATAACCACATAATGAATGATTCAATCTCTTCATAAGTTCACGAGCATCACTATGGTATTTTTTAGGAACAAAATCAAGAAGACCTAGCTTTACTTTTCCAAAGTCATAAAGCATATAAAACCCAATCATAATTCCAAGTATGAGAAACATACCACCACTAACTACTGCTTTAGCAATATTAATAATCATATCAGGAAGCTTAGTGGTAAGACTAAGTCCAACCTTTTCAATAGACTGAAAAATCTGTTCTTTTACACTGCTAAGATCAATACCAGAATCTCCACTAATAGTAACGAATAATTGATTAACAATAGCCTTTAATTCTTTTAAAATGCTTGGAATACCAGTCACAAATTCCTTTACTTGTTCTGTAAAAGTGGGAAGCAACAAAGTAAGAAGCAATATAATACCACCAAAGAAGAAAATAAAAAGTAAAATACAAGCAAGAATCCTTGGCATCTTCTTTTCCATGACTCCAACAATAGGATCAAACAACCAGGCAATCAAAAGTCCAATAAAAACAGGAGAAATAATCACCAAAATTGCTTTAATAAACTCTAGTACTTTCCAAGTTTTAATCAAATAAGTACCAAGGGCAATTAAAACAATAATCGCAATAATAAGTCCAATTCTAAGTAATTTTTTACTAAGAGAAATGACTTCATTTAAGTTATCTACATCTAATTTATCTCGTTTTTTAAGCATAATACCATCTCCTATCTATATTTATTATAACACACTAATTTATGATAAAACCACTCTTCTTTATTATTTTTCCAAAAGAAAAAATAATAGTAAATAAGAAACTACTATTATTTTACTTTGACAAACGCATCACTGGAATAAAATGCTCCAATATATTGTCTTCCTGCCTTAACAGGATTAGTAAATGATGCTGAATGAGAATAGTAATTAGGATCTGTAATGGTATCTGTTAATTTAAAACGAACATCAGTAAGTCCACATTCACTAAATTGATCAAGGATTGCTTGACGAATATTAATATTAAAAATACCATTTTTTCTTTCTGCAATACTGTTTTCCCATACTTTCTCGTCTGTTGCCCAGTTAGGATAACAATTATAAGTCCAATTAGGACCAGCACAAGCAGAAACATAAGCCCAAACATTTTGGTCTGAAAAAGTAAGCCCTAAATCCTTTTCAGCCTTATGTAAAGCTTCAAAAGTAAGTAGTGGTAACTTTTTATCTACTAGCTCGCCTGAACAGTGACAAACAGCAGTAACGCCATTTTCACGGTCACCCACGATAACAACAGGACAATCTGCAACTGGATGACCTGCAACAATCCCTGGTGCATCTTTGGTAGTAATTAGAATATCTTCATCAATATCTACTTTCCATCCATCTTCAGCATTTAACACTTTTTCATCATTCATAATATGATAAGTACCTGTTTTATATTTTTGATTAGCCATAAACATTTTATGACCATCAAACCCCTTTTCATTCCCTAAAATAATTCTTCTTTTTAAGAAATCCTCTTGTCGATACTCTTGCGTCATACACTTTGGATAAAATGATTTAGCAGTATTCATATTTCCATAATGATTAGCCGTATCAAGAATATTTAAACAACTCATAATTTTTCCCCCTATAAAATGAATATGCACATATTATATCATATAAATGTTTTATTTGCAAGTAAAAATCTTTTCCTGTATAATAAAAATTGGTGATAGAATGTATGTAATAAAAGAAAATATAGAGCATGAATTAATAATTAAAAATTCACGTTTCATCACGCTAATATATCAAATCAAAACAAAAGAAGAAGTAGACAACTATTTAAAAGTAGCGAAAGAAAAGTACCCCAAGGCAACACATTACACATATGCTTACAAGACGATGGAAGAAGAAAAATCAAGTGATGATAAAGAACCAAGTGGGACGGCTGGAATACCTATATTAAATGTGATACAAAAGCAGGAAATCGTAAATGTTTTAGTCATAGTCATTCGCTATTTCGGAGGTATCAAACTAGGTGCTGGCGGCTTAGTTAGGGCCTATACAAAATCTTGCAAAGAAGCATTATGTAAAGCCTCTCTTCTTTCTCTAGTACCAGCGAAAAAGGTAAAAATAAAAGCGGATTATACAAACCAAAAAGAACTAGATTATCTTCTACAATCAAGTAAAGTGCTAGAAAAAACTTTCACTGACACAGTGACTTACATAGCATTAGTAGAAAAAGAAACTATTTTAGATCATAAGTTTTCTTACGAAATAATAGGAACTAGTTACATAGAAAAAGAGCTGTAATGCTCTTTTTAATTGGAATAATCTAAGTCTTCCTCTTCATCTACTTCTATTTCCTCATCATCTCCATAATGATATTGATCAAAAGTATTGGCTTTTATCTTTTCAATATTTTCCTTACTAGAAGTAATAATCATTTTCGTCTCAAATAAATAATCATAAGTATAAACCTTTTTCTGCTTTAAATTCTTAATAATATCATCAATTACTTCTTTTGGATAAATCGATGCACTTTGATATTCTCTATGATAAGTAATATATCGTTCAGAGATTAAGTCAACTTTAGGACGAGAATGGTCATAATAGTATTCTACATCAACTCTCACTTTATCACTAAGGGAGTCATCTGCAACATAAGAGACATTATAATGATTTTGTAAAGTAAGGTTTTCATTCATATCATAAACTTCAGAATCTGTCTTTTTTTGATACTTAGAAGGAATTCCATCAATATAAGTAAGCCCTGCAAAATACCAACAAGAAAGTGCAAATCCAACACATCCAAGTGCAATAGATGTAAAAAAGGTAATAAGAGAAGCTACCTGGTTTGTTTTTCTATCAACAATAAAATGAATCAGTAAAATAGCTACTAAAATGGTAAAAGCAATGCCCCCTACTCCGATTAAAATAGGACCGATAAGGAAAAGTCCCTGCAATGCTAAAATAATAAGGAATACAAACAAAATGACGGCAGTAACAAGGGCACACAAGTCACAAAATAAGATAATACCACACATAAACTTTAAAAAGTAAATAATTAAAGTAGTTAAAAAATCAAAAATACCAGAATGATCTTGATAAACATATTTCTTTGTTTTTACTTGCTTCTTCTCATTAGTAATAACCACTTCTTCTTTGGTTAATTTCACTTTGTCGCCTTCAGAATCTAATAACTCCACTCGGTCCAAATATTTAACTTTATAAATGTAGCAAAAGGCCAAGATAGCAAAAATGCCATAAGCTAAGTTTAGTAAGAATGACCAAGTGGATGCCAAAGAACGCATAATAACATTTCCATACCCTCGAAGAAAAATAGAATTAATAGAATTTTCTAATATCATAAAAGGGATTTTGCAAGCAAAAATAATAATAGAGATTAGAAAAAGCGTCATCACAAACTTAATCACTTGAGAAGCATTCATATTCTCTAGCATAGCAATTGTTTTCTTAATAGACATTTCAATCGTTTGAATAAAGGAATGAAATAAATTACTTTCACTTTTATTCTGTTCTGCCATTGCATCTCCATTCACTAAAGAATCCAGACTACAGTGAAAAATACGACACATCTCTGTCAGTTTTTCCATCTCAGGATAACTAGCACCTGACTCCCATTTAGAAACAGACTGTCTAGTAACGCCTAACATCTCCGCTAATTGTTCTTGCGAAATATTTTTTGACTTCCGCAGTTTTTGTAAATTTTCACAAAATTTCATTTTTTCACCTCGCGATAATCATACCACTTTACATGGTTGCATAGTACCAATTTTCAGTTGTTTTTTGTAAAATATTAGTTGCATTTCAAATAAATAAAAAGAAAAAGAAGATTCTACTTCTTATTTTTGAAACATTTGACTCATTTTCTCTTTTGGCATAAACCCAGTCTCTCTAGAAAGTAGTTCACCATCTTGATAGAAATAAATAGTAGGAACTACCATCACACCATACTCATGTGCTAAGTCCTCATATTGATCGATATCAATTTTAATAATTTCGATGGTATCATTTTCTTTGGCTAATTCTTCTAATTCTCCACCAAGCATTTTACAAGGCCCACACCAAGTGGCAAAAAAATCAACAACAACATTCCCTTCTTTTACTATTTCTTTCAAATCCATATTATCATCATAATGTTTTAACATATTTTTCCCTCCTATTTATAATGATAGATAAGTGGCGCTAAGCCATTTACATTATTAAGTTTATCTGTATTATCAATTAACTTCGTCATATCATCCGCTGTAACTACTTTATATTTTAATAAAATATCCATAACACTCAGATTAAGTTGATTATGGTCAATTTCACTACTTGATACCAATGTTTTATCAGTCAAAGTATAAATATCTCGCACAGCATCTTTAAATCCTCCAAGAGAATTAGAAAGAATAGGTGTATCAACTAAAATACGATTAACCAGCGAAGAATTCGTGAAAGTATCAACCCCACCTAACGGTATCGAAAAAATAATCAAGGCAATAAACACATATAAATAACCCGAAATAAGTCCCACAATAAATCCTAATATTTTAGATGGCAAAGTCAAAATCAAAGTAAGATCAATTAACTTCTGAATAATACCCGTCGTTTTTACTACAATATGGAAAATGGCAAGTAAAATAGAGGCAATAATAGCAAAAGCCAATATTTGATACAGAACAATATTAAGTACAGTCACACCCTTAATTTTTCCTAAAAAGTCAAAAAACGGAAACCATCTCATCATAAAATTAGCGAGCGGATTTTTAAGCTGAAAAGCAAAAAAGTATACTAAAATCGTCCCAATCAACATAACCAGTTCTTTTAGAACTCCTCGTTTTAACCCTACTACTCCAGCAAGTAAAATAATTAAAATAATGATAACATCAAAAATATTCATAAACTACTTCCCTTCTAATACTTTCTATAAATAGTATAACCTATTTTTAGAAATTATGCTATAATTACTTAAGAGGTGTTGACATGAATATTGTTATAAAAGTTAGTGATGAAACTCGCGAGAAAATGATTTCTTATTACAAAGATAAAAAAAGAGACAAAGAAATCCCTTATGTTGTTTTCCAGGCTCAAGATGAAGATACTGTAATTACGATGTATACTTCTGGTAAGGTTATGTTTCAAGGTACTAGTGCTGATGTGGATGCTACTATGTGGAGGGAACTAGATGGTCAGTCTCTAACAGAAGAAAAGAAAGAAGACTTAGGAAAATACCACAATTGTGCTTCTGTTGGTAGTGATGAAGTAGGAACTGGCGACTATTTTGGGCCAATTGTAGTAACATCTGCTTACGTAAAAAAAGAAGATGTAAAGTTTTTAGAAGATTTAGGAATTCGTGATTCTAAAAAGATTGATGATGAAAAAATAAGAAAAATAGCACCAGAAATTGCAAAAAGAATTAAGTACCGTAGTATGATTTTAAGCAATGAAGAATATAATGAAAAGTATAGTAAAAATATGAATATGAATAAAATTAAGGCTATTTTACACAATAAAGTGCTATATCAATTAATGACCGAAGAAAAACCAGAGGTAGATTATATCATCGTAGATGAATTTGCAAGAGAAAAAAGATATTACGAATATTTAGAAGGCATTCCAAATATTCAAAGAGGAATCACTTTTATGACTAAAGCAGAAGACAAAAACTTAGCAGTGGCTTGTGGTTCTATTATTAGTCGTTATATTTTCTTAAAAGAGTTTGATAAAATATGTGATAGCATTCATTTGCCCCTAGTAAAAGGTGCTGGAAGTGAAGTAGATAAAATCGGTGAAGAAGTAGTAGAAAAATATGGCGAAGAAAAACTCAAAGAAATTGCCAAACTAAACTTTAAAAATACAGAAAGAATATTACATACTATGATTTTTTAAAAACAAAAAAGCCATTATCGGCTTCTTTTTTTGTATAATAAATTCTCCTCTACTTTTCAACAACAAATGGATTTTCGCTCGTCCCATCTCCACTCGTGATTCTAGCACTATCAGCCAAAGAAATAGCAGGACGTACACCATTAGCATTAGTGACATAGTTGTTGATAAGGTAACCATTTGAACTCAAACCAAAATTGTAGGAGGCATTACCGACAAAAAAATTGCGGGGCGACAAAGACCAACTCACTTGGTTCGTATATAAATAACTAGAACTACTATATCCATCCCATCCATGCCCTGCGAGCGTTATTTCATCGGCCGTTAAAAGTGCCACTGGATAAGTTAAGGCTCCATTTCCATTCCCAGGACTTACGGTGAACTTGTCATTATCATTGGAACACATCACACTTGGTCTCTTTGTCCTAACATTTCTTCCATCGGCTCCAAAAAGTGTAAAATTATTTTGATTCGCACCACTTGTGATAGAGGAATCTTCATCTTTACTCTTTAATGGGCCTCTATCAATACTTCTATCGTTACACCATATCGTATCTTCAAGAATATCAGTATAATCAAGCATCACCTCTTGATACCATGTATCTACTTTTGTCTTTATAGTAGAATTTGTTGTATTGGTAAACATTTCTTTTTTTGCATCTTCCATAGTTTTTCCATCTTTTAACTTTAAATAGCTAATGAAAAGATTAGGAGAAAAAGAAGAAATATAATTTACTTCTATACAACTGTTTCCTGTACTAAAACAAGTATAGTGATATTTAGTAGCAATAGTAGACCATTCTGTACTCCAATTTGATGTATTGCTAGTCAATGTATCCTTTAGAATATATTTTTCTCCATCCCATTCGATATCATTTCCATATATCCATTCTTCGCTTAATGAAGAAATATCTTTTTTTTGATAAGTATAATCTTCTCTATTTCCATACATATATCCAACATCTGCTGGTGAGTCATACATACTATTAAATGCACTAGTTCCTATTACTGTATGATCTCCTGTTTGATTCAAACAAGCACCATTTTCATCTGGCGTTCCGCTATAAACGATTTTTGTTCCACCTGTGCTAGTTGTTCTAACAATCTTCCAACAAAGTCCAGCAAACTTTACATTATTAGTCGTCACCGCTCCTCGAAAGTAATAAACTGGAAATGGATCATTCTTTGTTTCAGCTAGAGTATAAACTCCTTTTCCATTGGTATCAGAAGGTGCTTGAGCAAAATCAATCCCTGTAGTAGCCGTCACAAATTCACTTGCCTCATCGTCTGGCACGGCTTGCTTCATCATCATTTGATAAATTTCTCCACTTTCCTTTTGACCCGCTTCCACTACAATTTTACCATGATAATGCGTTCCAAGAACCTCATTTCCAGCACTCTCATCAATCCACATCCGAATTTCAAAAGTAACACTTTCCCCTGCCGCTAACGTTCCTCTAGCAACAATATATGAATCCGCCATTGTAGATAAGATAGTGGGAACTCCTGTATTCAAACTATATTTAATTTTCGATTTATCTAAAAGTTTATCACCACACCCATCTTCTGAAATCATAGAAGAATCATCTAATATTTTGACACTATATTTCGCATTTAAACTACCTGTATTCGTCACTTTAAAACGATAGGGTTCTCTTTTTTGACCATCTATATCACTTTCTGGATAAGCACCATTCAAACTAATAATATTCCCAAGTCCAGTTGATGTATCATCATAGGCAATTTGTAAAGTTCCTGTCTTCACCACATTATATTTTTCTGCCTTTTCTATATTAGAAAAAATAGCATAACTTCCCCCAATTGTTACACTAGTCGCAAGAAGAATGGTAATAATCATCAAAACAAGCTCTCTCTTTATCAACCTAGTAAAACGATAATGCCCTACATTTTCTACTTCATTATATTCTGCACTCTGCTCAAGTCGATATTTCTTTCTTCTTCTCCATGCTCCCATATCATCACCCACTTTAATTATTATACTATTAAAATTTTATCATAGAAAAATATCCTTGAAAAGAAAAAACTACTTTATTTAGACTTCACTGCTTTATCCACCTCACGAAATAAATAGTTCATAATCACATTAAACCCCTTTTCAATAACAGAAGAGGTTCCAAGTACGATATCAGAAATATGATTACTATAAACTTTCTCCTTGACCAAATAATTATTAAGATCAATTTTCTTCCCAGCTTTTAAATCTTGCTCATATTTTTCCATAGCCTCTTGCGTAAGGGCAGTCTTCTTCCGATTTTCTACTTCTAAATATCCAGAAGCCATCCCAAAATAAACTACTAAAAAAATAATACCCAAAGTTCCACCTACCATTCTAACAACATTTTTACCCTTCACTTGTCCCAATCACCTCACGAAAAACTTCACTAAAAGCATTAACAGAATTTAGTACTTCTGTAATTTTATTATCAGGTCCGCCAACTTCTAATAAAATAGTATATTCCGAACTATCTTGATTATAAACACCATTCACACCCTCTCCTCCTTTTTTATAAATGCCTTTAGAAAGTCCTGGATATTTTTCATTTATTTTCGCATTCAATTGATTTGTAAACGCCAAATTCTTCTCATAATCCGGATTTTCTAAACCAATTAAAAATAACAATTTAGCATAACTTTTCTCTCCAATTGTAACTGTCGTTTTATCATAACGAAGCGAGTCTCTATGAAAATCAATAAAATAACGAATACTAGGATACTTCTTTTTTACATCATCTAAATATATTCGACTGGCTCGATAACTATAATTGTAATTCCACTGATTCGCTCGCAAAAGATCTTTAATACTTCTCTCTTCTACTAATGTTGGAAGACCAGCATCCTCAAATCTTTCTTGTAAAATATAACTCCCCACCAAAACCGTAGGCTTAACAGAATACTCTGCTATATTAGAAGGTGCATACTCTTCTGTTTGATGACTATTATAAATATAAATAAGTGGTTCTTTAGAAATCTCTTTTTTCTCTTGCTCCTCCTTTTTTACTTCCTTCTCTAATTTGACCAAGCCTTTATAGTTTTGATTCAAAAGAAAGACTGGATTGGCAACTACTTCTTTCACTTTCCCTAAAAAGCTAACATCCTCTTTAATATAGATATTTTCTTGTTTTAACAAAAACTTCACTAAAACTTTATCCGTAAGTTTAAAATCACACTGTTCTAAATATTGATAAGTAATATAAATAGATAATAGAAAAAAGAAAAGAAAAACAAATAGTTTTAATTTTCGACGCGATTTTTTATGATTTTTCGCAATGAATTTTTGACTCATATTCTATCACCAAAAAAAGCATACTATGCCTCATATGCTTATTTTGTCGGATTGAAGTGTTCATGTAAACTTTTATTAATACCATTTCCTAAAAGTAGCGAAAGCCTCTCAATAGTGAAGTCAATTTCTTTGGGAGTAACCATCAAATTATAATTAATAGGAATTAACACCTCTTTGATTAATTGTTTTACTTCTTCTAAAGATAAATTACCAACAACACCTAAGATTTCATTTTTCTCTTTCTGAGACAAAGTATCAGGATAATGACTATAGTTCTGCCTACTTTCTGGAACCAATTTTAACTTCGCATCATCTATATGGTCTATTTTATAACTAAAATGCTTATAAATATATTGAAACGTATCTGCAACGATGGTTACTAAATCAACAATAGTAGGAACACCGATAACCAAAACTGGAATACCAAGTGTTTCATAAGATAGTTCATCACGGTTATTTCCAACACCAGAGCCAGGAATAATTCCTGTATTAGAAATTTGTATGGTTTTTGTCACACGTTCAATATTAGTCGCTTTCAAAGCATCAATCACAATTAAAAAGCCAGGCTTAGAAGCATTGATAGCACCCTTGATGAGTTCTCCTGTTTCAATCCCTGTACTACCAGTTACATCCGGATTAAAAGCACAAGTTTCACGGTATCCCTTTTCCACATCACCAAGTTGGAAAAGATGACGTGTTACTAAAATTTGATCAACTGCTTTAGGACCTAACGCATCAGGCGTAGAATGTTCATTACCAAGTCCTACAATTAATGCCGAATCACTATCTTTGATGTTACAATCAGCTAAAAACTGTTTAAACACTTGGATAAAAACCTTTTCTACTTTTTTATATTGATCTTTATCTGTAATATCTTGAAAACTAATAGTTCGATAAAGTCCCGCTTTTCGATTTAACTTTTTGCTTCCCTCCACAGTTAAATTCATCTCTTCTACCTGAATATGATCAATTTCATAACATTTTTTATTAATATCTTCTGCTGCTAGAGATTCTAATCTTTCTTCAACGACCAAGTCGGTTCGATATTCATGATTGCTCAAATTAATTGTATGCATTTTTTATCACCCATTATTAATATCTACCGAATTTAAAATTTTATGTTTGAAAAGGATAGCAATAGAAAGAAAAAATCGAGTGATGAATCGGCGTAAAAATATAAAATAACTGAAGTTTTACTAATCTTTCACTAATTTTCGTTTGCATTTTCTAATATTATTTGATAAAATTAATATGTTTACAAAAGCGAGGTGAAAAAAATGCCAAATATTAAAAGTGCCAAAAAACGTGTTCGTAGCAATGCAAAACGTGAAAAGGTAAATACACTAGTTACTTCTAGTATGAAAACAGCGATTAAAAATTTTGAAAAAAGCGTAAAAGCTGGAAACAAAGAAGAAGCTGCAACTTACTTAAATATTGCAATTCAAAGAATTGATAAAGCAGTATCTAGTGGTTTAGTACATCAAAACAAAGGTGCACGTTTAAAATCAAGACTTACAAAATTAAAAAATGCAATGGAATAAAATTTCCATTGTTTTTTTCTGTCAAGCAAGACTATTTCTTTAATTTTTTTCGTGCTTTTATGATATGATAATAATAGGTGAAAAATATGCAATATAAAAGTTTTCTAATCACGGGGTGTTTATTAATTATTTTTGGTTTAGCCTTTCTTTTAAGAGAACAACTAACGATTCTATATACAGACCACTTTATAAAATCAAAACAAGAAATAAAACTAGAAGGACATAATAATTATTATCGCAACAAAGAATATCATTTCCTAAAGAATAAAACAGACTTTAATCCTCATTCGAAGCAAGATTTAATTGACATCTACTACACAGTAATCAATAGTGGTAAAGACAAATTCACATTTTATTGTCCAACGGATTGGGAAGATTGTATTCCAGAAGTAAAATATTTAGCGAATGATCAGTCGACACTATCCCACATCAATAACTTTGTCCATCCATATAACGGCTTCAAGCATATCGAAACAGAATATGATAGTACTGGAAAAATTACCATTCATATTGATAAAACCTATATGATTGATAAAGAAGTCAAAAAAGTAAAGACCCTATTAGAAAATAAGAATCTATCTACTATAGACCAAATCAAAACATATCATGATTATATTATCAACACGAGCAAATACGATTCTAACCGAAGTGATCAAAATATTGTCAAATACAAATCAGACATTGCCTATGGTCCTCTTTTAGAAGGTCGAGGCTTATGTGGTGGTTATACAGATGCTATGGCTTTATTCTTAGAAGAGATGAAGGTAGAAAACTTCAAGGTTGCCAGTGAAAATCATGTCTGGAATGCCGTAAAAATTGATCATAAATGGTATCACTTAGATCTAACTTGGGATGATCCAGTAACTCCAGATGGAACAGATTTATTAGAGTATAATTTCTTTCTAATTGATACAGCAAAACTAAAAGAAATAGAAAAAGAACAGCATATTTTCTCAGAAAATATCTACAAAGAATTAATAGAAGAGAATTAAAAACACTCTTCTATTTTTATATTAAAAAAACATTTGCCACAGGAACAAACGTTTGATATAATGGACCCAGGAATATTTAGTTAATTTAGGTACTATTCTCCTTTACTTTTTTAAAGTGAAAGGAGTTGAATTTATGAGAAAGAAAGAGAAAACTCTAATGAATATCATAATACTCCTTATTATTGTGATTTTAGTCATATTAATAAAAATAGTACCAACTGTATAAGTCAGTACTAAATCAATTGAAAATGGAATAGTACCTAACTCTTCAAAACTAGGTATTCCTTTTTTAGTTTATGCAAGTCTCCTTGACATATTCATTATAGCATTAAAAATGGTATATTAGCAAGCATTTTCTTGCGTCATAAAATTTCAAATATAAATGATAGTTTCTAAAACAAATCATATCTTTAGAAAAAGAAAGAAACCAACTTGGCGCCAAAAGTCAAAAATTGAAAAATGGTAACCTCCAAAATGGAATAGAAAAAAATCACAACAGTATCAATGATAGATACTTTCATTTTTTCAGACCGAATCCTTAAAATACAAAGATGAGAATAAATGGCACTCATCAAAACAATATAGGCTCCCAAAAATAATAAGATAGGATAAATATCAATAATCTGCTTAAAAGAGCCCACTAACAAAGCAATCCCAGATAAAATTATAATAATAGGTGCTAAAAAATCATATAGCAAAGAACAAAGCCATTTTACCCCATTGCTATGAGAATGTAAGAAAAGATGCCGAAAACTACGCGCCCATTTTTTTCTTTGTTTAAAAAATGTAGTCAAATTATGATAACTAGCGACAAAACAAAAAGCATCAGGCGCATATTTGATTAGATGTTCTGATTGATTTTCAGAACAATAATCTTCTATTTTTCTAGCAAGCTCAAAGTTCTCTCCACATCCTTTTAAATCATACCCTCCTAGTTTTACAACAACATCTTTTTGAAATAAATCAAACTGAGGAAGAAAACTTCTCTCTGTATCACCATGATAGAAATAAATATTTTCAAGATTAGAAGTACCAACCAAGAAACCATTCATATATTTCTTTTTATATAAAGACTTCTTGTATAAATCACCATCACGTACCACTTTTACAAATCCCCTACAGAAAAGAATCTTATCATCTTCTAAAATAGGTTGTGCTAATTTCTGAAGTGCGTCTTCTGCCAAAGAGGAATTTGGATTCAAACAAGTAAAATAAGGATATTCTGCTACATTAATACCCGCATGAATCGCATCGATGATGCCCCCTTGGTCTTTTTTGAGCAAAGTAATGCGAACATCTTCTATCACACTTTGATAAATATGAGACACTTCTTTTGTCTCAAGACGCTTTTGAATAGGACGATCGACAGGCTTCATATCAAACTTTTTAATAAAAGCCTCTCTTGTCTTATAATCTAGGCTATCATCAATAACTACAATCTCATATAACTTATAACGAAGTCCTAAAAGAGACTGTACTGTTTTAGCAATATTCTTATCCTCCGTCTGAGCAGGAATCAAAATAGAAATCGGAACATAATAATCATGATGTAAATGATTTCTAAACTTACGTCGACTTTGAAACTGATGTAAAAAAACAGTGCCCTTTATCATAACGATAAAAGCATAAACTGAGTAAACAACAAGGTAAGAAACAAAAAACAAACTCATACCAGTCACAAATTCTCTCATCCTTGCTTCACTCCCTTCTGTACTGTAATTTCTAAAATTTCACTCTTCTTCTTACCAGCTTGTTGCCAAACGTATTTCAACATATCACGAGCATATGGATCTTGAATCTTTTGAATCTTCTCTACATTCTCTTTGGTAAGCTCCATTCTAGATAAAGAAATAGCCACATTCTTTCGAACATGATAATTCCGGTCTGATAGACTATCAATTAAAGCTTCACGAGTTTTATTGTTGTCGTAACTTCCTAATGCAAACGCTGCCACAAGACGATATTCAAAACGCGATTCCTTCTTGTCCTTTAATTCCTCTAAAAGTACAGGAACAATAGGATGATATTTATGTTTTGCAAAATAACGTAATATAGAAAGTTGAACTTCCTTGTGATATTTCTTAGTTTTTAGTTTCTGATAAATCTCTTCCCTTCTATCTTCATTACAAAAGCGTATATAAGTAATAATCGCCATTTGAAAATTCGCATTAAATTTATCAAATTCTTGTAAAAGAAGGTCAATTAATTCAGACTGATTCCCAGTAAACTTAAAAAGATCATCGGCAAGTAATTTAGGACTATAATACAAATTACGATTACTAATTTTTTTAAGTGAATTTACAACCAATTTAGCAGAGTCTTTCTGATAAAAAAAGAGCATCGCATTTTCCCGACAATAAACGGAATCATCCATAATAAAATGCATCATCGCATATCGAATAGAATCATTCGCATCATTTTCAATCAACTCTGGAAAAAGAGATAATACATGAGTAAAATAAGCCTTTTGAAAAGAACCTTTGCGTCGATAATAAATAGCTAAATCTTGAAAAGCACTGGAAATTCCATGACAATAAGATAAAAACAAATTTTCATCTTTCTCCTTCAGCTCACTCATCACTTCTTCAAATATGAACAAATGATCCACTTGAGCTAACTCTTTTTTTAAGAAGATGATATGTTCTTTGGTCGCAACATCACTCTCTTTAAAATGTCGCACCATCTCATGAATCACTTTGGTATACATCTTTTTCTTTACCAATCTTTTTTTCTCTAAAAAAGCCTCTTTAAGCGTAGAAAAAACGGAAAAGCCAATGATTCCAACAATCACAATCATATAAACGCCAACAATTTTTATAATATACTCCATTACTACTACTACCTTCCTACCTAAACAATCGAATTTATACTGTTTTTATTGTAACATGGCAATGATTATAGTAGCAAGAAAAAAGAAGAAATTATTCATCTCTTCTAAACTCTTTCTACTTGAATTTGCCCTTCTACACCATTTAGATCTACCATAGGAGTATCTAGTTCTTTTGACACAATAGCAAAAGCAAGGGTTTCTTCTTTTATATAATCACCATAGACTTCTAACATTTGATCAATTTGTTCCATACCATGATAATAAATCGTAATATGATCTGTAATTTCAAAATCAGCTTCTTTACGTAGAGATTGAACATGACGCACAAACTCTCGAGCAAGTCCTTCTAAAATAAGTTCTTCTGTCAATGTAGTATCTAATACAACACAAGTCTTCTCATTACTGCTAGAAGCATATCCTTCTTTTTGTTTTAAAGTAATAACCACCATATCACTAGTAAGAGAAAAATCTTCTCCTCCAAGAGACAAAGTAAGAGTACCATTTTGCAATGTTGTAATCTCCTCTTTACTAAGAGTTTGTAACTTTTGTTGCAATTCTTTTATAAGTGGTCCAAGTTCTTTACCTAAAATCTTAAAGTTTGGTTTTACAATATAATCTAAATACTGACTCATATCTTCTTGGAAAAGAACTTCTTTTACATTCAATTCTTCTTTAATAATTGGTAATAAATCAGAGATTTTCTCTTCCTCTTTAGCACTTAGTAATAATGCTTGAATAGGTTGACGTACTTTAATACCAACTTCTTCTCTGGCAAAACGACCAAGAGAACAAATATCACGAACCAAGTCCATTCTTTCTTCTATTTCAGTATTTAATAACGCTTCTTCTACCACAGGATATTCCGCTAAATGAACAGACTCTTCTCCTGTTAGCTTTTGATAAATTTCTTCGGCAATATAAGGAGTAATTGGTGCCACTAACTTAGCAAGTGTCACTAACACTTCATATAAAGTAAGATAAACTGCCTTTTTAGATTCTGTAAGTTCACTATCCCAAAATCTTCGTCTATTGCTACGGATATACCAATTAGATAAATCATCATTCAAAAATGGAATAATCGCACGTGCTACTTTATTTAAGTCATACTCTAAGAAATCTTCATGAACTTCTAGAATAAGACGATGCAATTTCGATATAATAAAACGATCAATATCTTCACGAGACTCTATTGGAATATCGTATTTTCTAGGATCAATGTCATCAGCATTCGCATACATTTCGAAGAAAGTATATGTATTTTTAAAAGTAGATGTAAACTTAGAATAAATCTCTTTTAATCCTTCTTCATCAAATTTCAGTGGTGTCCAAACGGGAGAGACATAAGCGAGATAAAAACGAACGGTATCTGCCCCATATTTTTCCATTGTCGTAAATGGTTCTACGATATTTCCCTTCGATTTACTCATCTTTTTACCTTCAGCATCTTGAACAAGATCATTAACAAGAACATTTTTATAAGGTGCCACGCCTTTTAAGAAAGTAGAAATAACCAAAAGGGTATAAAACCAACCACGTGTTTGATCAATTCCTTCACAAATAAAGTCAGCTGGAAATTGATCTTCAAAAATATCTTTATTTTCAAATGGATAATGATATTGTGCAAATGGCATAGAACCAGAGTCAAACCAGCAATCAATAACATCGCTAACACGATTCATAACACCACCACAATCAGGACAGGAAAGATGAACATCATCTACGTAAGGTCGATGTAGCTCAATGCTTTGATCAATATCTTCGATAGCAAGTTCTACAAGTTCTTCTCTAGAACCAACCATCATATCACGACCACACTCGCATCTCCAAAGAGGAAGTGGTGTTCCCCAATAACGATTACGAGAAATAGCCCAGTCTTTTAAATTTAAAAGCCAGTTTTCAAATCTTTTCTCACCTACATAGCTAGGATGCCAACATACTTTTTTATTTGCCTCAATAATCTTATCTTTAAAAGCAGTCGTAGCAAGATAAAAAGATGGTTTAGCATAATAAATAAGTGGTGTGGAACATCTCCAACAATGTGGATAGTTATGTTTCATCTTTTGCTTTTTAAACAATTTACCATTTTCTTTTAAATATTTAATAACATCCAAATCAGCATCAAATACAAAACTGCCTTTCCAAGGTCCTTCTAAATATTTTCCATCTTCTCCAACTGGATTAACATAAGGAAGTTTGTATTTTGCACCTACTCTGTTATCATCTTCACCAAAGGCAGGAGCAAGATGAACAATTCCTGTTCCATCTTCCATCGTTACATAATCGTCCATCGTTACAATAAAAGCACCATCACCAACAGAAATCTCTGGAATCAACTGCTCATATTCCATATATTCCAAATCACGTCCAAGATAAGTTTCAAGAATAGAAACATCATCTCCTAAAACATCATGAACCAAAGCCTTCGCTAAAATAAATTGGTTTCCTTCTGATTCTACTCGTACATATTCTGCAGTTGGATTTACACAAAGTCCAACATTACTAATTAAAGTCCAAGGAGTCGTAGTCCATACCAAAAAGTATACATCCTCCCCCTTCTTCTTCATTGGCACAATAACAGTATTCGTATCAATATCTTTATATCCTTGTGCTACTTCATGAGAAGCAAGTCCAGTTCCACATCTAGGACAATATGGTAGTATCTTACTTCCTTCATAAAAGTATCCTTCATCAAAAAATTTCTTTAAAATCCACCATTCAGTTTCAATATAATCATTATCATAAGTAACATAAGGATGTTCTAAATCAATAAACTGTCCCATTTTACGAGTAAGATCTGAAAAAGATTTTTCATTTTTCCAAACACTTTCACGACATTTTTTATTAAATGCTTCAATTCCATATGTTTCAATATCTTTTTTGCCAGAAAAACCAAGGGACTTTTCTACTTGTAACTCAACAGGAAGACCGTGAGTATCCCAACCAACTTTACGTACCACACGATGTCCTTTCATAGCTTCATACTTACAAAAAGAATCTTTTAAAAACTTGGCAAGCATATGATGAAGACCAGGATGACCGTTCGCTGTTGCTGGTCCATCATAGAATACATACTTTTTATCTTTTTCTTTAGAATCAATAGATTTTTGAAAAATATTCTCTTTTTCCCAAAAATCTAAATAATCCTTTTCTATTTCTGCAATTGGTTTCTTTTCTAATTTTTCAAATTTCATAATATTTCCTTCTTTCTTCATTTTTATAAAAAGATAACATAACTATAATAAACAACAAATAATATTAAGAATACGATTCCTTCTTTACGACTAATCTTGTAATCTTTCCAAGAAAATAGAAACAAAAGTATCGCAGCAATCATCATAACAATTAAATCAACAGAATTAAAAGTTAAATTACGGACACCGCCAAACAAGGTAATAGGAAGCCCGATAACCATCCCGAAGTTAAAGATATTACTTCCAACAACATTTCCGATTGCAATATCATATTCCCCTTTTCTAGTTGCCATAACGCTAGTAACTAGTTCTGGAAGCGAAGTACCAAGTGCAATGATAGTAAGACTGATCATCCTCTCACTAATACCAATTGTTTTCGCTAAAGAAGAAGCAGAATCAACCACAAAATTACTACCAAGTACGATAGAGATGATACCTACAACAGTAAAAATAATCGCTTTAGGCAGTTTCATGATTACGTCATCGGTCTCATCATGATCGACTTTATTTCGCATCATAGAAATTAAATAATAAATAAACACTAAGAAGAACAATAATAGTACTACACCATCACTTCTTGTAAAAGAATTGATAAGACTAGGATCAAAAATATGATCAGAAAGTAACACAGCCATCAAAGTAGTAATTAAAAGTGTGATAGGAAGTTCTTTTTTTACTGTATTGTTTTTGACAGTCAACGTATGAACACAAGCAGAAACACCTAAAATTAGTAATATATTTAAAATGTTACTACCTATTACATTTCCAAAAACGATATCACCACTACCAGAAAGCAATGACTTCACACTAACGGCAAACTCAGGAGCAGAAGTTCCAAAGGCAACAATGGTAAGTCCAATTAACATTTTAGAAACTTTAAAGTTTCGAGCAATTCCACTAGCACCATCCACAAAAATATCAGCACCCTTAATCAAAATAATAAATCCTAAAATCAATAATAATATTTGCAAAAACATCTCTACATTCCACCTTTCTTCCAAAAAAAAGCCTACTCCTTAAGGACGAACATGTCGCGGTACCACCTTAATTCATAGACTATATGCACTTAAAACTATAACGCGTTACCGTTCTTATCTTATCCATAAGACACACTTGAAAGTGATCTAAAATATACGTCCTTACTTGTTCACACCAACCACAAGTTCTCTTAAAATTCCCTATATTTCCGTCTTTCGCATCTGTTTTGATTACTATTTACTTATACCATACACTAGAAATAATTGCAAGTACAAGATCGATTCTTTTGTAAAAGAACTGAACGAAACGAATCCCACCAAAAGTATAAATATCGCTCATAAATCTTTCAAATTACAATAAACATCTTGTACATCGTCTAACTCTTCTAGTTGTTCAATCAAGTGATAAACTTTTTCTTTTCCTTCTTCATCTAACTCTATATAATTATCTGGATTAAAAGTAACTTCACTTGCTAAAAAGTCTACAATACCATTTTGTTCTAATAAATCTTTCACATGAATAAAATCTTCTGGTTTGGTAGTAATAAGGTAAGACTCGTCTAACACTTCAAAGTCAGATGCTCCTGCATCAATAGAAGCCATCATTACTTCATCCTCATCGTAATCTTTTGGTACTTCAATATTTCCCATACGATGAAACATATAACTAACAGACCCACTCGTTCCAAGATTTCCACCACGTTTATTAAAAGCATTGCGCACTTCAGCTGCCGTTCTATTTTTATTATCTGTAAGACAATCTACGATCACTGCAATTCCACCTGGTCCATATCCTTCATAACGAATAGATTCGTAATTTTCGTCCTTACCAGCACCTTTGGCTTTATCAATTGCTTTTTGAATATTATCTTTTGGCATATTAGCGCCTCTTGCTTTTTCTACCACCATTCTAAGTGAAGGGTTTTGGTCAATATCAGGAACTCCTAGTTTTGCTGCTACATAAATCTCTTTTGCTAACTTTTGAAATACCTTTCCACGAGCTGCATCGGCCGCTCCTTTAGCACGATGAATCTTCGCCCATTTAGAATGTCCACTCATTTTTATTCCTCCTTTAAACTGACATTATAATACCACATTTTTTGCTTTTTTTAAAGAAATTTAATATAAAAAACTCACCCATTCGATATATTATACAACGAGTTTAAGATTAAACACAAACTAATTAGATTTTATATTCCTAAACACAAGGAGAAAATTAAAAAAGGAAGCTTATGCAAAAGCAGCGCTTCCAAATTAGTATTTTTATACACTCACAAAAAAGTATTTCATCATCTTTAATTTTTCACATATACTTTGCCATCTTTTTTTACATATCCTAAAGCATTGATGATATCTCCATTAAATGTTGCAATTATTTCTTTTGTTGTTTTTGGTGTTCCATTTAATTGTCTAGTAAGTAATAATTCCTCATTTGCTTTAGTCCATGGTGTAGTTAAATCATAATCGTCCATAATTTTTTTTACTTCATGAATCTCACCATAGACTTTTTGGCTCAATTGATATGCTGGAACTTCACTCTCTTTTAGCTCATAATAAAAGTCAAATGGCCTTAAAGATATTTTCCCATTCCTATCATCTATTTTTACAATATTTCCAATGATTCCTAATTCTTTATGATATATTATTTTTTCATTTTCAATGATTTCTTTTAAGTCATCTCTGATTGGATTTTCTTGATCTCCTTTTGAATATAATACCTCAAATCCTATATCTAAATATTTTTTCAATTCTCTATTGTATTCATAATCTGGATTTTCTTGAAGAGTCATATATCTATCCAAGCGTTTTATTTCATTACGATAATAAACCCAATTTAAAAAGCTAATTTTTTCCTGTTCACTCCAAAATTGATATAACTTTTTTATTTTCCCTTCATATTCATGTATTTCTTCTATTTTAAATTCCATATATGTTTTCTCCTCATATAATATGTTTAATAAGATTAAAGGAAAGCTGAAAACATTTTCAAGGAAATAAAAATTTACCTTGACATATTACCAGATAACTTTAAACTAACATCATAATACCACATTTTCTCTATGTTTTAAAGAACTTTAATATAAAAAGAACCGATTAACGTTTCTTTTGAAACACTGGTTCTTTTACAGTTTGATTCCTATTAGTATAATCTAAATCAGTATTAGGAGAAACATCTAAATATAATATATCTTTTGCTTCTAATCCGTTTCGATATTTAGAGTTCACTTCATCGATACTCTCATATGAACGCGTCTCATCACAAAAATAATCAGTCTTTTCTAATGTTCCTCTTATAGTATGATCAAAGTCATCAAGGAAAGAAGTAGAAACGCTATGATAAAGAGTAGCATAATCTTCTGCTGCCAATTCTTGCTTATAATGATAAAGCGCAAAACGTAACTTTGGACTAATCGGCTTAAGTTCCTCTATATCTGTAATGTCATATCCATATTTTTGAAATGTTTCTTTTTGAATTTCCTGAACAAAAGGAGCAATTTTTTTCAATGCTCTTGTTTTTAAATTAAAAACTACTTTCCTTGAAATCTCAAGTTCTTTAGCGATTTCTGCTTGTTTCTTAGAAACATCACTAATAATGTTATGATAAATAATATAATAACTTCTTCTATCTAGTAGCTCATAAAGACCCTTCATCAAAAGCAAAGTATCCCTATTTTTCTCCCACTCTGAAAAGTCATCTCCTGGTTGAGAAATACTGTCTTCTAATTCGTATTGAAAACTATCACTTTTATTACGAGTGGAATCCGTTAATACACAGTTCAAAGAAACTAAATTAACACGATCTGCATCTTTCATGATTCGCATTCTATCCCTACCAAATCCAGTGGCTTTCATTATCTCCTCATCAGAAACCACAGTATCTTTGTTTTGTTGTAAACTTTCTAGCGCTGTTTTATACTTACTATAATTTTTCCTAGTTACATAAGGAATATAGACAGAATACCCTATATTATTGACTTTCCCAAAAATAGAACGATTCATAGAAGAAGTAACATAAGTAGATAGTTGTGTATCACTATTCATATCAAAAGATTTAATTGCCCCCATTAAAATCAAAACATTTTCCTGAATCAAGTCATCAAAACTGACTCCAGTTGGAAGACTATATTTCTTTTTATAATTATGCGCACTCTGCAGTACTAATCCTAAATTAGAACGAACTAGCTTCTGTAACGCTTCTTGATCGCCATATTTTTGATATCGTTCCAATAAAATACGTTCTTCAGAATCACCTAATAAAGAATCATGAAAATAATCATCATAATAATCACGCATCATAAAACCCCCTCAAAATTTCTAGCATATTTTAACATAAAAACTTAGTTTTGTCAATTCTAAATGGTAATGGTATAATAATAAAAGAAAGAGGAGAAACATGAAAGCAATTATAGATAAAAAAACAATTCCCCTTCATGTATTAACAAAAAAGTGGGAACGAATCAAAGGATACACTTGGTATTTAGATAAAATAACAGAAGGACTATGCTATCCTAAAAAAAGATATTTCAGTACTTACTTCTACTGTCAAAAAGTAGATATTGTCATGACAGACAAAAATTATAAAATATTATATTTATATAAAAACTTAAAAAGTGAAAAAAGAATCTTTTTTAAAAGAAAAGTATATTACACCTTTGTTCTTCCTGCTAACAGTTGCCAAAATCTAAATATAGGAGACACACTCAAAATAAAAGAGAAATAGCCATACCATTTCTCTTTTTTGTTAGTTCTTGTAATCAAAATAGAAGTCTAAAATACGAACTTGATCGCCTTCTTTTGCTCCTAATTCTTCTAGTTTTTGATCAATTCCCATTTTAGTTAGTTTCTTGGCAAATCGAAGCATGCCTTCTTCACTAGAAAACTTCGTCATTTTAAATAATTTTTCTACTTGTTCTCCTTGAATAACCCATAAGTCTTCTGACTCTTTAAAAATAGTATAAGGCTCTTCTTTTTTAAAGGTATAAAGTACATGACTTTCAAACTGACTCTCTTCAAAAAGTGGAGTGTTAGGAAGTGTCTCTAAGAGTTCTCCTAAGTAATCAACTACTGGGACTAACCCAGTATTAGTAGCAGCGGATACCTTGAATATTGGAATTGAAGCATCTATTTTCTCCGAAAACTTTTGATATTGTTCTGAAAATCCTAAAACATCACTTTTATTTGCAATAATAATTTGTGGTTTCTTTAATAATTTAGGATTAAATTCTTCTAATTCTTTATTAATAAGCAAATAATCTTGATATGGATCTCTGCCTTCTACACTGGCCATGTCAATAACATGAGCAATGACTTTGGTTCTTTCAATATGACGCAAAAATTTATCTCCTAATCCTTCTCCGTGGCTAGCACCTTCGATAAGACCTGGTAAATCAGCCATAACAAAACTTTGACCATTACTAGAACGTACTACTCCTAAATTAGGACTTAATGTCGTAAAGTGATAAGCAGCAATTTTAGGCTTAGAACGGGAAACACAAGAAATAATCGTACTTTTCCCGACACTAGGTAATCCAACAAGACCAACATCAGCAAGCATTTTCACTTCCACTTTTAAAAGTTTCTCTTCTCCAGGTTCTCCATTTTCAGAAAAATCAGGAGCAGTATTCGTTTGTGTCTTAAAAGCGGTATTACCACGACCTCCACGGCCTCCTTTAGCAACAACAGCCTCCTGACCATTTTCTTTTAAATCAGCAAGAATAAACCCAGTATCTAAATCAGTCACGACGGTACCAAGTGGGACTTTAACAAAAATGGCCTCTGCTCCCTTACCATGTTGATTCTTTCCTCGACCATTCTCACCTTTTTTTCCTTTAATCTGTTTTTGATAACGAAGATCAAGTAATGTATGAAGACCACTATCTGCTTTAAATATAATATCAGAACCATGACCACCATTTCCACCAAAGGGTCCACCCATAGCAACATATTTTTCACGACGAAAAGCAGTACAACCATCGCCACCATCACCGGCTTTTACTTTTAATTCCACCTCATCTACGAACATATAATCACCCCTCAAAGTAATCAAATTATATCACAAAGCTACAAAAAATACTAGAAATTATTTTCTAACATTTCTAGTACTAAATTTCTTATGGATTTAATCTAGTTGGACCACGGTAAATAAAAGTAGCCTCTCGAATATTATCTAGTTGGAACAATTGCATCATAATACGAGCAAGACCGACACCAAAACCACCATGTGGTGGACATCCATAAGAGAAAAATTCTAAATAAAAATCCAAACTCTCAGGACGTACTCCTTTTTCAATCATTTGTTGTTTTAAAATATCATGGCGGTGTTCTCTCTGCGCTCCTGTTGTAATTTCTACGCCACGGAACAATAAATCATAACTCTCAGTAAGACCATCTTCATCTAACATATGATAGAAAGGACGAGCGGCAAACGGGAACTTGGTAATAAAGATAAAATCACTTTTATATTTCTCTTTGGCATATTGACAAAGCAGTTTTTCTTCGTGTCTTTCTAAATCGTCTTCCCTCTCCCCTTCAAAGTGATATTTTTCTTTTAAAATCTCTTTCGCCTCTCGGAAAGTAATACGTGGAAAATCAACTTCTGTATTTGGTTTTTCTACTTTAAAAGTAGAGGTAATCTGTTCCCCATATTTCTCAAACAAAGCATCAATTCCATACTTTAACCAACCTTCTTCTACATCCATGACATCCTCTACAGATTCAATATAACTAATCTCTGCATCAGCCATATTAATTTCCGTTGCATGATAAGAAGTATGAGAATTTTCAGCCCGGAAAACAGGCCCTATTTCAAATACATTGTTAAAACCAGAAGCAATGGCCATCTGCTTATAAAACTGTGGAGATTGCGAAAGGCAAGCTTCTTCTCCAAAATAATCTATTTTAAATACTTCAGCCCCACTTTCTGCAGCACCTTTCGCGATCTTTGGTGAATGAATCTCAATAAAATCATGCTGAATAAAGTATTCACGTAAAGCGTGCTCAAACGTTGTTTCACATTCGAAAAACAAACGATTATCTTTTCTTCGTAAATCTAAAAACCGATAGTCTAGTCTAGTCTCACGAAGGGATTTTCCTTTATCTTTTATATCGATTGGAAGCTCCGCTGCACTTTCTGATGTAACAGTAATAGTCTCTGGAAGAAGTTCCATACCATTTAGTTTTACATTAGGACTATCCATAAGTCTTCCTGCTACCTGTACAGTAGATTCTGCAGTTAAACCTGATACAATTTCATTTAATTTTTGATTATCATCATTTTTTTCAATAGTAACTTGTACTTCTCCTGTCCCATCTCTTAAAATGACAAATTGTACATATTGTAAATCACGAATCTTATCGACAAATCCTTCTACAGTAATTTCTTCTCCCAAATGATTTTTTAAATCTTTAAAATATATCTTTGACATCTTTTCCCTTCTTTCTAACAATCATGATGATGACAATCTCCACAATCACATTCGGTATCATCATCCATCAAATTTTCATCTAAATAATAAATTAAAGCATCCAATGAAACTTGTTCTTCTTCTTTTGAAATAGCATTCTTAACCGTAACATAGTCCTCGTCAAGTTCCTCACTATTTAAAACAATCGTAAATTTAGAATGTAAACGATCTGCCTGTTTAAATTGTGCTTTCAAAGAGCGTCCCATATTCTCCATCTCTACTGTAAAACCGTTTAACCTGAGTTCTTGCGCTAAATAAAGAGCATATTTTTTTTCTTCTTCATTAACATAGAGCAAATACAAATCAATATTATCAGAAACAGGCACTTCTATATTTTCCTGTTCCAAGGCAAGAAGAACACGGTCCATACCAGAACCAAAACCAATTCCAGGAGTAGAAGGACCACCAAGGGATTCGATTAGTCCATTATAACGTCCACCAGCCCCAATGGTTGCCTCTCCTCCCATTCCAGGGATATTAGTAATAAATTCAAATACGGTATGATTATAATAATCAAGTCCTCGTACGATTTTATGATCCACTTCATATGGAATTTCCAAAATATCTAAGTATTCTTGCACTTTCTCAAAGCGGCTTTTACTCTCTTCGTTTAAATAATCTAAAGTTTTAGGAGCATTTTGAAAAAGCGAAGAATTTCCGTCCACTTTACAGTCTAAAATTCGAAGTGGATTTTTTTGATAACGTCTCTTACAGTCATCACACAAAGAATCAAGATGTGGCTTAAAATATTCTAAGAGAGCGTTACGATACATATCACGTGAAGCACTATCCCCAAGGGAATTGATATGAACTACTACATCTTTTAGTCCTAATATATGATAAATTTGCACTGCTAAAGAAATAATTTCAGCATCACTAATCGCATCATCACTACCAATAAGCTCTGCTCCAAATTGAGTAAGTTCTCTCTCTCTTCCAGCTTGTGGTCTCTCATAACGGTACATTGGTCCATTATAATAGAATTTTACAGGTTGAACACTATCACCATACATTTTATTTTCAATATAACTACGTACTACACCTGCTGTTCCTTCAGGACGAAGTGTCATTGCTCGGTTCCCTCTATCAACAAAATCATATGTCTCTTTCGTTACGATGTCACTTGCCTCCCCAACACCTCTATGGAATAATTCAGTAGCCTCAAAAATAGGTGTACGAATATATCCATAATGATACTTTTCCATCACCTCATCTACTACTCTTTCTACATACTTCCACTTTTTAGCATCTAATCCTAAAATATCTTTTGTTCCTTTTGGTTTACTAATCATATGTATCCTCCTTTTCTATATAAAAAGATGGCCGATCCGAAGGACGAGTTTCCCCGTGGTGCCACCTTTCTTTTTTCTCAAAATCACTCATAACGGAGTATCCCGCTTCTATATCTGTAAGTGTCTTTCCTATTTAAAATTTCAATGTTTCCACCAACCACATTGTCTCTATCTAAACTTTAAAAGTACTCTTCTTACTAGAAGATAAAGTTATTATAACACAAGAAAAAATATTTTTCCATACGATTTTCTAAGATTTAAAATAAGTTTTCATGAGTGCTTTTGCTTCCTGTGCGACATTCTCTGGTGTTACACCAATCGAAGTAAGGGCAAGAGGATCAAAAGAGTCATGCCGGAAAGTCAAAAACTGCTCACGTATTTGCGGATGATTAGAAAAAAGTGGTGCTAATAAAAATCCATAACTATATTGCAAAGACTCAAAACGATCAGAAATCAAAGTATCATCCCAAGAATCTAAATCATTAGCTTCTGACTCAATAAGGGAAGCTACTTCTTTTCTAGTAAAATCATCACTATCTACTAAAAGATGACAATCATCTGGTATAGAACAATGAAGAACAGCATCAATCAAACCATCGAAATAACAATCATAAAAATAAGCAAGTCTTGTTTGTGCAGCTGTCTTATGTATATCATTATCAATTAAAAACCGACAAAAATCCATTTCATGCTCAACGGATAAAACTTCTGTAAATATAGATTTATCTGGATACATCTGTAATACTTTTTTGGTTCCCCGCGAAGAAAGATCAAAAAAGTCTCTAACATGACCAAGTTCATGAACAAGACCAACGAGAAAAGAAACATCACACACTGCACTAGGAGGAATAAACAAACTAACTTTATTTTCGACAGAATTTAAAAATGTCATAGGTCTATTCTCCAAAAAAGAGACATTAGGAGACAGGTAAATACTACCTTGTCTCTGTAAATCTTCAAATATATCTTTCAGTACAACATCTTTCTCTAAAAAGAATTGATTTAAAATATCAATATCTTCTCCCTTTTTCTCATCAAAAGGTTTCTGATAAGTTTGAAATAAATCAATATAATGATCACTTTCTAAGTAATCATCCAAGATGGCAAAAAGTGAAGGAAAAGAAGAAAACATCTCTTTATGAAAACTTTTATTGTCTAAAAAATTTTGATGATATTTACGG
>CAJUCU010000005.1:37833-45626 GCA_910585335.1 uncultured Bacilli bacterium
AAGTTCATTCTTTTTCATATGGCCAGTACAACCAACCTGCCTATTCCTATTGAGCTTCTTATCCTGATAAATCTCACCAGTACAAAAATAATATGCTGCAACAAAAGTCCGATATGTAGTTAAATATGAGGCAGCTTCTGAAGGACTTTTACAATCTAACATATGATTTCCAATATAATCCAACTGCCTTCTTAATGGTTCATAATTCGTACTTAAATAAATCATAATATCTCTCCTCTTTCTATCGTTTCATTATGTTTTTCATCTGTTTCACATAGCAATCAACGGCATTAGGAATCGTAATTCCCACTTGTTCTAACTGTTCTTGACTAAAATAATCGTACTGAAAACTTTGAAGTTGTCTATAGTTAATTACTGGTCCTAAAGTAGAGGCGATAATCGGTCCATAAATATACTGAGCCTCATAAAACAAAGCATCATCAACATATTCGCCAGTAGCAAGCCACTCTTTTCCACGCTTCAATGCCTTTTGTAAAGATAACATATCAAAAAAAACTTCTTTTTTAGTCTCTTCCTTATATTTTGTATCATCGCTTAAAAAATTAAAAAAACTGTGTTGATAATAATAAGATAACACTTCACGGTAAAAAGAGCGATAGCAATACGTTAAATCATAGCGATAGAACTGTTGTCTTACCTCCATATTATCTTTTACATGACCAAGTTCATGAACCAAATTCCCTAACTCTTCAATTCCCAATATCCGAATAGGAAAAAATATATTAGGAATGTCTTGTAAATTATTATAAAGACAATAAAACTCCCGATCTTTATCATTATAATAAATTCTTTTATGTTTACACATATCACGAAAAACATCATAAAGTTCCAAGTCTTCTTCTTTAAAAAAAGCTTCCAACAATTTCTTAGGCTTACTACTCTTTTCTCTAAAATGAGGATACCTTTTCAAAAAAGACAAGGAATCATTTTCCTTTATATCATCTATTAATTCACTAACAGCTAGGTAAGAATATTCAAAAAAATATTGATGAAACAAAGTGTTGTTCTCTAAGCTTTTTCGTAATGCTTTTGAATTAAGAAGTCTTTGTCTTTGAAAAGTAGAAAGTTGATTAGAAGAAAAAATCTTCAAAAATCCTGGATTAGCTCCTATATCAATAGAACGAATAAGAGCAATATAAAGTTCCATATAGTCATATACTTCTAAAGGATTAGCGTACTTCGAAAAATTCTTTTCAATATAGGCAATCTGTTTTTCTATTCCACTATAATCCCTATTTAATGTAATCATAAACCCCTCCGTAAAATATGTCTTCTTATTATATAACAAAAAGAAAAAAAGAGCAATCATTTTTTAAACGAGATATAGATAAAAAAACGCGCGTTTTTATTTACGTGCGTCTAATCTAAAAATATTATTTTTCTATTTGGCTTTTGCCACTTTCTTGACACTTTTTTTAATATCAGCGATATAAAAATGATAAGTGGTTCTAATAAATAAGTAAAGTGGTAAGGCTGCAATAATACCGAGGATACCTGCTAGAGTTCCTCCCACAGTAACTACCATAATAGTAATTAAAGCGTTGACATTATTGGTTTTACCATAGACTTTTGGAGAGATAACATAACCATCTAACTGTGGAAAAATAAGACATATCACTCCTGTTGCAATAAAAGTTGGCATCGATACAACACTAGCTGTAATAACTGCAATGATATTGGTAATAAGACCTCCAAAATAAGGAATCACTGTGGTAACACAAGCAAGGATACCAAGTAGGAGCCAGTTAGGATGACCAACGATAAAAAATAACAAAGAATACTCAATAAGCTGTATCAACATAAAGATAGAAAGTCCTTTAATATAGTTTCCAATCTCAAAATCAACTGCCTTAAAGTAACGATACACCTTTCCCTTCACTCGCTGTAAGAATAAGGAAACACTTCTTCTAATCTTACTCATATCAGATAAAAAATAAATCCAAGCAATAAAGCCTACAATAAAAGAACCAGCAAATCCAAAAGACTTCGATACAATAGTCATAGTGCCATTTGAGACAATCTTACCTACACTACCAATGGCATCATCTAAAAAGTCAGTCACTTTTACTTCAATATTACCAAGGTTTAAATCAAATTTTGTACTAACATCTTCTAATACTTGCACCACCATCTTTGAAAATAAAATCAACTGATCATAAATAAGTGGTAAAGTAATAGCAAGTAAAGCACTAATGATTAAAACGACCCCTAAAACAATCACGGTTACAGCAAGCCCATGTCGAACGCCTTTCTCTTCTAATTTTAAGACCAAAGGATAAAAGGCATAAGCACAAACAAAGGCAATAATAAAGGGCATCATGATGATGATAATAGTACGAACAAAGCCCCACCATGTCGTAATATTAACGGCAATTAATAAAATTAGTAAACAAAAAATAGTAACGTTAAGCAAACGGTAATTCAATTTATTTTCCATATTCTCACCTTTCTAAAATGATAGTAGTAGGACCTATATTAGAAATAGAAACTTCCATATCAGCCCCAAATACACCGCGTTCTACATTGGTATATTTGGCAAGTTCTAAACAAAACTCTTGATATAAAACTTCTGCTTCTTGATGTCCCAAAGCTTTCATATAACTAGGACGATTTCCTGTTTTACAATCCGCATACAAGGTAAACTGCGAAATAGCTAAAACACTTCCTTGAACATCTAATAAAGAGCGGTTCATGACACCATTATCATCAGGAAAAATGCGCATATTTACAATTTTACGTGCCATCCACTCCAGTTCCTTCCTGCTATCCCCTTCTGTAAAACCAATCAACAACACAAGTCCATGTTGGATAGAAGAGACAACAGAACCATCAACGAAAACAGAAGAGTCCCCACTTCTTTGTATCACAACTCTCATCGCTGAATCCTCTCTACTTTCTCCACATAAGTTTGTTTTTTAAGCTCTAATAACATTTTATTCAAATGTTCCAAATTCCTGACATAAACTCTCATTTCATAAACAATACCAGAAGAAGAACCAATGGTATGAATGGAATCAACTGGAATGTCTAATATACTAGTCTTTTGAATAATGTCGAGCATATGATCTGTTTTATCTTTTGTTTGAAGAATAAGATAAGTAAGATAGCGTTTATTGATATTTTGATTCCAAGAAACTAAAACATTACGGTCTTCCAAGGAAGCCAAATTGTGACAATTACTTCTATGGACACTAATACCATTTCCCATAGTAATGTAGCCAATAATATCATCCCCGAATACAGGGTTACAACATTGTGCCAAATTGACTTTAACCTGATCAATGCCAGAAACCACAATATCTGCATTCGCATCGGTATTTTGATTTCCAACTCGTGCAATTTTCGGCTTTTGTTGTTCCTCTTTGGTAATAATATGAATGACTGTACTAGCAGCATGCTTTCCATTACCAATATTCTGATAGACTTCCTCTATATTTTTAAGTTTTAACTCACGGCAAATCTCAGAAACATTGCTATCACTTAGAAACTCAGCAAAAGCAAGCTTTCTTTTTCGAAGTTCTTTCTCTAAACTTTCTCTACCACGTTCTATATAAATTTCTCTTTCATTTTTCGTAAAATAAGAACGAATTTTATTTTTAGTATGAGTAGTTTTAGCAATTTGTATCCATTCTTTAGAAGGTCGAGAGGTTTTATTGGTATTAATTTTTACAATATCGTTATTTTGTAGTTCATAGTCCAATGACACAATACTATTATTAACAATAGCCCCTACCATCGTCTCTCCTACTTTGGTATGCACTTTATATGCAAAATCAATTGGTGTAGAACCCTTCGCCAGCTCTATAATATCTCCTTTAGGAGTAAAGACATAGATATTATCATTTAATACTTCATCTTTTACAGAATTAACGAATTCCTCACTAGAAAGTTTATCGCTAGATAAGTCCATAATAGATTTAAAAAATTGTAGTTTCTGTTCTGTCGTAGACTGCATATTCGCTTTGGCATCTCTATTTTCTTTATAAGCCCAATGACTTGCAATTCCATTTTCAGCAATCTCATCCATTTGATAAGTACGAATCTGAATTTCAAATAAATAACCATCTAACCCAAAAACAGTAGTATGTAAAGATTGATACATATTTGGTTTTGGCATCGCAACATAATCCTTAAAACGATTAGGAAGTGGTCTAAATTTAGAATGAATAATACCTAGTGCCACATAACATTCTTGTTCCGTATCAACCAGTATTCGAAGAGCGTGTAGATCATAAATATCACTAAACTTCTTTCCTTTGCTTAGTTTATTATAAATACTATAAATACTCTTAGCACGTCCTTTAATCTCATGCGCAATATTATGTTCAGTAAGTAACTTAGAGACAATCTCCTGCATTTCTAACACCGTTTTATCGCGTTCTAATTTAGAAGTATTCAGTTTCTCAGCAATATCATAAAAGACTTCTGGTTTTAAATAGCGAAGGGACAAATCCTCTAATTCACTTTTAATTTTATGAATACCAAGGTGATGAGCAATCGGAGCTAAAATCTCCATAGACTCTTTTGCCTTTATCTTCTGTTTTTCTTCTGGTAATGCCCAAAGTGTCCTCATATTATGAAGACGATCAGCCAGCTTAATAATAATAACCCGAACATCCTCACTAATTCCGACAATGATTTTTTTATAGTATTCAATCAAATAATCATTCTCTGTCGAAAAATTAATCTTAGAAAGCTTAGTAACACCCTGTACTAGTACGGTAACTTCGTGTCCAAACATACTCTCCATCTCATCTTTGGTACAATCACAGTCTTCTAGCACATCGTGCATAATAGCCGCTTGCAGTGTAGGAATATCGGCATAGACATCCGTTAAAATATAAGCAACATTAAGGGGATGAACAATATATTCTTCCCCACTTTTACGAAACTGCCCTTTATGTTTTTCATAAGCAAAAAGATAAGTATTGCGAAGAAGTTCTAATTCTTCATCCTGATCAATATATGTTTTTACTTTCTCTAACAACTCATCTACTTTTAAAATTTCGTTCTTCTTAGACATTAGTACACCCCTTTATCACAAGTTAACAATTAATCCCTTTAATTTGTTTTTCTTCTATATCATCACGATATACTCTTTTCTTTTTCGTCTCTTTCTTCTTACCTAAATTTTTACTTTCAAGTAAATAGAAAATAACTGTCGCAATAAAGATAGAAGAATAAGTACCAGAAACAAGTCCAACTAGCATAGCCAAATTAAAGTTTAAAATCTCACTAGAACCTAGGAAGATAAGTGCTAATACTGGCAAGATGGTAGTAATAGAAGTATATAAAGAACGTCCAAATGTCTCTTGTATACTAACATTCACTACTTCTTTTAATTGCATCTTATCTAAACTATTCCCTTTTTGTTTTTGTAAGTTTTCTCGAACTCGATCAAAACAAACGATAGTATCATTAATAGAATATCCAATAATAGCAAGTATCGCTGCAATAAACATGACTGAAATTTCTAAATGGAAAATAGCAAAAACAGCAAAGATAATAACAACGTCATGTAAAAGAGCACAAACGGCACCTAGTGCATAACTAAGTCTAAAACGAATCGCAATATAAAGGATAATACCAATCATAGATAATAAGATAGAGAAAATTGCATTCTTTGTTAGTTCTTCTTTTACAACGTTAGATACTACACCCACATCTACCTTTGCTTGGTATTTCTCTTCAAAGTGTTGCACTATTTTATGAATACGATTAGCACTTAATACATCTGAAACACGAATAGTAATGGTATCATCATTGGTAGTAATACTAGTATCATGTAACTTCAACTCTTTTAAGTCATCTTTTAATGCTTTTTTCTGAACCCCTTCATTTGTTTCAATATTAATATTAGATCCTGCTTGATAATCAATACCAAGGTTGAATCCGTTCATACCAAAACAAACGACTCCTGCAAAAATCAGAATAACTGAGAAAGCCACTAGTTTCTTTGCATGATGAAGAAAATCGACATTTTTAAATGGTATTTTCGTAACTTTCTCGTTTTTATTGACATTAGGCATATCTTTTTTATCTACACGAATAAATAACTTCGTTTTATCATCAAAATATCCAGTTTTAACAAATAACCCTAATAAGAATCTAGTTAAGAAAACCATAGTAAACATAGTCACTGCAATCGTAATGATTAACATCGTAGCAAAGCCTTTGACACTAGACTCTCCAAACATAAACATGATAATAGCAACAAGTAATGTAGTGAGATTAGAATCAATAATGGCACGTAGCGAAGATTTACTTCCTTCTTTAAAGGCAAATTGTAGACTTTTTCCATGATAAAGTTCTTCTTTAATTCGTGAGAATGTAATCACATTAGCATCTACTGCCATACCAATGCCAAGTACTAAAGCCGCAATTCCAGGAAGTGTTAAAACACCACCAACTACCCAGAAAACAGCAAATACTAAGAATGAGTAAATAAGAACAGAAACGGTAGAAATAAAACCTGCAAAATGGTATAAAGAAATAAGCATAACTGCGATAAGAGAAATACCAATAATACCAGCGATTAAAGTTCTAGAAAGTGTAGAATCTCCAAAAGAAGCACCTACAGTTCTAGAAGATACTTCAGTCAGTCTAGAAGGAAGACTTCCTGAATTAATTAAATCAACTAAATTGTTCACTTCTTCTTCTGTAAAGTTTCCTTGAATAATAACATCACTAGCAAACCCTTGTGAAACAGTAGCGGAAGATAAACACTTAGATCCACTAGTACCACACATACTCTTCTCTGTAGCATAACTACTGCTACCTTCTTCATAGTCTAACCAAATAACGATTACATTTTCTTCATAATCTTTTACTTTATTCGTAATATCATAAAACTTATCTTTGTTTTTAACGGATAGTAACACAGCAGGTTTTCCAGAAGAATCCTGACTTACTTTAGCACTTCCTGCATTTAAAACACTACTATCCATTAATAGATTGTCATTGCTATCACGAAAAGAAAGTGTAGCAACGGTAGATAATTGTTTACGTGCTTCTTCTTGATTGGTAACACCAGCAAGTTTTACACGAATTTTATCATTCCCCTCTAGAATAATTTCTGGTTCACTAACACCAAGGGAATCAATTCTTTTACTCAATGTTTTATAAGTAGCAGTCATCTTATTATTCGTCATTTTTGACCCATCAATAGATTCTACTTTATATAAAACTTCAAATCCTCCTTGTAAATCTAGTCCAAAGTTCAAATTTTTAAATAATGGTACAAAAGAAAAACCAATTAAAACACACAAAAATAACAAACAAATACTTGTCGTAATAATCTTCTTTTTCTTTTGTTTTTCCTGTTTTTTTGTTTTCATTTTTTACACCTCTATACTATTTCTAACTTTTGATGAAAGTAAGCGCGTCTTTTTTGTTTTGCTATTTCGCCTTTTAAATAAAGATCTATTTTCTCATTATCGACATGTAATATATCATGAACAACATCAGAAAGTCTTAAATCATGTGCACTCATCCACTTATTACGAATTAAATAATTCCAAATATCTACCTCTTGGATATAAGGATATCCAAGTCGATGTAGCTCTGCTATTTTAGCATGCAAAGCCGGTTTCACATGGTTATACAATTCTTCTTTACTACGAAAAGAAAACTCATCCATTCCCTCTTTCACCTCTTACTATTCATTATAACGTAAGTAGCAGAAAAAAAAAAGAAAAAACTAATTTTTCTCATTGATTTATAAATGGAAATATTAAGTGTCCGCACACTTCATTACCTAAAATGTAAGTTTT
>CAJUCU010000006.1:0-4548 GCA_910585335.1 uncultured Bacilli bacterium
TATCTATCGCTTTTTGTATACTCTCAAGGTGCCACATCAATTGTAACTCTACAATCTTGTCTGTTTCACTTTCTGAAGATACTTTATATCAAAAAGTAAACGTGATATAATAGTTTTAAAGATTAGGTGGTGAACTTTTTGAGCATAAAAGATATTGAAGAATTATGTTGCAGTTATACTCATGATGATGACGATATAGAAAAATTAGAATATAACCAAGAATTAAAACAGTTATTACAAATTAATATTCCTAATATAATTTCAAATAATAAATATTTTACTTATCAAATTGTCGATTTACTATCAAAACTTTCTTATGGAAAACAACTAGTTATTGACAATTTAAATTTAATTTTATTAAATTCTGATTCAATTTTATTAAAAAAAGTGTTAGGATTTGGTAAAGAATATGAGCAACTTATAATTATTTATATAGAGAATAATATTGAATCTATTATCAATAATATACCATTATTTGATATTCCTGCTTCCCTTTTAGTTTTAAAAGATAAGTTCGTGCATAATGAAACAAAAATAAAAATTGAGCAATTTATAGTTAATAATTTTGAAAAAATCATGGATACAACGTTACACAATGAAAATAATAAAAGTCAGAAATATTATCGATTATCGAACATTAAAATATTATTAGATTATTGTGATAAAAATATAGCTCACGATTTATTAAATAATAATTACTACCAACTTTATAATCATTCCTATAAATTTGACCATTTCTTGATTTTTAATTTATGTAAAAAGTATGGGATTGCCTTTGATAGAAGCATAGAAGATTTAATTTGTGATTGTGTAGATAATGAAGATAATAAATTAATAACAATTATTGTTGAAATATTAAAGAAGCTATCCCATACTAAACAAATTCCTGTTTCCGAAATGGAGTTTATTGGAAGTGGTGTGACTACTGCTTCAATAAAAATTGATGATATTATTTTCAAAATAGGCACAGGATTAAAAACATATAATTGTCCAGAAAGTGAACTAATTATTAACAGTCTATACCAAATTGTAATTACAACAAATAATGGTGAAAAATATTTGTTAGACATACAACCCTTTTTAAATACCAATTGGTATATAGAAAAAGGTGAAGTTGAAGTTAATGAAATACTATATTACATCTATTCTTCTTTAAGAAAAAAAAGAAGCGTTTGGACAGATATTTCAGAAAAAAATGTTGGTTTATTGGAACAAAACGGCAGTAAAAGATACTTTATATTTGATAAAGATTATATCTTTCGAGAAGGTGCTGAAAATATTACTATAGGTAATGCAAGATATGGTAAATTTGAGGAAAGATATATGAATGAACAAGAACAAAATAACAATATTCAAGAATGTTCTATTTTATCTTCAGAAAGTGAAACAGACAAGATAGTTGACTCTAATAATGAAGATAATTTATTCAATAAAAAAAGGAAATAAAAAAGCGCCGATTTTCCCCACACCCCTTATCGGCTTTTTTAATTGTAAGGAACTATTCATTTATAAAAGATGTAGTTTCTTGTAAGTAAGAAAAAGCCCCCTTTTTTCATAATAGAAAAATATTTATTCTGATATAAAGTATATTTATTATTAATGAATTATAAAAAGATAACCTTATTGGGCGAAGCCCCGATTTTCATTTTTTTAACTGTTTTTTTCACTGTTCAAAAATTGTTTTAAAAATGAAAATCGGGTTATTCTTAACTAAGATTATTATTTTTATAAGTATCTCTTTTAATAAATTATATTGATAATTTATAAAGTTATAAGATGTTGGAATTTTGCTGGCTTAACTGTGGATAGTTTTTTGTAGATACCCCCTAGGCATTTTGTCATACTAACAAAATACGGGGGCTAAGGCTCGCCTTAGAATCCATGAAGAAACTACGCTTCGGCGACAGTTTCTTCGGTATTATATAATTCTTTGTAAGTAATAGGTTTTACATCAATAGTGATAGGTTCTTTTGAAAAAGTAACTCTATCACATATATCAGGTATATATTTAAAAACTACATCTTCGCTTGCTTTATAAAGTTCATTATTTTTGTTTACATATAAAACACCATAATTATGAATATCCTTTTTGTTTTTAGAATCTATCTTTTTATAATCTTTCATAGGAAATACTCTAACTATATCTGCTTTGTTTTCATCTAATTCAAATTTGAATACTTGATCTTGAACATAATATTCAGCTTCATAAAATCTTACATCATAAAATTGTCTTAATCTCATAATGTGTTCTCCAACTTTTTCGATAGGAAGATATTCACTAAATCTCATACAACCAGCAAAGTTTCCAAACATTTGAAGCTTCTTATCTAGGAAACCTTGATTTTCTAATTCAGTCATTGGTTTGCAAATGGATTCTCTAAATTTAACAAACTTCACTTCATATTTATTATTTACTTTATCAAGTTCTATTTCATCAACATATCTCATTATTAATTCTGCTTTTTCTTCTCGAGTATAATCTTCCCAAAACTTATTAAAATCTTGATACTTGTCAGGATATTTAAGTTTATTAATGAAATCAATATCTCTTTTTAATAGAATATCTTCAGAAGTAAATCTAAGTTCATCACTAATTTCTGTATCAGCAATTTTGTTTTCTAGATTTTCGATATTTTTATCAATATTCTGTTTCTCTTTTTTATAATCTTCTAAAATAAAGACTCCTTCAAGATATGCTTGTTTTAATCTATCATCTTTTGCTTTTAAGTCTTTAATTTCTTTTTCTAATAATTCTATTGGATTTTCAACTTTTTGTTTAATCATAGGTAAGAAAAATTGATTTACAACTGAATCGTATTCTACAATATCATCTATAAAATTCTTTATATAATTTTCTATCGTTTCTTCTTTAATGTTGCATTTACAATCAGTACAATAATAGTAGTAATAAACATTTCCATTTTTCTTTTTAGTAGCCTTACCACCCATAATTCTATTACAATGAGGACACTTTAATTTTTGCAAAAATAAATAGGTTAAATTTCTTATATAACTACGAGAATTCTTTTTCTTTTGTACTTGGCATTCTTCCCATAGTTCACGAGATATAATCGGTTCAACAACATCTTTATAGTAAATAGGATTTTTTGTTCTTTTACCATGCACAAAATCACCTTTATAAACTTCGTTTTGTAAAATGGTAGTAATAGTAGAATCACACCAATTTTCTTTGCCTAATACTTTTTCTTTATTAAATAGATTACTAATCTTTTGATAGGACATACCACTATGATATAGTTCAAATATTCTAACAACTATATCCTTTGTTAGTGGATTAGGAACTAGCATTTTGTTTTCATGCTTATAACCTAAACAAGCCCTGTATGGTAAATGTCCTTTTTTGATAGCCCCAGCTAAGCCAAACTTCGTTCTTTCTGATGTCCTTTCAATTTCAAGTTGAGCAAGTATGGTGGTCATTCTCATAAAGAATACACCAGTTGAAGTTTCAGTATTTAACTCTTCACATTTGCTTTCTAAACTGCAATGAGTCTCTTCTAGCAATTTACAAATAGTTTCTAAGTCTTGAATCGAGCGAGTGAGTCTATCAAGTTTATAAACAACAATTTTGTTTATCTTTCCATCTTTCATATCTTGAATCATTTCTTGAAATTTAGGTCGTTTCATATTTTTTGCAGAAACACCTTCTTCACGATAAACTCTATAAATCTTATAACCTTTGTATTCACATAATTTTCTAAGACTTTCTTCTTGTTCATCAAGGCTAAATCCTTCACGAACTTGATCTTCTGTACTTACACGAGGGTATAATCCACAAATTACTTCTTTTTCATTCAATACAAATTCATCTCCTTTTCTTTTTTTCTTGCGACATTTCTTATGTCAATTATTACGGCATTTGTTACGACATATGAAAAAAAGAGAAGTGAATGTACTACTAAATATAATACTTTCACTTCTCAAAACTACATTGTAAGACTTGGGATAACTCTCTATCCACTATATTAATTATACAACTTTTGTCTTAAAATGTCCATCCTGTGAAAGCCTATTTAATAGTGTTTAAGAAATCTTCTAACTCTGAAATTTGGATTTTATTCGTTAGATTTCCAATATAAATATCAGTAGAATAATTAAATACAAGAAATGTAATACCTTTGATAATTATTCTATGTGGTTCAATGTAAGAGAGATTAGTTTTATCAATCTTTCTAATATTGCCATTAATAAATGTGGGTTTAGTTTTACAAAACTGACAGATAAACTCTAATCTTTGCTTCAAAGACTTCTCAAAAGGTATCTCTTGTGTGATAAATTTAATCATAAACACCATCCTTCCTTTAGGATGATTTCTTTGTAAATAACAAAAAAACCAATCTTTCGATTGATTTCTATATATCAATGTCCGAAAAGTTCGAACAGATTCGTCAATGGAGCGGACGAGGGAAATCGAATCCCCATCACAGCCTTGGCAAGGCCGTATTCTAACCATTAAACTACATCCGCAAAACAAATTACAAATAAAGTATACCATAGATTTACAATGGAATGCAATAAATTTTCATTTTC
>CAJUCU010000006.1:4563-4829 GCA_910585335.1 uncultured Bacilli bacterium
TTGGAGGCTGCTTTAATCCTCCTCATAATATGCACAAAAACATTGCAACAAAACTAGTTGAGTATGGTTATTTAGATAAAGTGATTCTAGTACCAACTGGAAATGATTATATCAAACAAGAACTCATCGATGTAGAAAAACGTTATGAAATGTTAAGAATACTAATTCGTAATATTCCTTATCTACGAGTATCTCGCTTTGAAACAACTGGAGGAAAAGTAACATTTGAAACTCTAAATTATTTTAAACAAAAATATCCAGAAGAT
>CAJUCU010000006.1:4839-13489 GCA_910585335.1 uncultured Bacilli bacterium
GTTGTTTTCAGCCATTTTCATGGTCCCGATATGATGGGGCACTGCTATATGACATGGCTTAAAGACCGCGCCGATTCACCATATCCAGAAGATGAAATTTATTTTATTTGTGGTAGTGATAATTTAGAGGAACTATCCACTTGGGATTTATATGAAGAAATCTTAAAAAAATATAAAGTTCTAGTAATTACTAGAAACCATGATAAAACAGATAAGATAATAGAAAAATATAAGTCTTATCAAAATCATATCATCATAGGCGAGATAGATGAAAACAACATTTCCTCTACAGAAATAAGAAAATGGGTAAAATTAAAAAAATACGATTTATTAAAAGTATATTTAGAAGATGATGTCTTAGATTATATAAAGAAAAATAATTTATACACATAATAAAAATTGGCTAAAGCACCAATTTTTATTAGTTTAATTTCTTAATCGATAACGTTGCATTTGTACCATTTCCTAAGGTAACACCAACTGCAATTAATGCAGATATTGCCATATCAATCACGCTCAAAGCAGGTAAAGTGACGATAACGCTCCCACTATAGATAGAGTTTGTACCAACCGATAACGCTCTAGATAAAACTGTAGTGGGAATATTAGTACCATTGACACGAACAGCAAAAGTAAGAGTAGTAGCAATAGCAGCAGAAGCAGTCATATAAAAATTAATTTCATAAACACCCGCTTGAGTTGCTGTAATACTGTTTGATTGAGTATAAGTGGTATTAAGATTAGGCATAGAACTTGGAAGTGGAATTTGTGATTGAGTGCCAAGTCCTAAGCTAATTGTACTAGAAGTATTATTATATTTGCCACCATAAGCATTAAGTCCGTTTGCAGGGCCTACAGGACCAGTAGGACCTTGTGGAATAACAAAATTTAAGTTATATCCATTCATTTTTTTCTTCCACTTTAAGGTGTAATAGGTGTAATTGTTACACTCGCATTAGTCCCAGGTTCGCCCGTTGTGACAGTACCAATAGCAAGTGTTGGAGCAGGTCCAGTAGCACCCTGAGGGCCGGCCGCTCCAGTTGCACCAGTAGGTCCTGTTGCTCCCGTTGCGCCAGAAGCTCCTTGTGCCCCAGTAGGACCAGTGGGTCCTTGTGGAATAACAAAATCAATAGTGTAGCCTGTTGGATTTTCATTCATATTATCTTCCTCCTTTTAAATCCTATTTATTCTTTATTTTTATTATTATCATTAGGTGTTAGAGTAACAGAAGCATTACTACCAGGTTCACTTGTAGTAACACTTCCAATTTGAAAAGTAGGGGCCTTCCCAGTATCCCCTCGGGGAATAACAAAGTCTAGTAAAACATTATGGATAGTACCACTGTTAGTAACAGAAGCACTAGTACCAGGAGGTCCTGTCTCAGTAGAATTTACTGAAATCATAGAACCCGGCAAACCTTGTGGTCCTGTAGGTCCAGTAGGACCCAAAATATAACAATGATTCTGGTTAAAATTATTTTTCTCATTCATTTTCAATCACTCTATAAAACATATGCATATCCTAATATTTTATGAAAATCATTATATAATAAAGTAAAAGAAAATATAAAAAAGAGATAAAATGATAATTATGAAAGAAAAAGTTAACAAATCAAAAATATTTTGTTATAATAAAGTCAAATGCAGGGAACTTGAGGAGTAAAAAAAGTTTTCTTACCAGAGACGTTATGGTAGGTGAAAATAACGAAGAGACTTTTTTGAAGGTAGCAAGGGAGCAGAATAGCCGAAATAATAGTAAGCTACTTCCGGGGATGACTCGTTAAAAATAAAGAGATTATAATATGAAATATTATAAATTAAGGTGGTACCGCGATAATTCGTCCTTATGGCTAATTATCGTTTTTTTATTTTTCTAGAAAGGATGATGAAAAATGTTAGAAAAAAAATATGATCATAAAAAAGTAGAGAGTACACATTATGAAAAATGGAAAGAAAAAGGATACTTTAATGCTTTAATGGATAAAGAAAAAACACCATTCTGCATTGTTATTCCACCTCCCAATGTAACAGGAAAACTACACTTAGGACATGCTTGGGATACCACGTTGCAGGATATTATCATTCGTTACAAAAGAATGAATGGCTATGACTGCTTATGGCTACCTGGGATGGATCATGCTGGAATCGCAACACAAGCAAAAGTAGATAAAAGACTAAAAGAACAAGGGATTATGCCAAGAAGCATTTCTCGTGAAGAGTGGTTACAACATGCTTGGAGTTGGAAAGAAGAGTATGCAGAAAATATTCATGCACAATGGGCAAAGTTAGGCATTTCAGTCGACTATTCCAAAGAGCGTTTTACCTTAGATGAAGGCTTAAATAATGCTGTAAACCACGTTTTTATTGAACTATATAAGAAAGGTCTTATTTATCGAGGAGAGAAAATTATCAACTGGGACCCAGTTCAAATGACCGCACTTTCTAATGAAGAAGTATTCTACAAAGATGATGAAGGTGCTTTCTATCATCTAAAATACTTTTTAGAAGGAGAAGATGATTACTTAGAAATTGCCACAACACGTCCAGAAACTATGTTCGGAGACACTGCTGTTGCAGTAAATCCAGAAGATGATAGATATAAACACTTAATTGGTAAGAATGTAATTTTACCAATCTTAAATAAGAAAATTCCAATTGTAGGAGATGAGCATGCGGATCCTGAGTTTGGTACAGGTGTCGTAAAAATTACCCCTGCCCATGACCCAAATGACTTTGAAGTAGGACTTCGTCACAACCTTGAGCGAGTAATCGTAATGAATAAAGATGCCACGATGAATGAGAATGCAGGAAAGTATCAAGGAATGAGTCGGGAAGAATGCCGAGAAAAAGTAGTAGAAGAATTAAAAGAAAAAGATTTACTAATCAAAATAGAAAAAATGGTTCACTCTGTTGGTCATAGTGAGAGAAGTGATGCCGTAATAGAACCATACTTATCAAAACAATGGTTTGTAAAAATGCGTCCACTTGCTGACCGTGTATTAGAAAATCAAAAAAATAAAGATACAAAAGTAAATTTTGTTCCATCAAGATATGAAAAAACAATGAATCACTGGATGGAAATTACCTATGATTGGTGTATTTCAAGACAACTTTGGTGGGGACATAGAATCCCAGCTTGGTATAAAGGAGAAGAGACCAAAGTACAAGTAGAGTGCCCTGGAGAAGATTGGGTACAAGATAGTGATGTTCTAGACACCTGGTTCTCAAGTGCTCTATGGCCATTTTCTACTTTAGGTTGGCCAGAAAGTACTGAACTTTTTAAAAGATATTATCCAAACAATGTCTTAGTAACAGGGTATGATATTATTCCATTTTGGGTAAATCGTATGACCTTCCAAGGACTAGAGTTTACAGAACAAAGACCTTTTAAAGATTGTCTAATCCATGGCTTAATCCGTGATAAAATCGGAAGAAAGATGAGCAAATCTCTTGGAAATGGAGTAGATCCAATGGATGTCATTGACACTTATGGAGCAGATGCACTTCGCTACTTCCTAACAACAAACTCAGCCCCTGGAATGGATTTAAGATATGATGAAGAAAAAGTAAAATCATCATGGAATTTTATCAACAAATTATGGAATGCTTCTCGCTTTACATTAATGAATATCGAAGACTTAAAAGAAAAAGAATGGAATAAAGAAAATCTTAGTCTAGCAGATAAATGGATTTTGACCAAAAAGAACAAAGTAATAGCAGAAGTACTTCGCAATATGGAAAAATATGAATTTCATAATGTAGGCGGAGCATTATATAAGTTTATTTGGGAAGATTTCTGTGATTCATACATTGAGCTTACCAAAAACAATATGAATGAAACGACAAAAAAAGTGTTACTAGACATCTTAACAACAATTTTAAAATTACTTCATCCATTTATGCCATATGTAACAGAAGAAATTTATCAAATGCTACCAATAAAAGAAAAAGATTCCATCATGATAAGTTCTTATCCTCTTTATAAAGAAGATGAATTCTTTGATGAAGAAAGTGATAAATTAAATCATGTAATAGAAGATATAGTAGCAATTAGAAATTTAAAGGCAACAAATAAAATTACAAAAGAGGCCGTAGTAAGAATAGAATGTATTAAGGAACTACTACCAATTTACACTTCACAATTAAAAATAAAAGAAGAGCAAATAGTAACAGAAGCTCCTAATGGAAAAAGTGAAGCAGGCTACCAATCAGCATATATTAAATTAAGTTATTATTTTGAAGCCGAAAAGGTAGACGAAGGATTGATACAAGAAGAAATCAAAACGTTAGAAGCAAGTATACTAAGACGTGAGAAATTACTAGCAAATGAAAACTATGTAAGTAAAGCCCCAGCAAATGTAGTAGAGATGGATCGCAAAAAACTAGCAGAAGAAAAAGAAAAATTAGCGCACTTAAAAAATAACAAATAAAAGAAAGTGAATAGTCGCTTTCTTTTTTCTTTATGTTATAATATAAAATATAAGTAGGTGATATTATGAAAGAAATGAGAACAAATAGAGGAGATGACAATTTAGAAAAATATGGGAGTTATATTGCTCCAAATGAAAAAATGAATGAAAAATTTTATAAAACCGTAATGGATGAAGTGGACACTATCAAGGAAAGTGCCTTTCTTCCTCTAGAAATATATAACTCCCTAAATAAAAAAGTATCACAGTATATAACAGTCAAAACTTTGTAAAATTTTACAGAGTTTTTCTTTTTCGACAAAATGTGCAGACCTCCCTTGTTAAGATGATACTGGTGATGATAATGAATAAAAAATTTCTATTCTCTTTAGCAGTAGCAATCCTGCTAGGAACAGTAGTTGGAAAATATTTTTATAAAGAAAATACTACCAAAACGGTTTTTCACGAAAATGATATTATTTTTTTACAACAAGGAGTCTATACAGATAAAAAGAATATGGAAGATAATATTAAACGGATAGATCCTAAAATAGTAGTAGAAGAACAAGATAAGTATTATGTGTATGTAGGAATCACAAAGAATCAAAAAAATGCAGATAAAATAAAAGAAATCTATGAGAAAAAAGGATATGACATTTATGAAAAGAAAATACCAATTTCGAATGAAGAATTTAAAAATAATTTAGAACAATTTGATTTACTACTGGATAAAACGACAAAAGAAGAAGAATTAATATCAATTAATGAAGTGATTTTAGCAAATTATGAGCAAACTTTACAAAAAAGTTGAGAAAAATCGCCAATAATAAAATGAGGTGATTTTTATGTATTATAAAGTAACAGAAATTCCATTATCAGAAAGACCTAGAGAAAGACTAGTGAATGTAGGGGCTGAAAATTTAAGTGATAAAGAACTATTGGCGATTCTTTTGAAAACAGGAACAAAAGAAAAAGATGTGAATATGCTAGCCACAGAACTTTTAACAAAATATGGTTCACTACAGAAATTAGAAAATGCAAGCTTACAGTCTCTCTTAGAAATAAAAGGAATTGGTAAAGTAAAAGCGATTGAAATAATAGGAATAATAGAACTAGGAAAGAGAATATGGTATCAAACAGAAGAAAAAAAGTTAAAAAAATTGACTACTGCCAAAGCGATTTGGGAAGATAGTAAATACTTGTTTGTAAGCAAAAATCAGGAATGTTTCTACTGCCTATATTTCGATAATAAACAAAGATTAATAGAAAGGAAATTATTATTTATGGGAACCATTAACAGAAGTGTAGTACACCCACGAGAAATTTTTAAAGAAGCATACTTATTAAGTGCCTCATCTATTGTTTGTATGCACAATCATCCATCAGGAGACCCACACCCAAGTCATGAGGATATTATATTTACCAAAAATATGATGGAAATTGGAAAAATGCAGGGAATACCAGTACTAGATCATATTATAGTGACAGATTATGAATATTATAGTTTTTATGAAAAACATCATAGTTGTATCTAAAAGATTTTTGTACTATAATAAGAGTGAATTTTGAAAAGGAGGGTTATAATGTATAGAAAAAGACGAAAAAAAAGAAATATAGCAATGATAATCGGCATAATAATACTAACTATAATCTTATTGATTTTTTCTTTACAAGCAACTAGAAAGATTACAATTGTAGAAGACTTTTTAAAAACAACCTGCATTACTTTTCAAAAAGCGATTATGTATCCATTTACGGCATTAAATGAAAAAAAAGGCATTGATCAATCAGAGAGTTATTTAATCCAAAAAAATGTCAATGCCTCCTTGGAAAGAGAAATCAAAGAATTGAAGCAAGCCTTAAATCTAAATAAAACTTTAACGGAATATCATCCAATTAATGCCACTGTACTATCTAGAAATCGTAGTTATTGGCTACAAAATATTACCATTGATAAAGGCAGCAGAGATGGGCTAAAAGAAGATATGGTAGTAGTCACAAGTGATGGCCTTCTTGGCAAAATATCAAAGGCATATCGCACTTCTAGTGAAGTAAAACTAATTACATCTAATGATATTAACTATAAAATCTCAGTTTCTGTAACAACAAATGATGGCGATATTTATGCAGTCTTAAATGGTTATGATAAAAAGACAAAGACAATCAAAGTAACAGGTGTAGATAAAACAAGTAAAGTAGAGGTAGGAAACACGATTAAAACAAGTGGTCTAGGTGGTATGTTTCCAAGAGGAATTTATATTGGCACAATAAAAGAGATAAAAAATGATAAATATGATTTAAGCAAAACACTTTATGTAGAAACAAAACAAAACTTTGATGAGATTCATTATGTTACTGTATTAAGAGGTGTAGATCATGATAATAAGTAGCATCATTATAATAGCTTCTCTTATATTAGATGGGCTTCTTTCTAATTTTTTACCCTTTATGGTAGGTAATCTTTCTATTTTTACCCCGCTTTTTACCGTGGTATCAATTATTATTATTTATCCATTCTTTAGAAAAAGAGAAAAGAATAAATACTTAATCACTCTTGCGATGACAGGCCTTATTTACGACTTGCTCTATACCAATTTATTATTTCTAAATATGATTGTTTTTGTCATTTTAGGATTTTGTACAATGTTATCACATAAATACTTAGATACCAATTTTATAATGATTTTAATAAAAACAATCGCCTTAATTATCCTTTATCAAGCTCTTACCAGCTTCTACTTTTGGATTTTCCAAGTAGTGCCAGTAAGTTGGAATGATTTTCTATATTTAGTAGAACATACTTTATTAATCAACATCATTTATGCAGAATTAGGCTATATACTGATTCGTATTCTCCCAAAGAAATATTTAGGATTAAGCATTAACTAAATCCTGCATATTTCTTTTTTTATTTGCATAATCTTTAATGGAGGGATATATAGATATGAATCGTTATGAATATGAACAAAGCAGAAAAAAAACAAATGGCAAAAGAAGATTAAAGAAGAGTGTAAAAAACTTTATAAGTCGTGTCATGATTACCATAATTCTATTTTTAGTAGCCTTAATATTAGTAAAAGATAATAAAGAATTCAAAAAAATACTAGTAGATAACGTATATAATAAGAGTTTTAAGTTTACAGAAGCAAAAAAAGTTTATGAAAAATATTTTGGTACGATTTTATCTGTAGATAAGATTATCCCAGAAGAGGAGCAAGTCTTTAGTGAGAAAATAGACTATAAAAAAAGCAATGTCTACAAGGATGGTGTTGAGCTAACAGTACAAAAAGAGTATTTAGTGCCATCTCTTGAAAGTGGAATCGTCGTTTTTATGGGAGAAAAAGAAGAGTATGGAACAACGGTAATCATCCAACAAATTAATGGCGTAGATGTGTGGTATGCCAATATTGATGCCAAAGATATTAAGATGTATGATTATGTAAAAAAAGGTACCTTAATTGGTCAGACCAAGTCCAAAAAACTATATTTAGTATTTCAAAAAGAAGGGAAGTATCTAAGTTATAAAGAATATATTTAAGTTTTTATCAATTAGTCCATTTGTTTTTCTATTTGGTATGGCCTCTATTTTAACAGGAGCTTTTATGCCATTTTTGCTCCTAATGATGATTGTATTAATCCATGAGTTGGGGCACTTTTTATGTGCCGTTTTCTTGCATATTCCAGTAGATAAAATTTGTTTGTACCCATTTGGTGGCATTTCTAAATTTAAAAATAAGTTAAATATCCCCTTGAAACATGAATTTCTAATTTTAATCATGGGTCCTCTTATGCAAATTGTTTTTATGTTTCTAATAAAAGACCATCTACCTCTTTCTTATCAAGAAATGTTCGTATTATATAACCGTAATATCCTAGTTTTTAATCTATTACCCATCTATCCACTAGATGGCGGGAAACTCTTAAATATTATATTAGCATCCCAATTGTCTTTTAAAAAAAGTCTGACGCTTTCCCTTTATTTTTCAACTTTTGTTATAGCATTTTTATTCTTTTTTCTCTTAAAAAATATGAAACTAAACTTATTTTTGTTATTATTTCTTCTATTATTTAGAATTTATGAAGAATATAGAAAAAGAAAAATCTATCAAGAAAAGTTTCTATTAGAAAGATATCTAGAGCCAAATATTTTTAAAAAGAGATGCAAAGTTTCAACAGTATCTGATTTTAGACGGGATTATCAACATCTAGTGAAAGGAAAAGTTCGATACTACACAGAAAAAG
>CAJUCU010000006.1:13499-35397 GCA_910585335.1 uncultured Bacilli bacterium
TATTAGAGAAAAAGTTTAATCATCAACAAAGTAGATAAAATTAAGAAACAATAAAACCCTCTCCATTTAGAGAGGTTTTTTGAAAGTAATAATGGCTATTTCTTTCAGGTATAACTAAATTTCAAAAAGAATAGAATAAACTAGGTGAGAAAATGAAGATTATAGCACAAAAAACAAATAATTTAACTACTACTGATTTTATCAAAAATAGTTTAGAAAAAGATTTTATTGATGCCATGAGTTTAAGTGTCACATATACAAAGGATAATAAAATCGTAGTATATAATGCACCTACATCAGGAAGTGTCATTACCAATACCATTAATATTAGTACTTTAGGGGAACTACAAGGCTATGAAATCGTTCTATTAGAAACGATGTTGAAAGAGTTAAACAATGCACAAAAAACCAAAGCACTTTATATTAATCTAGCACCATATAATCCAGGAATTTTAAGTGATGAGAATATAGAAGCTGTTAGTAAAAGAATGAATGAATACGTGGAAGAGTTAAAAAGAGTGATAGAGCTATATCCTAAAATAACAGTCTATATTCATAGTATTAATAGAAGTTTAATCGCAATATTAAAAGAAAAACTTCCTAAAAACAAACTTGGCTTTGCAGTAACAGGTGCTGATATTACTTTTGTAGATGTAGACTATTATGTATTTCTAGCGACAACACAAAATGATTTAATTATTGATACACTATTAAAAAATCATAAAGAAGTAATCATTTATGTATATTCTGATTATTTTGTTTCTTATTTATACAATCATTATTTAGGTGAAAAATCGACGCCTTACTTACAAGAAACGTTCGAAAAACTATATTTTATGGGAAACTATCCAGAGATAATATACAAAGTTTTTAAAACCTAAAATTATCTCCAAAACAAGACCAAACTATTTTAAATAACAAAAAAAGCCTTGTATTACAAGGCTGAAATTCAATCTGGTGGAGAATAGGAGGATCGAACTCCTGACCTCCACGGTGCAAACGTGGCGCTCTCCCAGCTGAGCTAATTCCCCAAATATCTAATATTTCATCAACAAATCGATTATATCATAGTAAAATTTTAAAAGTCAATACTTTTTTTCGAAAAGTATCGTATACTAATGAATAGAAAGAGGTGAAACATGATACGAATGCTAAAAGCATTTTTTAAAGAAAATGATAAAAAAATCGTCTTTGCGTTCTTGAGTCTTTATATTCTAGTAATCATTTCAATGATTATCCAGCTAACTATGGGAAATTATCAAAATGTTTTTTATTGTATTTTAGCACTAATACTATTCTTAATTCCCTATTTTATTGATAAAAAAACGGCGATAACACTTCCTAATACTTTAGAAATAACCATTCTATTTTTTATCTTTGCAACGACAGTTTTAGGAGAAATCCGTAATTTTTATACGACATTTCCACATTGGGATACCATGCTTCATACCTTAAGTGGTTTTCTATGTGCAGCAATTGGGTTTTCTCTTGTTAATATTTTAAATCATTCAAATAGAAGCTTTATGCATCTATCCCCAATCTTTGTTGCACTTGTTGCCTTTTGTTTTTCGATGACAATTGGTGTTTTATGGGAGTTTTTTGAATTTGCAGGGGATACCTACTTAAATAAAGACATGCAAAAAGATGAAATCGTTACCAAAATATCTTCTGTGAAACTAAATCAAAAAAAGGAAAATGTTCCTGTTCTCTTAGATTCTATCGATAAAACAATTATTTATAGTAATCACTATAAAAAAACGGTAATTATTGAGAATGGTTACTTAGATATTGGTCTTACAGATACCATGAAAGATTTATTTGTCAATTTTATTGGTGCCATTTTATTTTCTGTATTAGGTTTTTTCTATTTAAAAAAACAAGAAGGATATAAAATTGCTGAACTCTTTATTCCGAAGCTAAAAGAAAAAAAGTAGACAACAACTTTTTTTTTTTGTACAATGAGAATAATGAGAGGTGGTATCATGAAAGTATTACTATATACAGAAGTAGAAAATATGGTTTCTAAAGCTGGGATTGGAAAAGCAATCCGCCATCAACAAAAAGCACTAGAAAGTGTAGGGGTAGAGTATACACTGAATCCTCATGATGACTATGATATAGTAGATTTAAACTTATATGGCCCCAAGTCTTATCAGTTAGCCAAAAAAGCCCATAAAAAGGGGAAAAAAGTGGTTTACCATGCGCATTCCACAGAAGAAGATTTTAGAAATTCCTTTATCTTCTCTAATCAATTAGCCCCAACTTTCAAAAAATGGCTTATAAAATGTTATAGTCAAGCGGACTATATTATTACACCAACTCCATACTCAAAAAGATTACTAGAAGGATATGGTCTCAAACAACCAATTCGTGCTATTTCTAATGGAATTGATTTATCTTTTTTTAAAAATAGTGAATCCCCCCTTGGTTTTCGAAAAAAATATGGTTATAGCAAAGAGGATATTGTAATTGTGGGAATTGGTCTTTATTTAGAAAGAAAAGGAATACTAGATTTTGTAGAACTAGCACGCCGCTTACCAGAATATAACTTCATTTGGTTTGGTCATGTAAATCGTGCTGTAATACCACAAAAGATTAAAAAGGCCCTAAAAACGAACTTACCCAACTTAAAGTTTCCAGGTTATGTGGAACCATCTATGATTAAAGCGGCCTTAAAGGAAGCGAATCTATATATATTCCCAACATTAGAAGAAACAGAAGGAATCCCCGCCATGGAGGCTTGTGCCATGAAGTGTGATGCTATTATTCGTGATATTCCAGTTTTTAGTGATTGGTTAGAAGATGGAAAAAATATTTATAAAGCAAAAGACATTGATGACTTTGAAGAAAAAATAAAAAAACTATTAAATAAAGAGTTACCCTCATTAACAGAGAAAGGATACGAAGTAGCAAAGTCCCGTGATATCCAAAAAATAGGCCATGAGCTAAAAGAAGTTTATGAAGAAGTAATGAAATTATAAAACTCAAATGAAGGATTCAAATGAGTTTTTTCTTATGACATTTTTACAAAAAAGACTTCTAAAAGCCTTATTTGTGTCTATAATGATGAGGACGTTCCAGTGAAATATTTAAAATAATACCAACTATAACCATATAGGAAAGTAAACTAGAACCACCATAACTAATAAAAGGCAGCGTGATTCCTGTAATCGGGAAGATTCCTACAGTCATCCCAATATTTTGTACCTGTTGAAAAACAAGCATTCCAAGTATTCCTACCAATACATATTTATCAGTATCAATAATTTTCTTCTTAGTAAGAGATAAAACTTTTAAATCAAAATAAGCGATTAATAAAATAAGCGCTAGAGAGCCAATAAAGCCAAAGTTAGAAGCAAATACAGCGAAGATAAAGTCAGTCCCAGACTCAGGAAAGTAAATAGGTGTTTGATTAAAACCATGTCCTAAAGCACCAGCACTACCAATCGCTGCCATTGCATTCTCAAGCTGTAAGCCACTACCAGATTTCCAAGCAAAAATTCGATCTAACCGATAAAATAAATCAGTTCCAAAAAGTCGAATAAAAATATCTTTTTCAAAAAAGTAAAGACCTAAAGTACCACCAAGTAGAAGCGCAAGGATAAAAAAGGCAATAAGGAACCATCTAGCCCGAATACCTGATAAAAATAACATACTAACATAAATGACAAGATAGATAATTACAACACCAGTATCTGGTTCTAAAAAGGTTAAAACACTAGGAAGTAAAACCACCAAAAAGGATTTTACCAAAAAAACAAATTCTTCTTTCATACTAGGATTTGCATACTTAATCTTGAAATTATGAATCATCACACCAAGGGTTAGAATTAAAATAATTTTCATAAACTCGCTTGGTTGAAAACTTCCAATACCAGGAATCACGAACCAACACTTACTATTATTAATAGCAGGAGCAAAAAGAAGTAACAACAGCAAAAGTAGATTACAAATACCATAAAAAAGCCATATATTTTTATAAAGATAATCATTTTTAAATCTCAGTAAAAACATAACAAAAATCATACCTGCTACATACCATAAGACTTGTTTAAATACCAAATTGCCAAGTGTTGCTGAAATATAAGTAGAAGCACTATAGATAGTAATCAAACTAATAACAGCAAAACAAAGTAGAGGAATTAAAATTCCCAAGTCAAATTTTCTCTTATTTAGCATAAAATTCCTCCTTCAGTATTATATTATATCAAAAAGTATCAAATTTTATTTCATAAAACATAAAATATTATAAAAAGGAGTGGAAGAGATGCCAAAATTACCAAAAATTTATCAAAATAGGATAGAAAAAGAAATCAATAATAATAAAAAAGTATATTATGGAAATAGTATAACCAAAAATAAAGAACCAATTCAAAAGGAAGAAAATAAGGATATAGAAACAATCATTGATGATATTTTATCATTGCCAACATATTCTTTTAACATAAATCTTTTAATTCATACCAAAGAAAAGACATATGATACTAGTTTGATTGCTAAGACACAAAACAGTATTATTACATTTGATAATGATAAAATACCATTAGAAGATATTATAAGTATCGAAAAAAAAGTATAAAAAAAATTGCAAGTTTGCAATTTTTTTGTTTTTAGCAAAGATCAATGAAAGTATCAGCGTAACATTTAATCGCGCTTACACATTCTAAATTGATTGTAAAAAAGTCACTTGTAGCATTATAAGTTGTAACGCCATTTTCTACTGTTGGATATAAAACACGGCAAGTACAGCAGCAATCATCAAGACTTTCTACACGGAAAACAGTACTTGTACCAGTAGAACCATTTACAGTATATGGAAAAGACCACATACTACCAGTGAAACAGTTAAATAAACTAATAGGACGAGTATTATAACAGATGAAGTTCTGTTCTGGTCCTAAGTAAGGTTTATCACAACCAGTAGAACTGCATTTTTTATGATCATGACGTTGAAGTTTTACAATCGTCTCAAGAATATGATGTAAGCATTCACAAGATTCTATGTTTTCATTTTTATCACACATAACTAAAATCTCCTTTCTAGATACAATCTAGTCTAATATCACTTAGACATTTCAGTGCACACATGCAAGCTAGATTAACAGTAACGAAACTGCTTGTTTTTTGATATGGGGTAGCAGGATCTTCACTACTAGGTGCTAAAACTCTAAGCGTTGCACAACAACCACTTACATTTTCTACACGAAATACACTACTAGTTCCAACTGTTCCGTTTAACTCGTAGTTAGCAGTAAATAATGTATTGGTTTTAGTGTATAATGTAATGGGACGAGTGTTATAACATAAAATATTACCACGTTCACCTAAGTAAGATTTAGTACAACCTTCTTCTAAACAGATATCGTCACTTGCATTTTTTTGTAAAATATCAATGACTCTGAGTATTTTTGCAAGACAGCAAGAATTATCTTTTTCTTTCATTTTTTATCTCTCCTCTATCTATTTCTAGTATAAGATATTCTAGAGAAACACTTTTGTGCCTTATGAATACCTATATCATTATATGTATTTAAAAAATAATAATTTCTTTCTTTTTTCTTTTGTTCTTGCTATAATAGTAATGGTGATAAGAATGGAATATATAATTATATTTGTCGTATTAGTAATTATTTTGCTAGCCATACTAAAAGCAACGAAAAAAGATGCTGGCTTAGATTTTAATAAGTTAGTAGAATATTTAGGTGGAAAAGAAAATATTATTGATACAGAGATTAATCTATCTAGGTTTAAAGCAACACTAAAAGATGTGACGAAAGCCAATAAAGAAGGCATTCAAAAGTTAGGTGCTAAAGGGATTGTAGAAATTGATAATCAATTAAAAATTATCTTAGGACCTAATTCAAAACAATTAAAAAAATACATTGATGACTTAAAGTGATAAATTTCGTCACTTTTTTTCATTTTTCGACAAACTTCGACACCATCTTTTTCTATAATGGTAGCAGAAAGAGGGTAGAAATATGTCGATTATTTTAGAAAACATGATTGTAAATACCGTTTATCTAGTATTTCCAATCGCACTTTATTTAGTTTATATTGCCTATATTCGCAATATGGATTTAGAAGAGAAGAAAGTATTTTTAGATTTAGCAGTATTTTCATCTGTATATCTCACCATTCGTTATGGAAAGGATTTTGATCATATTATTCCATTAGTACTTCTAAATATCCCATTATTACTATGTTATTTAAAGAAAAATAATAATTCAGCGATTCTTTTATCATTGATTTGTATTTTTTACTGTTATGAGGTATTAAAAGTATCATTATTGATACTATCAATAGAATACTTTATTTATTTCATTCTTTATAATTATGTAATTCATAAGCGTCTAACACCATCTCATATTATTTACTATTTTATTATTTTAAAAGCATTTTTTGTATCAGTAGAAGTAAACCTTTTTGTAAAGCCCAATGTTAGTTCACTTCATAATGTAGCTTATGTATTCTGTCTTCTCTTAATCTTTACTGTAATTTCTTATATAATTTTATTTTTCCTTAGAAAAGGGGAAGAAATTATGGACTTAAATGCGACAATCAATGAGTTAGAAAAAGAAAAAAGGGTCAGAGCATCATTATTTAAAATTACACATGAAATAAAAAATCCTATCGCTGTTTGCAAAGGATATTTAGATATGATGGATTATAAGGATAGTAAAACAGTAGAGCGTTATACGAAAATCGTAAAAGATGAAATAGGAAGAACGTTAGTGTTGATGGATGACTTTTTATCTTGTACCAAAATAAAAATTGAGAAAGAAGAAGTAGATTTATATATGTTATTAGATGAAATCAGCAGTGCCCTACAACCGCTTTTTAAGAAGAATAAAATAGAAACAAATTTTAAAATTCCTGATGAGGAACTTTATATTATGCTAGATTATAATAGGATGAAACAAGTACTAGTAAATATTTTAAAAAATGCAATTGAAGCCAAGAAAAGTAGAGGAAAGAACAAGGTAGAAATAGAAGTAGAAGAAGAAAAAGAGAATGTAGTAATTCGAATTAAGGATAATGGTATTGGAATGAATACGAATACTTTAAAACGAGTAGATGAAATGTTTTATACGACCAAGGAAAAAGGAACAGGCCTAGGGGTTAGTCTTTCTAAAGAGATAGTGGAACTGCATGGTGGAAAAATGAAATATATCTCAGTAGAAGGAAAGGGAACCACAGTACTGATTTATTTACCAGTAAAAAAAACAGAAAAGTAAGCGAATAATACTTTTCTGTCTTTTTTATTTTCGGCAATTTCTGCAAGAATAGTAAATTGGATAAGGTTGATTATACATTGGATATTGTGGATAATTCATAGGTGCAGGGGGAAATGGATAAAATACTTGAGGGTTATTATTGTTATTGTTGTTTGCAATACCATAACCTAAAGCACCACCAGCAACACCACCAACTAAAAATGGGAATAAGAAACGGTCGTCATTTTGATTCATCGTATCACTATAAACAGCGGTAGGATTACTGTAAGGTGCGTAACTAGAATTGACGTCCATTCCATAATCATTACGATACATCGTATCACTCCTTTACTAGTAGTTTATGTAAAGAAAGAGGGAAGTGCTAATAAAAGTTTTTCTAGTATTTAGCAGTGTTTTATGTTATAATAGGCGCCTAAGGAGTGAGAGGATATAAAGTCCTTACCAAATAGAGAAATTTCAAAAGACGATTTATTAGAATAAAATATGCAAAAGAAAAAGGGGAAAAATATGCTTACTAATATAGAGATAACAAAAGAAGAGTTAGAATATTATAAAATAAATCATGATAATCATGGGAAAGAAAGTTATATAAAATATATAGATAATCACACAAAAGCTCGAAAAATTTTTAGAGAAAATTTTGGCTATGATAATCTAGATATAGAAAAATATGATGAGTTTTTCGAGGGGATTCGAGAAAATAAATTAAGAAAAGCAATAGAGCTTTCTAAAATAAAGGTTTTTGAAAATGAAGTAAAGCTAATAAATACAATCAGTTGTAATAAAAAATTTGTAGGATATGATACAGTAAAACCAAAAGGAATGAGAGCAGTTGCTGATTACTACCTAACCAGAAAAGAGGTAGCAGAATATTTTAAACAAATCGAGAATAAAATAGAATATTTTCACTCACTTGGTATTGTAATAGGAGACATCACTTGGTTCAATGTTTTACTAGATAAAGAAAGAAAAGAAGTAGCGCTCTGTGATTTGGACAATATGCAAATTGGAAAATATAAAATAGATATTTTACCCTCTATGATAGAACCATTTTGTGCAGGAACATGTTTAATGAATCAAAAAAATAGATGCTTATATGTATAATTTAATGCTAATGAATGAGCTTGATTCATACTATGATGGTTACCAAGAGATAGAAAGAGCATTAGAAGGTGGCTACCGTCCTTCTTATTTAGAAAAACGTGCCAGTAAAATAATCCAAAGGATGATAGAGGCGAGTGCATGTGGGTATTATAGGGGAGAGTATTTAACGGACTATATAAAAGTAAAAAAATAAAAAGGAGAAGTGTGATGGAAAAGATGGAGAAACCTTATCTAGAAATAGATGAAAATAATATCGATATACAAGAAAAATATTTTCATTGGCTTGACAAAGTCATTACAGCTATTACTTTTTTACGTTATGAAAAAAACAAAAAACACAGTATTTTTACCTCTAGTGCAGAACTATACGATAAGATGAGTATTGCTTTTTTAGAATATAAAAAATATGGTAAAAAGAATAAAATAAATGACTTAATAACGAAAATATGTCTTGCAACGAACCGACCAGACAAAGAATCTTACTATCAAAATAAAATAGAAGAAATCTATCTTTATTATCATTATTATGGAGAAATTCCAAAACAGATTACGGCACCAGTTTTTAATGATGTTTTAAATAAACAACAAGATAATTGGTGTAAAAAAGAAAAAAGACGGATAATAGATGAATTAAGAAATACATTAGATATTACTCCAAAGAAAAAAGAGCAATGGATCAGAAGTAAAAAGTTAGAAAAGATGAGAGAACTTTTAAAAGCTGGAAATTATGAAGCATTAAATCTAACCCCAGAAGATATCTCAAGAATCATAGAGGAAGTAAATGATAATATAAAAAATATGAGTTATTTTCGAAAAAACAAATTAAAACCACCTTTAGATATTGTCTTTGAAATTGGATACTCTTTTTTTACAAGTGGAATAAATGATGAAATATTATCTAGTAATAACGATGTGATACCAGAAAAAATAATGAAGCAAATTGTTAATCAATTTTATAAAAAAATGCTCCCTACTTTAGAAAAGATAGAAGTTACAAATCAAAATGATAGAAAAACAGTAGCCTATGATTACAATCATTTAGTAATAGCAAGTAATGCACTGTATCAAAAAAATCTAGAATATATCAAAGAGGGGGGAATAAGTAGAGAACTCTTACAAAGTAAAGAAAATAGAACTCTTTTACTGCTCCTTCCACTAGTTGGTTTAATAGATGATTTTAGTATTACAGAAATGGAACAGATTTTAAAACAATCTCCCAAAATTTTTGCACGCCTAAGAGAAAAAAATAAAATTTCTAAAATAGGAATAGAAGAAATTTTAAATCAATTTCATGAGGTTTTATGTTTAGCAAAAGTATATGCAGAAACAACACCACGGATAACGAAGATACTAGGAGAAGAGACTGTAGCGAAGATTTTAAATAATGATACACTTTATTTAAGTAGAAATCCAAAGGATTTTCTTCCATACTACAAAGAGATGTTGAAACGAACGGAAACAAAAATTCCAGTTATTGCAGGAAAGTATCAAGATTATACTTTTGAAAGTGGAAAAATGAATGATATTTCTAGAATCATGATTGGTAGTGATTGTCTACATAGTTGTATTGGTCCAAATGGTGCAGGAAGTGAAGCGTTTTTAGAATGCTTAACTGGCGAAAATGCTGATGTGCTGTTAATAAAGGATGAAGAGGGAAACTTTGTGGCACGTTCCCTAATTTTTAGAAAAGGAAATTATATTGTAATGTCTTCTATCAAAGGAGTTCGTGGTATAAGAAAGCAGTTTTATAATCCTGAGTTCTTATCATTAATAGCGAAAGATATATTAGACCAAGCCAAGGCAAAAGAAGATAGAATAGACTATGTATTTTTAACCGATGAATATAATGTGAATTTAAAAGATTACCCTTTAATTATGAAAAGTGATATTATAGAAGGACTTCCTCATGTAGATTGGAAGGCAAGTTGTTTTCTAATTGGCGGAGAAAAACAAAAAGTCATCTTACAAGACAGCGATTTTGGTGCATATTATCCACAAACAAGAGAACCAATTCGTTCTAAAGAGGAAATAACAAAAGAAGAGTTAGAGAAAATCCAAGCACTAGCCATCGAAATGGGAAATGACGAAGCGTTACATGATGAGATGATAGAAAAAGTAGAACTAGAAAGTTATGAAGAAATATATTTAGGTCAGGACTGGTATTTGGGCTTAAAAAAAGATGGAACCATCGCTCATCTTATGTTACCAACGAATGATAAAAGACAAAGCCAAGAAATAGAAATGGCAAAAGTCATTCTAAATTTAGAAAATGAAAAGCAAATGGATACAGAAGAGTTTGTAAAGTTAAAAAAATAGCATATCTTTTTCTTACTGATTAAGGTAGAATAAAATAAGAAGGTGATAAAATGGAAAGATTACAAAAAGTAATAGCATCTTGTGGTATCACGTCTCGCAGAAAAGCAGAACAACTGATTTTAGATGGTCGTGTAAAGGTAAATAATGTAGTGGTAAAAGAAATGGGCGAAAAAGTATCTTCCAAAGACAAAATTGAAGTAGATGGCGTTTTATTACAAAAAAGTGAAAAAATCTATTATCTTTTGAATAAGCCAAGAGGCGTGATTTCTTCTGTAGAAGATGACAAAGGGCGAAAAACAGTTATTGATTTAATTGAAACAGATAAAAGAATCTACCCAGTAGGCAGATTGGATTATGATACAACAGGGCTTCTTCTTTTAACCAATGATGGAGCATTTGCGAACATTTTAATGCATCCTCATCATGAAATAGAAAAAGTCTATATTGCCAAAGTAAGAGGAATCATGAAAAAAGAGGCCATTCAGGCGCTGAAAACAGGTGTTTTAATAGAGGGAAAAACAAAAAAAGCCTCACGAGTAAAGCTTAGAAAAGTAAATAAAGATACCAATACTTCCATGGTGGAAATCATCATTCATGAAGGAGAAAACCATCAAGTAAAAAATATGCTAAGTGCAGTTGGGCATGAAGTATTAAAATTAAAAAGAGAACGCGTTGGTATTTTCACTTTAGGTACCCTAAAAAGTGGCGAGTATCGAAAGTTAACGCCAAAAGAAGTACAAATTATATATAGTTTAGAAAATAAAAAGTGATATGGCAAAAAAATGCTATATCACTTTTATTGTTCAACGATTGCACCAGTAGGGCAAGATTCAATGGCATCAATAACGTCTTCTTTAAATTCAGAAGAAACCTCGTTTTCTTTTGCCATAGATAGTCCTTCATCATCCATTTCGAATACATCTGGACAAATAGCAGCACATGCGCCACACCCAATGCAAGCGTCTTTATTCACATCTATTTTCATATTTCTTCTCCTCTACAAGTATTATACTAATATTTTATGTTGACGTAAAGAAAAACTTACTTCTTTTGTTTTTTATAAGCATATGGTAAAATGAAATAGTAATAAAGAGGGTGAATGGCATGCGTAGTAGGATGGAGCGTTATCATCAAGACGAAATAGAAAAAGATATTCAAGTCTCTAGATCAGATAAAAATAAAGAACTATACGAAGATCTAGGAAGAAATACCAAATATACAAACTTCACAGATATAGAACAGGTAAATGCAATCGACCTAGATATAGCCAGCAAAAGTTATCGAACTAGAGAAGGGTACCATCAAATTAAAGATTATAGTGAAATACTAGAAAAACCAAAAGTAAAAAGAGAATTAGATGAGTTTAATTACTTATATCAAGATCATGAAAATAGAGTTTATGATATCAATAGTGTGCTAAAAGATGCAAAAGCACATCGCGAAGAAAAAGATGAATTAGAAAAAAAGAGAAATTTAAAAAATACCAATTATAATATTTTAGCAAGTCTAGATCCAGAAGAACTAGAAAAATACCGCTTAGAAAAACAAAAAAATACCAAACCTGATCCAGATGAGTTAAGAGATTTAATTGATACCATAACATCAAAAACATTACGTGGAGAAATTGATCAAGCAACTAGTGTAGATTTGTTAAGTGACTTAATGGCAACAAGTAAAACAGACCAAGTGAAATTAGAAGATATTGAACTCAGCAAACAAATTATGGATAAAGATCCAATCGAGAAAGCAAAACTAGAAACCACGAGTGAATTAGATAATATGGATAAATCTTTTTATACAAGATCAATGGATCTCTCAGACAAAGACTTTGGACTCGATGATGAAGAAAGTGATAACAACAAGATATCACTGATTGTAAAAATGATATTAGTTCTAATTCTCCTCGCTATTTTAGGTGTCGCAATTTATTTTATCATTCAAGTAATTTAAAAATAAAAAAGATGTAAGAAATTACCAGAATTTTCTACATCTTTTTCGTTTATATTCAAGTAAAATGGAATTCATAAAGGTAGATACTTTATGATGTAGAAAAAAATGAAAAATCTATCCTTTATCATAAGAAAAAAGGAAAAAAATTGTCATATAAGTGAGGTAGAAGTACAATAAAGGAGAGAAAAATGCAAAGTTGATCACAAAAATTTAGAGAAGTACCAATTATTATCAGTCAAAAATTAGTCACAAGAAAGGATAAAAATATGAGTAGAAAAGGGGAAAATATTTTTTTAAGAAAAGATGGTAGATGGGAAGCAAGATACATAAGAGAACAACTAATTGATGGGACATACAAATACGGTTATGTTTATGGAAAAAGTTATTTAGAAGTAAAAACAAAGCGAAATGAAATACTTTTGAACTTAGAAAAGAAGAAAAAAGAAAGAGAGTCATATAAATACAATTTTGACTACTACATCAACAACTGGCTAAGCAGCATGAAGTTCATGGTAAAAAAATCAACCTATGCGCATTATCATAGTATTGTAAGAAATCACATTAGTCCTGATTTAGGACAAATTAAAATCAGTTTTTTAACCTCAGAAGTAATTGAAAATTATATTAATCAAAAATTTGAATGTGGCAGAATGGATCATAAGGGAGGCTTAAGTGATAAAAGTGTAAGAGATATCATAGTAGTATTAAGACAGATTTTATCATATGCGAATCTACATATTCAGTTTCGTCTTCCAAAATTAAAGAAAAGAAACATTAAAATACTAACTAAAAAAGAGCAGAAAATGTTAGAAAGTAAGGTTTTAGAACTACATACAACATACTCTCTAGGAATTTTTATATGTCTTTATACTGGAATGAGATTAGGCGAGATTTGTGCTCTAAAATGGAGTAATATTGATTTAAAAAAGAAAAAGATTAAAATCAGTAATACGATGGTTAGAATCCAAGAAGTAGAAGATGGGCATGAAGAAAAAACCAAAGTAATTATTGATAATCCCAAAACAGAATATTCGAAAAGAGAAATACCAATCAATAGATTTTTGTATTCTGTACTAAAAGACATTGAAGAAAAAGATCCAGATCGATATGTACTAACGGGAAGTAGAAAATATATAGAGCCAAGGACATATTATAGTAGATATAAAAAAATTATAGAAAATACAGGAATAGAAGATTATGGTTTTCATGCCCTAAGACATACCTTTGCCACAAGATGTATTGAAATAGGAATAGATCCCAAAACACTAAGTGAAATACTAGGCCATTCAGACGTCAAAGTAACGCTTTCTTTATACGTCCATCCTAGCAATAAGATGAAAGATAAATACATGGAAAAACTAAATCCATATGCTTATGAAAAGTAGTCAAAATATTGGTCTAAGAAACAAAAATTCCTTAAAATTCAAGCAAAAAATAAAAAAAATCATAAAGTATCTACCTTTATGATAAAAAAATATGACATAGGATCATTAATATAGTGACATAAAATGAGAAGACGTGTCAATAATAAAAATGGAAAAAAATGTAAAAACTGATAATAAGAGTGAAAAAATAGGATAAACATTGCATATCAACTAAATGATTTGATAAAATAAAGATGGTGATAACATGAATAGACAAGTAACAATAGAGAGAATGAATGAACTAATAAATATCATCAATGAAGCAGATTATAATTATCATACTCTAGATAATCCAACGATTACCGATCAAGAGTATGATAAATATTTAAGAGAGCTTTTTGATATAGAAGAACTTCATCCTAGTTGGATAAGAGAAGACTCCCCAACGCAACATGCTGGTGGAAAAATAATTGATGGCTTTCAAAAAGTGGAGCACAAAATACCGATGATGTCATTAAGTGATGTGTTTAATGAAAGTGAAGTAATAGCCTTTGATGAACGGATACAAAAAGAAAATGTACATCCAAGATATGTATGCGAGTTAAAAATTGATGGGCTATCAGTCTCACTACTTTATGAAAAAGGAAAATTAGTAAGGGCAGCAACAAGAGGAGATGGAACGATTGGAGAAGATATTACTCACAATGTAAAAACCATTAAATCTATTCCTTTTAAGTTAACCAAAGAAGTAGACATTGAGGTTCGTGGTGAAATCTATATGTCGAAAAAAACATTACAAGAGCTAAATGAAAAAAGACAACAACGAAAGGAACCATTACTAAAAAACTGTAGAAATGCAGCTGCAGGGTCCATCCGCCAACTAGACTCCAAAGTAGCAGCCGAAAGAAAGTTAGATGCTTTCATCTATCATTTGCCTAATCCACTAGATTATGGTTTGAATACACACCAAGAGGCATTAGATTACATGAAGGCTTTAGGCTTTAAAGTCAATCCTAATAACCGCTTAGTTGCAAATATTAACGAAGTAATTGAGTTTATAGAAGAAAAGGGAGCACTTAGAGAAAGTCTTTCTTATGATATTGATGGTGTAGTCATTAAAGTAAATGATATTCTAGATCAACAAAAACTAGGTTTTACTGCCAAATATCCAAAATGGGCAACCGCATACAAATTTCCAGCAGAAGAAGTCTTAACGAAACTAAACGATATTATTTTCACAGTGGGAAGAACAGGGCAGATTACGCCAAATGCAGTATTAGACCCAGTTATTGTAATGGGTTCTACTATCTCAAGAGCAACACTGCACAATGAAGATTATGTAAAAATGAAGGATTTACGAATTGGAGATATGGTATCAATTCGAAAAGCAGGCGATGTAATCCCCGAGGTAGTAGAATCTAAAATAGAAAGAAGAACAGGCAAAGAAACGCCATTCCAAATGATTACGACTTGTCCAATGTGTAATACCACTCTTGTAAAGAAAGAAGAGCAAGTAGACTATTATTGTCCTAACAATGCTTGTCCTGCTAGAAGTGTGGAAAAACTGATTCATTTTGCCTCACGTGGGGCTATGAATATAGATGGACTTGGAGAAAGTATCATGGAAGATTTATACAACTTTGAATTTGTAAAAAGTATTCCAGATATTTATTTATTAAAAAATCATAAAAAAGACTTAGTAGAATTAGAGGGCTATGGTGAAAAATCCATTCAAAAACTACTAGATGCCATAGAAAAAAGTAAGGAAAATTCTTTAGAAAAACTCTTATTTGGTTTAGGAATCGCTAATGTAGGAAGTAAAACAGCCAAAGTGTTAGCAAGCCATTTTCTAACAATGGAAAACCTAGAGAAAGCAACGATAGAAGAACTACAGGAAATTCCTGATATTGGCAAAATTATCGCTGAAAGTATCATCGAGTTTTTTAAAGAAGAAGAGAATCAAAAAGTGCTAAAAACGCTGAAAGAGTTCCAGGTCAATATGACATATCAAGGCAAAAAAATAAAGCAGGATACGAATTTTTTCAATAAAAGCTTTGTATTAACGGGAACTCTAACAAAGTTTAGCCGAGATGAGGCAAAAGAGAAAATCGAAAGCCTTGGTGGGAAAACTGTAGGTTCTGTTTCATCGAAAACTTCAGTAGTTATTGTAGGGGATAGTCCAGGTAGCAAATATGAAAAAGCCAAAGCCCTTCAAATTCCAATTTGGACAGAAGATGAATTCTTAGAAAAAATAAAATAAAACAAAGAAAAATGCTGAAAAAAAGCATTTTTTTTCTTTTTGACTAGAACATAGTTATGAAAAAGCGAACAAAATTTCTTGACTTTTTTTGAAAATGTGGTATAATATGTGCAAACAAAAAAGGGGGATTGAAATTGATGGAAGAGATCAATTTAAAGGAGTTATGGCATTATTTTATGTCAAAAATTGAAGTTGCACTAATTGCGATGATAATCTGTATTTTAATAGGAAACATTTATTTATTCTGTTTCCAAACACCATTATATAAAAGCACAACATCACTAGTACTAGTAAAAGAAGAAAGAAGTACAACCAGTATTACACAAAACGATATTACTTTAAATAACAACTTAGTATCCACTTATAGTGAAATCATAAAAAGTAGAAATGTATTATCACAAGTAATTGAAAACTTAAAGATGAATGAGAGCGTAGAGGATTTATCAAAATGTATCAGTGTCTCATCTATCACAGATACACAAATCATTAAAGTAGCAGTAAGTCGCGAATCAAATGAAGAAGCAAAAGCAATCGCTGATGAAATCGCCGATGTATTTACACAAGAAATTATAAATATTTATGGAATTCAAAATATCTCAGTAGTGGATAAAGCCCAACTTTCAGAAAATCCATATAACATTAGCATCGTAAAACAAAATGCAATTTATGGTGCTATGGGATTAATATTAGGTATGGGTATCATCTTTATCATATTCTACTTTGATACATCCATCAAAGATGCTAAAACAGTAGAAGAAAAATTAGATTTAACTGTTTTAGGTGTTGTTCCAAAGGTAGGTGAGAAACATGGGAAGAAAAAATAATAAAAATAAACATAAAAATAAAAATCAACAAGTAAAACAACCAAAAGTTCAAATAGAACCAAAACGAGAAGAACTGAATATCAATTCAAAGGTGCCAGTGATTGAGGTAATTGAACCAACAGTAGAAGTAAAAGTACAACCAGTAGCACCAGAAATAATCAAAAAGGAGAAAAGGGAAGAAATGATGAATCAATCAACAGAAGTTATTGGAAAATCATCAACTGTGGAGGAAGAAGTAATTGGTGCTCCTCAAACAACAGTAACACCAATCATAGAAAAAACACAAACAGTAGTTCAATCACAACCAACAGTACAACAACAAGTAGTACAAGCACAACCGCAACAAGTAATGATACAACCTCAAATGACAGTACAAACAGTAGTAACTACAAAGCAAGTTGTACCAGCTACCACGGTACCTGAACAAGTAATACAAGAAAAACCACAAACAGTACTACAACCTGTAATGAAACCACAACCACAGCCACAACAAGTAGTAACACAACCAATCAATCAAATGGTACAACCACAACCAGAAAAAGTAGATTTATTAATTACCAAAAATCCGAAATCTTCATTTAGTGAGGCACTAAAATCAGTAAGAACAAACTTACAATTTGCAGCAGTAGAAAAAGAAATTAAAGTAGTATTAGTATCATCACCGGAACCAGAAGATGGAAAAAGTTTAATTTCATCAAACCTAGCAGGAGCTTATGCACAAGAGAATAAAAAAGTGTTAATTATTGACTGTGACTTACGTAAAGGAAGACAAGCAGAGATATTCAAAATCAAAAAATTACCAACAACAGGATATACCAATTTAATCTTAAGATATAGTGCTAATAAAGCCAATAACTTTAGAATAGAAGACTATATTTGTAAGACAGGAGTAGCAGGTGTTGACTTAATTCCAAACGGTCCAACACCACCAAATCCAATAGAGCTTTTATCATCATCTAAAAATAAAGAACTATTAGAAGAGCTAAAGCAAAAATATGATTTAATTATTCTAGACTGTCCACCAGTACTGGGACTAAGTGATGCTTTAGTAATGACCAAGTATAGTGATGCGAATATCATCGTTATATCAAAAGGAAAAACAAAAGTAGAATCACTAGCAGAAGTTAAGAAAAGCTTTGCCAAAGTAAATAGTTCTATCACAGGAGTTATTACCAATAAAGCAAAACGTAAACATAACAGTTACTACGGATATTACGGTGAATAATCATGAAAGATATTCATTCACATATTTTAATGGAACTAGATGATGGCAGTAGAAATATAAAAGAAAGTCTAGAAATATTAAGACAAGCAGAAGAAAATGGTGTAACAGACATCATGTTGACACCACACTATATTAGAAATAGCACCTTCTCTGCAAATAACCAACAAAAGATGGAAAAGTTCAACATTTTAGTAGAAGAAGCACAAAAAGAAGGTCTTTCTATCAATTTATATCTAGGAAACGAAATTTATATAGATGATAGCATTTTATCACTAATAGCAATGAAAGATGCGAAAAGCTTAAATGATTCTAGATATATTTTAATAGAACTACCATTTATGAATAAAATTCAAAACTTAAAAGAGATTATTTTTGAAATAGTGAGAACTGGTTACATTCCAATTATCGCTCATCCAGAAAGATATCATTTCGTTCAAAAAAATCCTGAAAAAATAGAAGAATATTTAGAAATGGGAGCCTTATTTCAAGGAAATTATCAAAGTTTATGGAATCATTATGGAAAAGAAGCGAAAAAAACATTAAAAATATTATTGAAAAATAATAGAATCCAGTTTCTAGGTAGTGATATTCATAGACAAACAGAAAAATTGAATACAAAAAAATTATATAAAAAATTAGAAAAAATAACAAAGAATAAAAAGAAGGTTGAAGACTTGTTAGAGAGAAACTTCGATAAAGTAATAAAAAACGAAGTAATCTCTAGATAATGTATATTTAGGGGGTTATATATATGTACAAGTACTTTAAAAGAGCAATGGATATTACCATTAGCTTCTTATTGCTTATCCTATGTAGTGTTCCAATGTTACTAGTTGCTATCGCTATCAAATTAGAAAGCAAAGGGCCTGCTTTATTTAAGCAAATAAGAACAGGAAAAGATGGTTGTGAGTTTACACTTTATAAGTTTAGAAGTATGACCGCTGACAATGATGTGTTAAACTTTAAAGAAGAAAATAAACTCACAAAAGTTGGAAGTTTTATTAGAAAAACTTCATTAGACGAAATACCACAACTATTCAATATTCTAAAAGGGGACATGAGTCTAATAGGACCACGCCCTTGGATTGTAGAATATGCAAAGAACTTTACGAATTATCAAAAGAAAAGATTAAAAGTCCGCCCAGGAATTACAGGGCTTGCCCAAGCAATGGGAAGAAATAATCTATCTATTTTTGAAAAAATAGAGTATGATATAGAGTATGTAGAAGATTGTTCACTAATGGAAGATTTGAAAGTAATTGCAATGACATTGAAAACAATATTTTCAAAAGAGGGAGCCGAACTTTCAAAAGCTGGAGTACATGAAGAAATAGTAGCATTACGTGAGCATTGCCTATTCTCAACGAGAGATATGACTGGTGAAATAGAAGAGAGAATTTATGAACCAGATCAAAACTCTGTAATTGCTTAATTAAAGAATAAAAAGGAACGTCAACGAAACCGTTCTGCGTTCTAGATTATAAAAGAAAGGAATTTAAGAATATGGTTTTTTTGATACCAATAATATTTATAATATTACCATTATTAGGATTTGTAGTATCACTATCTGCTTATTTCTCTGGAAAAAGCAAGCGTGGTATTGTTTATTCCTTCTTAATGGCTTTGTTTTTAGGATTAATTGCTTATAACTATATTCCACCACAAGATTATGACCTATATAGACACCAATTAGTACTAAAAAGCTTAATTGGCCAAAGTTGGAATTTCTTTTTGTCCTATATGCCCAAAGTAGAATTGGAATTATTACCAATGCTAATTAATTTTGCTCTCTCTAGACTAAGAGACATTAACTTATTACAATTTAGTGTTGTAACAAGTGGATATTTTCTACTTTTCTATATGCTATATGATTATAGAAAACAAAAAAATATCAAACTATTCCCATTTCTTATTATATTTCAATTTACATTTTTTGGTTTTAATGCCCTAAATTTTTTAAGTGGATTATGGAACTATATCGCAATTATCTTATTTGCCTTTGCCATCTACTTAGAATATGTAAAAAAAGCAAAGCCAATCTTTTCCTATATTCTATATATAACAACATTTTTTATACATAACTCGATGATATTTCCACTTGCTATTTTATCAATCTATAAAATGTTTGGAAATAAACTAAATATGAAATCTCTACTATTTACGTCCTTTATTTTCATTATTCCAACTACAATTTTAGGTTTTATAAATAGTGCCTTAGAAATATCATTTCTCCAAACGATAGAGCAGACATTTAATGCCTACTTTACAAGAAATGCAGAAATGCACAGATACTACAATGGCTTTGCCTTATTTATGGAAGTAACCAAATTAATCATTACAATCATAGTATTATGGAGTCAAAAAGAAGATAATAAACTAGAAGGAATAAATGGTTTAATTCAACTACTTGCTATTTGTATGTTAATTGTCTTACCAAAATCAATTGTTATGATTCGTTTCGTTATGTTAATTCAATTTATGGGAATTGTTCCATTTATGAACAATTTCACCAAAATCACAAAAGAAAAGTTTGCTTTTCTGCTAGTATTATTAGTCCTAGGCGCATCATATGGAGCATATTTTGTCTATCTATTTGAAGATCAAAACTTTGGTACTTTATTAGATGGCAGAATATTTGGCAACATATTTCAATTTTTTCTAAAATAATCATAAAGAAAAGAAGGTGAGTTTATGCTAAAAGTAATTAGTAAAATAATATATGGTTTATCAGTGGTGAGTGCATTTATTTTATATATAATGCTTGCTTTACTAAATGTTATTCCAAATCATTATTTTTTAGCATTCTCACTTATTTTTATTGCTTTATATTTAATAATGGCTATTCTCACTTGGAAAACAAAAAAGAAATGGCTAAGAATCATCTTAATCATAATAGAAGTTGTTTTTGGTACTTGTTTTTTACTTGCTAGTGATAAAGTATATGAAACAAATGATTTTTTAGAAAAGATAAATAAAGAAGAAAAAGAGACAAAAATTTACTATGTAATAGTAAAAAAAGAAAGTAATAATCAAACAATAAAAGATATTGCTAATAAGACACTAGGAACATATGAAGGTAATGACATCTATTATCAAGAAGCTCTAAAAAAAGTAAATAAAAAAGTAACAACAAAAAAAGAAAAGAAGATGACTCTAAATATATTAATGGAAGATTTATTAACCAATAAGACAGAGGCTATATTAATCAGTAAATTTAATAAAGAATTGCTAAAAGAACAAAACAAAGCCTTTGAAAAAGAAACAAAAATTATCACTAGTATAAAAATATCGATTCCAAATAAAACAGAAAAGAAAAATACCGATATTACAAAAGAGCCATTTTCTATTTTAATAAGTGGTATTGATACAAGTGGTCCAATTAATACTGTTTCAAGAAGCGATGTAAACATTGTAGCAACCATCAGTGACTTGTTAGAAATAGAAATTGAGTACTATATCCGTGTAAACTTTGATACCTTGGTAAACTTAGTAGATACTATTGGTGGGGTAGATGTCTATTCTGATGTAGCATTTAGAACATATAAAGGAACGATAAAAAAAGGAATGAACCATCTGAATGGAGAAGAATCTCTTGCCTTCTCAAGAGAACGAAAATA
>CAJUCU010000007.1:0-12833 GCA_910585335.1 uncultured Bacilli bacterium
TCAATAGCTCAGTTGGTTAGAGCACTTGACTGTTAATCAAGGGGTCCTAGGTTCAAGTCCTAGTTGAGGCGCCATTTAAGATATTTTAAGACAACTTCGGTTGTTTTTTCTTTTTGTTTTCATTCTATTTTTATGACTTTTGTGATATTATATTAATAGATTATAAAGAGGTGATGCTATGGCTTTTCGAAAGAATAAAAATACCATAGAAGAGATGGATCATTTTGTTGATGAAGAAATTAGAGAAGTTATTATAGAGAAGAAAAGTGGTTTTAATACAATTGAAGTTGTTATTATTATGATTATTTCTATTTTATTTGGTGGTCTTTTAGGAAGTGTTTTAACTTATACAAAGGGATTAATATCTAATGAAAGAGTGCCAGGAGAATTGGAAGAATTAGTTAGTACTTATCATACTATACAGGATAATTATTATGGTAAATTAGATAAGAAGGAGCTTTTGGATTCTGCTATTAAGGGTATGGTAGATTATTTGGATGATCCTTATTCTGTTTATATGGATGAAGATACATCAGAGTCTTTTAATGAGACTGTAAATGGGGAATATACAGGGATTGGAGCGCAGGTTACACAGCGTGATGGTAAATCTGTTGTTCATAGTGTTTTTGATAATTCTCCGGCTTCAAAAGCTGGTTTAAAGAAAGATGATATTATTTTAGAAGTTGCTGGTAAGAGTGTAGAAGGGAAGAGTCTTTCCGAGATTACGACCATATTAAAAGGCGAAAAGGAAGGAACTAAGGTTAAAGTTAAGATTGAACGGGATGGAGTTACTATGAATGTAACCTTATCTAGAGGTGTGGTTGAGCTTCCTTCTGTTACTCAAAAAGTGATAGAAAAGAATCATAAAAAAGTTGGTGTCTTAACTGTTGATGTTTTTGCTGCTAACACTTATAAGCAATTTAAAAAAGAGCTTCTTGATTTAGAAAAGAAAAAAATGGATTCTCTTATTATTGATGTTAGAGGAAATCCAGGTGGACATTTAACACAGGTTACTAAAATTTTATCTTTGTTTTTGAATAAAAAGAAAATTCTTTATAATATAGAAAATAAAGGCAAGGTAGAACCTGTTTATGCTTCTAGTAAAGAAAGCAGAAAATATGATATTATCGTACTGACTAATAAAAGTAGTGCTTCTGCTTCTGAGATTTTAGCAGCAGCGATTAAAGAATCATATGGTGGTAAAACAGTTGGGGTTACTACTTATGGAAAAGGAACTGTACAAAAAGCATTTGCTCTAGAAAGTGGTGCTAGTATTAAATATACAACAGAAAAATGGCTTACGCCTAAAGGAAACTCTATCGATAAAAAGGGTGTTCCTGCTGATCTTGTTGTAGAGCTTGATGATCAGTATTTTACAAATCCTAGTGATGAGACAGATACTCAATTACAAGCAGCCCTTGATTTAATTACAAAATAGGAATGAATGAATTCCTATTTTTATATTATTGTCCCACTCATTACTAGTTGTTTATCCTTGTGCTTGGGACTACAAGTTGTTAATATTAACTGCTTTTTACTTTCCTTATTTACATGAATGTGACCATTTTTTTCTTCTTCCCAAATGGATGATATTTGATAAGTATATTTTTGATTCTGATAAGTTATTTCCACTTTATCATTCTTTTCTAGTTTATCTAAGTCATCAAAGAAAGAGATTTTGCTATCTCCAGAGTGGGCTGCAATAAATAAAATACTTTCCTCTTGATCTGGCAGAATAGATTCTTTTAAAATAGTCACATTTTTCTCTACATTATTCTTTTCGCTTTCTATTTTATAAAGTGGCTTTCTTAAATTAATTTTATCAATTTCAATACTTCCAATTACTTCTTTGTCTACGACAGGTATATTGTCTTTTACCTTTATCTTCGTGTTTATTTTCTCTTCTTCCGTTTGATTAAAAATGAGAAAGCAGGTGGCTAGGTAGATAGAGAGGATTATCAAATTATATATTTTGCTTTTGATATACATACACCCCACCTAATAGTATTACTAATTCCAAAAATAGTGGATATTGTTCATTTTTATTTGTGTTAGGTACATCTATTATATAATCATATAATTTATAGGTTAAATCCTGGTCTTGCTCTGTTATTTCTACTAGAAAATCTTCTACGGGTTTATAATTCTTAGTTGTATTTTTTTGTTTTATTACATATGTTCCATAGGGTAGTTCTACTTCAGTATAGCCATTCTCATCTGTTGTTATACTTGTTATATACTTTCCATTTTTATCATAAATATCAAAGGTAATATTTGCTTCTTTTTTTGTATTATTTATTACGCCATATTCTTTTTCTATTTTTACTTTCTTTTTTATAATTTCATTTGCTAGTTTTAGTTTTATGATAGTATGTTCAGCTGAAATATCGATCTTATAAACATTCTCATCTAATTGATAACCTGTTCCGGGGGCTATTTCTTTTAAGTAGTAAGTGCCAAATGGTAAGTTTTTTACGGATGCTTTATTGTCCGAACCAATTACTAATTCTCTAATCAAGTTATCATTTTTATCATATAGTCCATATTTTGCCCCAATTAAACTTCCTTCTCCACTTGGTTTTTCTGAGTTGGTATCTTTATCTATTTTTGTGATTTCTAACTCTGTTTTCTTTACATTTACTTTAAAACTCATATTTATTTCTTTACCATTTCCTATCGTCATGAGTTTTTGTTCATTGGCTTTATGATAGAATAGGGCGGGATTTTGATATCCTTGTGCTTTTCTTGTTAAGTGGATAATGTGGGTTACTTCTTTTAAGCCTTTTATTTTTAATGTATTCTCTGATATTTCTACGTTTTCATTGGTTGTTTCATAATTACTTACGATTTTACTTCGGTCTTTTAATGTTAGTTCTTCACCCTCTGTTATTGTAAATTCTGGGTCTCCAAAATTGGGGATTGTCATGTGTTTGCCAACTAGTCGAATTAATTCATTCATTTCTTTTATATAGGGATAAATAGCATTTCCATTTAGTCCATCCGTATATTCATATACTGCGTTTGGTTCTACAGCACGCCAAATTAAGTATTGGGTAATCGCATACCATTTTATGTCTTCATGTCCTGGATATAGGTATCCATAGTGAGCATAAAGTGAAAGTCTTTGCATGGTTTCTTCTGATAAATTTTCGATATGATTTATCTCTTCATAATTCGTTCCATCGCCAAAGTTTACAAATGGCTCTATACAATAGGCGATGTTATTGGTTCCTTGTTCTCTAAACATCCTTGCCCGTTGATATTTCACTTCGCCATTTAGACTTCTTCTTAGATAAATATTACCAGCATATTCTGCTTCATAAAATGCTTTATTACTAGCATTTACTTTTTGTATAGTCATGGTGTAGCAATCAATATTGCAATTATTAACAAAACAAATTTTTTCATAAATTTCTCCCTCCTTCGTTTTGTGGCTAGAACTATATCATTTCTTTTTTCTCCTTGCAAATGACACTTTTCACATTATTTGTGGAAAATGCTTTTGAAAATAGTAAATTCAGGGGCGAATATCATTTTTTCCACAGAAATATGTGGATTAAAAAACAAGTTTCGTAATATTTGACAAAAAAAAAAGTACTCTTTATAATGAAGAGTAATTGAGGTGATATAATGACGGATATTGAAATTGCTAGAAGTGCTTTGAAAGAGGATATTTCAGATATTGCAAAGAAGCTTTCTATTCCTTCTTCGAACTTAGTTTGTTATGGAAATGATAAGGCGAAAGTGCGGGATTTTTATGGAGAGAAGCAGGGAAAACTTATTTTGGTTACGGCTACTTCTCCTACTCCTTATGGAGAAGGGAAGACCACTGTTAGTATAGGTCTTGCAGATGCTTTAGGGAAGCTAGAGAAGCAAGTGGTTGCTGTTTTAAGACAACCCTCTATGGGTCCTGTATTTGGTATGAAAGGGGGGGCTACTGGTGGTGGATATTCCCAAGTAGTACCAATGGATGAGATTAATCTACATTTTACTGGTGACTTTCATGCTATTACTGCTGCTAATAATCTTTTATCTGCTGCGATTGATAATCATATTGAAAAAGGTAATGCTTTAGGTATTGACCGTGTTGTTTTTAAAAGATGTTTGGATGTCAATGATCGTGAGTTGAGACAAGTTAAATTAAAGGGGCGAGATGATTCCTTTGTTATTACAGCAGCTAGTGAGATTATGGCTTTGTTTTGCCTTGCATCTTCGCTTGACGATTTACGTTTCAAACTTGGGAATATTGTCATTGGTTATACAAAAGAGGGAAAATTTATTTATGCTAGAGACTTAAATATTGTAGGTTCTTTGGTTGTGTTATTAAAGGATGCTTTTGCTCCTAATTTGGTACAAACCTTAGAGAATACACCAGTTTTGATTCATGGTGGTCCTTTTGCTAATATTGCACATGGTTGCAATAGTGTTGTTGCTACCAAACTAGGTATGTCTTTGTCTGATTATGTTATTACAGAGGCTGGGTTTGGTGCCGACCTTGGTGCTGAAAAGTTTTTTGATATTAAATGCCGTAAGGCAGAGATTCATCCTGACTGTGTTGTTTTAGTTACTACCTTGAAATCACTTTATTACAATGGAGAAGGGGCACTTTCTTTTGATAATTTACAAGCTCATATTGATAATTTGCTTCTTTATACTAACCACTTGGTTGTTTGTCTTAATCAGTATGAAGGGGACTCTTCTGCTGATATTGAAAAGGTTTTAGAATATTGTTCTCAACAGGGAATTCGCTTTGCTATTTCTACTGCTTATCGTGATGGTGGAAGTGGTGCTTTGGAACTTGCTAAGATTGTCATAGAACAAGTGAAAGAGGAAAGTCAGTTTCAACTTCTTTATGAAGATTCTTTATCTATTCCAGAAAAGATTGAAAAAATTGCCAAAGAAATTTATCATGCTAGCGAAGTTATTTATAGTGATAAGGCGATGGAGGCTATTTCTCTATTCGAACAAGAAGGATTTTCTCATCTTCCTATTTGTGTCGCTAAAACGCAATATTCACTATCTGATGACCCTAAAAAGCTAGGGAATCCTCGTGATTTTTCAATTACAGTACGCGATTTATGCCTTTATAATGGAGCTGGGTTTATTACTGTCCTGTTAGGAAAGATTATGACGATGCCAGGATTACCTAGTGTTCCTAATTATGAGAAGATAGATATCGATGAAGATGGCAATGTGACTGGTTTATTCTAATTTAAAAACTCGATTTTAAAAATCGAGTTTTGTTGTTATGTATTCGTTTAAATTTTTTGTTTTGTAAGTTAATTCTTTCATATCACAAGTTGGAATAAAACCACTTTCACTATTGATGACATCCGGGATTCTATTTACTATTGTTGCACAAGTTAGTTCTACTGTTTGTGGTTTATTGATGATCATTGTTGTTTCTGGTTCGCCTATAATTGACCATTCGTTTTTATCAAATTCATCTGGTCCATATACTTTACCAATACATTCTGTCTCTATTATAATGCCTTCTTCTGTTTCGGTTATTACTACCGCGCTCATACCAGTTGCATTTCCTTTTGGAATCGTCATATCTAATGTTGAAGAGGCAATATCTTCTTTGTATGTGTGGGGGATACATTTTTGTGTTTGATTGGTAATGTGTAGTCCAAGTTTTTTTGCTAACCAACCATTTACATTCCACATATAAGAAGGAGCGTAGTTTCCACTGTTTATTTGTTCTTCTCTTTCTTCCTTGCTCATTCTATCTGTACTTGCGATTTTTTCATCAAATTCTTCTAATGATAGTCCAGCACCATGGGCTTCTGCTAATGCAATTCCATAGTCTTCTACGTTATAGGAAGAACTACCTTTAATTTTTGTTATTTTGTTAGTAGATCCTGCTAGTTGGGAAATAAGACTTCCCCAGAAAACATCTTGATAGCCACTACCAGTAATGGTACAGTTATTTTCTTTGGCTAATTCATCTATTTCTCTTGATAAGCTTGGATTTGAATTAAAAGGGTAGAATGCTTCTTCACATGTTGTAATTGCATTTACTCCTAATTTTGCACATAGTAGTAATGCTTCCTTTACATCATTTAATAAACTCATTGTTTCAATAATACAAATATCTGGTTTTGTTTCTTTTAGTATTGTTTCTGCCTCTTTTACATCAGACACGTTAATTCCTAGTTTCTCTTGCTCCATCATTTCGCCAATATCTTTTCCTATTACATTTGGATTGATATCAAGTGCGCCAACTATTTCTCCGCCATGCTCTAATACATAACGCATCGTGTAAGTTGCCATTTTTCCAACGCCATATTGAACTACTTTTACTTTTCTTTCCATTATATTATTATCCTACCTTTCTTTATTTAATATTAGCATATTTTCTATATCTATGCAAAAGAAAAACTGCTTATGCAGTTTATGGAGTAGGTGTTACGGTTTCATCAGGTGCTGGCGTTACTGGGGTGTTAACCGTTGTATCTGGTTCTTTATTTTCTTCTTTTTCTGTATCCTTATCTTTTACAGGTGGTAATGTTACTTGTGGTTCATATATTTCAATGTTTCCTGTATAGAATTTACCATTGTAAGTTATTGTATATTGATAAGCTCCAGCAGCATTTACATTGACACTAGATAAATCAAGTTTCATGGCGATTTTTGCTTCTTCTGGTACAGTTTCTACAATATAAGTTGTAATATCTGTAGATAAAGTAGCACCTTTGGTTAGTTTTAATGATTTTAGTGTTAACTTATCGATTGTAGGAAGTGGTTTTTCTTTGATAACATAAGTTCCATTATAAGTTTTTTTCTTATAAGTAATAGTGTATGTATATGTTCCTGCCACTGTTACATTGATAGCACTGGTATCTAGTTTTAGTTGCTTTAAAATTTTGTCTTCTAAATCATACACTAGATAGTCTTTTATGTCGACACTAATTGGTGTGTTAATTTCACTTTCCATATCTTTTAGTTTAATTTCATTATCTTTTGTTTTGGCAACTCGTTTTTGAATAATCTTAAATTTTACCACGTTTTTTGGTTCTTTTCCTTTTATCACTAGGGGCATTATTATACCGCTTGCAATACATAAAACACCTAAAACTGCAATTGTAGAAATTGTAATCTTTTTGGTTTTATTATCCATAGTATCCCTACTTTCTATTCTAATTATAGTATAATAAATTTTTTTCCACAAGTAAAATGTTTTCTTTTGTTGAATATTATGTCAATTTAACATATAATTTAAGTATTAGGAGACGTATTATGAATGTAGTTTGGTTTTTTCTGTTTTTATTGTTATTGATATTAGAGATTGCAACTGTTAATCTTGTTTCCATTTGGTTTGCCATTGGTGCACTTTTTTCCTTTGCTACTTCTTTTTTTACAGATAGTATTTTGGTTCAAGTTATTGTTTTCATTCTTGCTAGTGGATGTAGTCTTATGATTACCAAACCTATCGTGAAAAAAATGAGAAAACGGGAGATTCACTTTACGAATGCAGATCGTATTATTGGAAAGAAAGGTCTTGTTCTTCGACGAATAGAGAAGTATCATCCTGGCGAAGTTTCTACACTTGGGTCTATTTGGACGGCGGTTAGTGATGAGAAAATCGAAAAGGGAGAAGAGGTGGTAGTAGAGCGCATTGATGGTGTAAAAATCTGGGTAAAAAAGACGAAAAGTTGATTGAGAGGAGAATTATTTATGGAAACTTTTTTGATTATTATTATTGTTATTTTAGTGGTATTAGCACTTGGTGTTAAAATTATTCCACAATCAAAGGCTTATGTTATTGAACGACTTGGTAGTTATGATAGAACTATGCAGACTGGGCCACATTACAAAGTTCCTATTATTGATCGTATTGCGAATGTGGTTAATTTAAAAGAGATTGTGAAGGACTTTGAACCACAACCAGTGATTACAAAGGATAATGTTACGATGCAAATTGATACCGTTGTATACTTTCAGATTACAGATCCTAAACTGTATACTTATGGTGTGGAAAATCCAATTAGTGCTATTGAGAATTTAACGGCAACAACACTTCGAAATATTATTGGTGAATTGGAGCTGGATGAGACTTTGACATCTCGTGATATTATCAATACTAAAATGCGTTCTATTTTGGATGAGGCTACAGACCCTTGGGGTATTAAAGTCAATCGTGTAGAAGTAAAAAATATTTTGCCACCACATGATATTCAAGAGGCAATGGAAAAACAAATGCGAGCAGAACGTGAGAGACGTGAATCTATCTTGAAGGCAGAAGGTGAAAAGAAAGCGGCTATTTTACTTGCTGAAGGTGAGAAAGAGAGTATGATTTTAAGAGCGGATGCTAAGAGAGAAGCACAAATTAGAGAAGCGGAAGGTGAGGCAGAAGCAATTATCAAAATTCAAGAAGCAACAGCACAAGGATTAAAACTTTTGAAGGAAGCTAAAATGGATGAAGCAGTATTAAAATTAAAGAGTTATGAAGCTTTAGTGGATGTTGCAAAAGGAAATGCGACTAAGATTATTGTACCTAGTGATATTCAAAATCTAGCTACTTTTGGAACTGTACTTACAGAAACTTCTAAAAAGGAATAGTGTTTATTTACAGTAAATTTAGACATGTCAAAGAATGTCAAAAGAGTATGTAAAAATTATTTTATTTACATACTCTTTTTGATGACTTGATAATCTTTTATTAATTTTTCTAGACTGTATGTTGCGTTCGCTGGAGAACTGCTAGGCAAGTAGATTGCCTCCATTTTTGTTTTTGGAAATACTTCCTTTTGATAAATATCATAAGCTTTTTTTCCCGTTGTATAAATTCTTTTCACGTTGGTTTCTTTTATTAACTTTTGGATATTATTTACTTTGATATTTTTTATAGAAGCATCACTTGAGGCATCTATTGTACAGGAAGATAGCACATCCCAGAGTGCAATTTTATGCTTTTTTAAAAAATCTTTTTTTTCTGCTATTGTCACTGGTAGTGGTTCTTCATATACTTTTTCTAGTATACGCCAAAATCTGTTTTGGGGATGCATATAGTAAAAGCCTAGCTCTCTAGACTTTACACTGGGAATACTACCTAATATTAAAATTTCTGAATTTTTATCATAGAATGGTTCTAGGTTATGATTTACTTTCATCTTTTAATCTCTTTCCTTGGAAACTTTCTCTTTTTACCATTTCTTTATCAATATCGTTTAATACACAGAATTTTTTGACGAGCCAATTAGGTTCTACTAAGTCATCTAGTTTGGGGTCGCCTGTGATTCGATGTATTACGATATTTGGTCTTAAATACTCTAATTGATCAATTACAATATCAATATATTCTTCTTTAGTTAAAACAGGGAATTTTTCCTTTTCATACATTTTTTCTAGCTTTGTATTCTTTAGGATATGTAGCATATGAATTTTAATTCCTTGAATATCTAATGTGTTTAAATATTTTACCGTTTCTATCATTTCTTCTTTGCTCTCATATGGCAGACCATTAATGATATGAACTACCACATCAATCTGTTCTTTTCTCAGTTTTTTTACCATATTTTCAAAACAAGAAAGACTGTGACACCGATTAATTAATTTTGATGTTTTTCCGTGAATCGTTTGTAGACCTAGTTCTATGGTTAAATAAGTTCTTTTATTTAATTCTTTTAAATATTCTAAACATTCATCTGTAATTGCATCTGGTCTTGTGGCAATGTTTAGACCAATTACATTTTCTTGCTTTAAGATTTTTTCGTATTTTTCTTTTAATACCTCTACTTTGGCGTAGGTGTTGGTGCGGGCTTGAAAATAACCAATATATTTTGCCTCTTTCCATTTATGATGCAGCAATTTTTTTACTTCTTCAAATTGGGTTAATATATCGTCTTCTTTTTTACCAGCAAATTCACCACTTCCAAGTGGAGAACAATAAATACAACCACCATAGCCTGCAGTTCCATCTATATTAGGACATGAAAAGCCTGCATTTAGACTGATTTTAAATACTTTACTATGAAAACGATTTTTATAATAATAATCTAGGGTATGATATCTTTTGTTGTTATTACTATAATAAAAAGGATTTTTAGTCTTCACTAATTGTAAATAAATATAAGGCTTTTAGAAATTCATTTGGGGCAAGTGTTGCATTTTGTCTTATCGCCTTTAAATTTCCTTTCTTTAACTTCTCATAAGTATCTAAAACCATGGTCTTTGATTTTAATAGTTTTTTAAACATCGTAGCACCCTTTTCTATGGCATCTAGTTCGTCTTCTATTCTTTTTAGTAGTTCATCATTAAAAACATGGTAGTTGTATATCTTGGTTTCGTCTAAATGAAACATTTTTCCAAGCTCTTCCATTAATGTCAACATATATTTTGGTGATGTTATTTTTTTTCTCAATGACATGTTTACCACTTGGTTCAATAGTTTTTTTGTCTTTAGTATTCGTTTGAAATGGAATTCATAAGTATCTTTATATCGACGTTCACATTTGGCAATACTATTTTTTTTGAAAGTGTATCTTTTTCCATCTAATCTACCAAATTTCTTCATCGTATCGTTGTAGCCAAAAATCATATTACGTCTAGCATCTTCTTCATTAAAGTTAAGGAAGAAAGAAAGTTCGTTGTTTGGTTTTATCGTGGTAATTTTGATTTTTTTCTTGACAGGAAGTTTTACGCCTGGTGCATTTAGGTCTACGGCGATTACTTCATCTGCGCCTAGGTCAATGGCTAAATTAATAGGAAGATTATCAATTACACCACCATCCATATATTTATCATTGTCAATTTCTTTTAGTTGGAATGCTGGAAAACATGAAGCAGAAGCCATTAAATAAGAGGCTAATTTTTCTTCCTTCATTTTGGATTTTTGTAAAAAGACAGGTTTTTTCTGCTTTATATTTAAAGTTACTAAACCATAATCAATATCTGACTCAAAAAACCTTCTTGTATTTAAAGCTTCTTCAATAATGTCTTCGATTTTTCCTACATCAATACCGCCATTTTTTATAAATTCTTTTTCGAATAAGCGCAAGATTTCTTTGTTACTCTTTGTATTGATGTCTTCTCCAAATAGTAGTTGCATATTTAACTTTTTCCAAATTCTTACGGCTTTGTGATATTGTTTTTGTACCATTAAAGCGCCATTTAAAGCTCCTGCTGATGTTCCTGTTACAATATCATATTTAATGTGTAGACGTCTTAGGGCTTTCCATACTCCGATTTCATAGGAACCTTTAGAGCCTCCCCCAGATAATACAATTGCTCTCAAAAGTATCACTCCTTTTCCCTTTTTCAAAATTGGTTAGATTATACCATAAATTACTCGAAAAATCAAATGATTCATGCTATAATAAGAATAATAGGTGGTGAAGTAATGCAAAAGAGAAAAATAAAATTAAAAAGACCAGCGATTATTTTACTTTGGGTTTTGGGTGGTATTTTTGCCTGTCTTATCGTACTCGGTATATTTTATTCTTATCAGATTCACTCTCTAACTAGTTTAGGTTATAGTAAAAAAGCAAGTCATCAAATTTTGTTGCAGTTTAAAAAAGATTATATTGTTTCTGTTGGGGAAAACAAAACATTAAATGCCGCTTTTGAAAGTGAAGACTATGTCGAGAAGAATTTAGATCATTATCAAAAGATTAAATATCAGAAGCAGGAAAATTTGATTGCCAATATTAATAAGCTGATTAAGAAGGGGTATAGTGATTATGAGATTTCGATGATTGTAACACATGGGGATGATCAAGCTGTATCTGATTTTGCAAAGCGTGATAAAGTTCGTTATTTAGAAGAGTTTTATAGTATTTCTTATGCTAGGCTTGAAAACTATGATCGATATTTAAAATATATGGATGAAGAAAGAGAAGATGAAGAGACGACGGTTTTACACGTTAATTTGAATCTTGATATTCCAGATTATGAACAAGCAGTTGAAGTCGCTCAGTTTTCTATTGATATGTTTGTAAATAAACATCATTATTTAGATAAGAATTTTAAAGTAGATGATTTAGTAGTGGTGGATTCTAAATATACGGTAGGAGATCAGAAGATAAAGGCCAATCGTGAGGCGTATAATGCATTTGTTTCTATGCTAAAAGATGGTGAGAAAGAAGATATGCATTTTCTAATTAATTCTTGTTATCGGAGTTATCAAGATCAGGAGGAAACTTGGAACACTTATAAAGGACTTTATGGGGATAATTATGTTTTAAAGTATGTAGCAAAACCTGGATTTTCTGAGCATCAAACAGGCCTTGGTTTTGATATTGCCTCTACTTCTGCTAATGTATTTGTAGAATCAAAAGAGTCTAAGTGGTTATTTGATAATGCTTATAAATATGGATTTATTTATCGTTATCCTAAAGGACTTGAGAGTATTACTGGGTATAATTATGAATCATGGCATTACCGCTATGTTGGTAAGAAAATTGCTAAATATATCGAAGATAATAATATTACTTTTGATGAGTATTATGTGAGATTTTTAGATACTAATTAGTAGGAATCATGAGTTTTTTAGTTTTCATATGAAAATGACGTAGAAGAAGTTTTGTTTTACGCATTTTTTCTTGGAAACTTTTTCTTTTTATGATATTATAGTACTAGAATAATAAGAGGGTGATGTGGATGTATCCACTTGGAAAACAATTTGAAATTGATTATACAAATACCTTTTCTGATAGCAAGGCTAGTTTCCGAGGGGCAAACTGGCGTATTAGTGTCTTATCAGAACGCTTAGTGCGTCTTGAATATGATCCTAGTGGTAAGTTCGTTGATATCCCAAGCCAGCTAGTTCGGAAAAGAAATTTTGGATTACCTGAATTTAAAGTTCAACAAGATGCTGCTTATATTGAAAT
>CAJUCU010000007.1:12843-33694 GCA_910585335.1 uncultured Bacilli bacterium
CAAAAGGACAAGTGTTTCAAGGAAATAGCATTGATCCAATGAAAAATCTAAAAATCACTTTAATTAGTGGAGATAAAGATAGAGAAAGAAACTGGTATTATGGTCATCCAGAAGTTCGTAATGCCAATGGAAATATGGTATCCATTGATATTCCTAGTAGCAATGTCTATAATAGAGGACTTTATTCTTTTGAGGGATTTGCTAGTATTAATGATAGTAATAATAAGTTGATTGCAAAAGATGGAACATTACTTGATCGTAGTCCAGGTAGTTTAGATATATATGTTTTTATGTATGATAAAGATTTTTCTCAAGCTTTGATTGATTACTTTAAATTAACTGGATTTCCAGATTTGCCACCACGTTATGCTTTTGGGAATTGGTGGAGTAGAAATATAGACTATAATGATGAAAAATTAGATGAACTTTTTAAAAAGTTTGAAAAGAAAAAAATTCCGATTTCTATTTTACTTTTAGATAATGATTGGCATTATCGTAATGTAGGAGAGCATATGGCACTTAAGAGTGGTTTTACTTTTAATAAAAGCCTCTTTCCAGATCCTGCTAGTACCATTGAAAAAATTCATAAAAGAAATGTTCGGGTTGGATTAAAGCTAGATCCTACAGCAGGAATTTTTCCACATGAAGCCTTTTTTCCTACTGCTTCTAAATACTTGGGAATTACTGAACCTAAAATCGTATTGTTCGATCCTTTGAATCCGAAACTTTTAGATGTTTATTTTAAAGTTTTCTTACATCCGCTAGAATCCCTTGGCGTTGACTTTTTTTGGAATGATTATAGTGGCAATCAAAATCTTTTGAATTTATGGGCTATTAATCATTATCAATATTTAGATTCTGGTCGGAATGTGGCTAAAAGACCTCTTTACTTATCACGAAACTCTATCTATGCTCCTCATAAGCAGTCCATTTTATATGCAGGAAGTAGTAGTGTTAGTTGGGATGAATTAAAGAAGATTCCATTTATGCTTCTTAATGCTGCTAATATTGGGGCTAGTTTTTGGAGTCATGATGTTGCTGGGAATCATGGAGGAATTGAAGATCCAGAGCTTTATATTCGTTATGTTCAACTTGGTGTTTTTTCGCCTATCTTTCGCTTTCATGCCGCTCGTGGTCCTTATTATAAACGGGAACCATGGCTTTGGGATGTAAAAACAGAGACCATTGTAGCTAATTATTTGCGTCTTCGTCATCGTTTAATCCCATATTTATATACAGAGGCCTATCATTATCATCAAGTAGGAACACCTGTGATTCAACCACTTTATTATAATTATCCTTGGATTTATGATGATACTTTATATCGTAATCAGTACTATTTTGGTTCTCAATTAATGGCAGCACCTATTCTTGATAAGAAAGATACCGTTATGAACCGTACAGTACATCGTTTCTTTATACCAGATGGTATTTGGTATGACTTTACCACTGGTAAAAAGTTTCCTGGTGCGAAAAAGTATGTTTCGTTCTTTAGAGATGAGGATTATCCAATCTTTGCCCATGCAGGTTCTATTATTCCTCTTTCTAATCGTAGTGATCGGAATAATACAGGTCTTGCTACGGATATGGAAATTCATATTTTCCCAGGGGTTTCTAATACTTATACTTTATATGATGATGATGGAATTACCTCTTTATATAAAGAAGGTTACTTCTTAAAGACATCTATTGATTATAATTATTTGCGCAATAATTATACTGTTATTATCCGTTCTGTAGAAGGAAAAAGTGGGATTGTTCCAGAAAAGAGAAACTATAAGCTTGTTTTTAGAAATACGAGAGAAGCCGATGATGTTTCTGCTTTCCATAATGCTACTCCATTAAATATTCGAAAAGGAATTGATGGAAATGACTTTGTCGTTGAAGTATTAGATGCGCCAACTATTGGGCAAGTAACCGTCAATTGCAAAGGACGCGATATTGAAATCGATGCCGTACGTGTTATCAATGATGATATTGATAGTATCTTGATGGATCTACAAATTAATACTTATTTAAAAGAAGAGATTGCTAGTATTATTTTTGGAGAAGAGCCTATTAAGAAGAAACGTATCGCGATTCGAAAGCTTAAGAAAAAGGGACTTTCTCGAGAATATATGACGTTGTTTTTGAAACTTTTAGAGTATATTGCAGAAGTTTAGTGGCTTATCGCCATTTTTTTCTTTGTGAAATGCTTGAAATTATTTCTATTTTGTGATAAAATCTATCTTCGGTAGAGGGGGATAAGATTGTGGAAAATTTGAATTTATTGCAAACAGAATTTTTTCTTCGTGATATGTATTTACAAAGTGTATATAAACAAGAAGTAGATACCAATATGAAAGAGAGTACAGATGATACTCGATTTGATGATAGTACAAAACAGTCTCTTAGTGTGCAGACTTTTCAAGTTTTAGAAGAGCCAGTTATTGTTCCTAATTCTTTTTATACTGGTTGTGCACGGGCTTTTTCTAGTCGCCTTTCTAAGCTTGAAGAGTTAGGTTTTTATGATGTTTATCATGATGAAGGGCATATACTTTTGTTTCATCCTGAAAAGGGAGGCCTTTGTTCTCTTGATAGAACGACTTGTACTATTGATGCTGTTTTTTATGATTCGTTTACTTTTGCAGTTCAACGGGCAAATGGGGTATCTGCTATTAAACAAATTGTAGCAGGTAAAGCCAAAGATGTGACTTATAATGAAAATTTTTCTTATGTAGATTTACCGCTGATTTCTAAACTGGATGAAGAGTGCTTACCTAAAGTAGAAACACCAGAACGTCTTATCGGTGATATAAGCCGTGAACAAGTGGAACAGTTTGAACGTACTGGTTATGTCTTTGATTTGGATTGTAGATTTTTACAACCATTTATTGCAAATAGCGTTTTAGAAAGAGCTGAGAAAAGAGAGAGTCTTATGGAGCAGAAGATGGCTTCTCTTCCAGAAGAAGTTCGTGATTACTTTCATTATTCTATTTCAAAAGATGCGGTTAAAGTGAAAGAATAAAAATAAGTTAAAAGGCTTGCATTTCTTTTTATTTATAGTATACTATTAGTAGTTTTAAATATTGGAAGTAGTAGTAACTATTTTTTCTTTTCAGAGAGTTTGTGGTTGGTGTGAACAAATAACAAAAAAATAGCGAACTTGATTTCCTTTAAGTATTTCGGGTAAGATCGTTAAATCTATTAAGTGCATAGTTTATCTATGAATTAAGGTGGTACCGCGAGATAATCGTCCTTATATTTAGGGGCGTTTTTTTTTGGAGGTGAGTATGCAAGAATTTATTTTGTTTATGATGACATTCTTATTTGTTTTTCTAATTTATCAAATTTTTATTGTGAGGAAAGCAAAGAGACGAAATTCTTCTAAGAAACCGATGGAAATTCGGTATCTGGAGTCGCGCTATAAAATTGATATCGGAAAAGTTAACTACAAAAGATTACTACTGGTTATTTCTCTTATTTCCTCTTTTGATATTGCACTTTTGGTATCTATTGTTATGATGATAGATCATTATCTTTTAGAGATTTTAGTAGCTTTTGTTGCTGTGATTCCGCTGATACTTTTCACTTATCATTTTATAGGTATTTATTATGTGAAGAAAGGATTGATTAAAAATGTATAATTTTAAAAAGATAGAAGAAAAATGGAGAAAATATTGGACAGAAAATGATACTTTTCATACTGATATTAGAGATTTTAGTAAACCTAAGTTTTATGCGCTTGATATGTTTCCTTATCCATCTGGAGTAGGACTTCATGCAGGGCATGCGGAAGGATATACTGCAACAGATATCATTTCACGTATGAAAAGAATGCAAGGATACAATGTCCTTCATCCGATGGGATATGACTCTTTTGGACTTCCTGCAGAGCAATATGCTGTAACTACTGGGAATCATCCTAATGGGTTTACTGAGAAAAATATAGAGACTTTTACCAATCAATTAAAGTCTATTGGATTTGATTATGATTGGAGCAAACTTCTAAAGACGAGTGATCCTGCTTTTTATAAATGGACGCAATGGATTTTTAAACAGTTATATTTAGACGGTTATGCTAAATATATTGATATGCCTGTTAACTGGTGTGAGGAGTTAGGAACTGTTCTTTCTAATGATGAAGTAATCGATGGAAAGAGTGAACGTGGAGGGTTCCCTGTTGTTCGGAAAAATATGAAGCAATGGGTTATCGATCAAGTCGCTTTTGCTGAGAAGCTTTTGGAAGGATTAGATGAAGTAGATTGGCCTGAGTCTACTAAGGAAATGCAGAGAAATTGGATTGGTAAGTCAGTTGGAGCTCATGTTACTTTTAAAATTAAGGATAGTGAGAAAGAGTTTACAGTGTTTACTACGCGTCCTGATACATTATTTGGGGCTACTTATTGTGTAATGGCACCAGAACACGTACTTGTTGATATGATTACTACTTCTGATAGAAAAGCAGCGGTGGATGCTTATAAGGCAGAATGTGCTTCTAAGAGTGATTTGGAAAGAACTGAGCTAAATCATGATAAGACGGGAGAATTTATTGGTGCTTATGCGATTAATCCAGTAAACAATAGGGAGATTCCTATTTATATCTCTGATTATGTTCTTGCTAGTTATGGAACGGGTGCTATTATGGCAGTTCCTGCTCATGATACTCGGGATTATGAGTTTGCTCGTAAATTTGATATTCCTATCATTCCTGTTTTAGAAGGCGGGGACATAAGTCAGGAAGCTTATACAGAAGATGGTGTTCATATCAATTCGGAGTTTTTAGATGGTATGAATAAAGAGGATGCCATAGAGACTATGATTCAGTGGTTAGAAGAGCATCGTTGTGGTTCTAAACATGTCAATTATAAAATGAGAGAATGGATCTTTGCAAGACAGCGTTATTGGGGAGAACCAATGCCTGTTGTCTATTTAGAGGATGGTAGCATTCATATTTTGGATGATGAGGAGCTTCCACTTGTTCTTCCTGAACTTGAGGATTATAAGGGCCATGGTGGAAAAGCACCACTTGAGAATGCTGGAGAATGGAAAGCATATGATTATCACGGTAAAAAGGGATATAGAGAGACTTCTACTATGCCCGGTAGTGCTGGTTCTAGTTGGTATTTCCTACGTTATATTGATCCACATAATGAGCAGGTTTTTGCTGATCAAGAATTATTAAAACACTGGATGCCAGTCGATTTATATGTAGGTGGACCAGAACATGCTGTTGGACATTTGATGTATGCGCGTATTTGGAATCGTTATTTATATGAGAAAGGTTTATCTCCTGTGAAGGAACCATTTAAAAAGCTTGTTCATCAAGGAATGATACTTGGTGCAAATGGAATAAAGATGGGAAAACGGTATCCAGAGTTTGCCATTGATCCACTTGATATTGTCAGAGATTATGGTGCAGATACCCTTCGTCTTTATGAGATGTTTATGGGGCCACTTGAGGCATCTAAACCATGGAGTAAGCAAGGAGTAGAAGGAGCGCAAAAGTTCTTGGACCGAATCTATCGTTTGTATGAATCTGGTAAGGTTCGTGAAGAAGAAAACAAAAATCTAGATAAGATTTATCATCAAACAGTAAAAAAAGTAACAGATGATTTTGAAACACTTAACTTTAATACAGCGATTAGTCAAATGATGATTTTTATCAATGCGGTTTATAAGGAAGAGATATTTCCTCGTACTTATGCCGAAGGATTTGTAAAACTACTTAATCCAGTATCTCCACATATTGCCGAAGAGTTATGGGAAATGCTTGGACATCATAATACGATTGCTTATGCCACTTGGCCTAGTTATGATGAAGATTTACTTGTAGAAGATGAAAAAGAAATTGCTGTACAAGTAAATGGAAAAGTGCGTGCTACGATTCATATCGCTTTGAATGAAGCAGAGGACGTTATCAAAGAAAAAGCTTTGGCAGAAGAAAATGTAAAGAGACATGTGGAAGGTAAGGAAATAGTTAAAGTAATTGTTATTAAAGATAAAATTGTGAATATTGTTGTAAAAGGGTAAGTATTTTATACTTGCTTTTTTATGTTTTTGTGATATTCTATATTTAATTTTTAGGAGGTGTATTATATGAAGTTTGATAAAACTGGTTTAATGGTATTGAATCCTTCAACTGGTGAGTATTTTTATTGTAGAAATTCTCAGGATGCGGTTGATGCGAAATTATCGTCTAGTCTTCCTTGTTATTCAGCAAGAGGGCAACGTATTAGTTATAGTCATTATCGTTGGGAAAATCCATTTACTTTTGAAATGGAGGATGTACATTATAATGAAGGTAGTAAAGGAAAAGCTCTTTTTAAAGGGAAACAGATACTACGATAGAATACTTACTATTATAAGTTTCTAATTTAAAATAAAAATTTGGGTGTACAATTGGCATAATTAATGTTATCATAGGACTATGAATATAATAGATTTACGACAAAAACAATTAATAGAGTTACTAGAAAGCTTAGTTCATGATTATTCTTTTCTTCTTAATCAGAATGATTATGCTTTAATTAACCATATTAGTGAATCAGGAATTGGTAATTTTAAAGCAGATTTGGAAAGAATCGTCGAAAAGGTTTGGGAAGATGAACTTGCTAGCGGTCAATATAAAATTATTTCTTGGAATAAAAATGTTGATGCTCCTAATCGAGATAAAATCACTTTTGCAACCCTTAGTTATCAAGAGGATCTTATTCCATTTTGTAATGCAGTAGATGGTGTTGAGTATAAAATTTCTTATGATTCATTATTGGGTGCTTGTCCTAAAGATGCTGCGACGCTTCCTGCTAGTAAACTCGATGATTATACAATTGCAATAATTGATGGAGAAGCTTACAGTTCCTATAACGGTGCTACTAGACTAATTACACCTAAGCAATTAATTCGATTAGAGCAGACAGATTATCATACCCATTATAATGAATTGATTTTAGATAGTAAAAAAATTATTCCACTTCATGGTTATTCTAGAAAGTAAGAATAATTTTTTAATTTTCAACAATTTTTGTGGAAAACTAGTTTTATACTATACATGGTGATTATATGAAGGTAAAAATATTTGATGAGGAAGATGAAAAAGATTTAGAAAGTGCGATTAATTCTTTCTTGGATGACTTCGATAAAGAGATTGTGGATATTAAGTATCAAGTTAGTTCTTCTATATTTGGGGAAGAGCAGATATATTGTTTTTCAGCTATGATTGTGTATATGAAATAAGTTTGTTTCCAAAAACTGTTATTTGTGATATGATTGAGACAGATAAAAATTGGACGGAAGTGATAACGTGAAGAAGAAAAAACGAGAGAATAAAGTAATGAATAAGACAAATTTTATACAGGGTGCTTTTATTGCTACTTTTGGTATTGTCTTTACTAAGATTTTGGGTATTTTATATGTGATTCCTTTTCATGCTATTATTGGTGAACAAGGGGGAGCACTTTATGGATATGCTTATACCATTTATTTAGTATTTACAGCGCTATCTTCTGCAGGGATTCCACTCGCAATTAGTAAACTCATTAGTGAATACCAAACTTTGAGTTATTATAATGCGAAACAGAGAGCTTTTAAAATGGGGAAACAAATTGCTCTTATTTTGGGACTTATTTGCTTTGTGATTCTATTCTTCTTTGCTCCTCAACTTGCTCATGCGATTCTTGGAGACCTTACTGGTGGAAATACGATAGAACAAGTTACATTTGTAATAAGAGTTATTTCTACTGCTATTTTAGTTGTTCCTATCCTTAGTATTTATCGTGGATATTTGGAGGGTCATAAATTTATTACACCTACTGCACTATCTCAAATTTATGAGCAGATTGTGCGTGTTATCTTTATTGTTGCGGGTAGTTTTATCGCCCTTAAGGTTTTACACTTATCCCTTACTACTGCTGTTGGGGTGGCCGTTTTTGGAGCGTCCATTGGTGCCTTTGCAGCATATGTTTACTTATTAGATAAAACCCTTCGCAATAAAAAGAAACTTAACGAGAAAGTTCTTGATAAAAATGAACCTAGAATTACTGATAAAGAAATTTTTCGGAAGATTTGTTGGTATGCACTACCTTTCATTATGATTGATATCTTTAAATCTCTTTATAGCTTTGTAGATACTTTCACTCTTGTTAAGACGCTTGGTGAACAAATTAAATATAGTACAGCGGATGCTGAGACTGTTATGGGAATTATTTCTACATGGGGTTCTAAGTTTAATATGATTATTATTTCTATTTCAACAGGTGTTATCATTAGTTTGATTCCGAATCTTACTTCTAGTTTGGTTTTAGATGATAAGAAAGACATTCATAGAAAAATTAATCAAACTTTTCAAATTTTGTTATTTTTAACGATTCCTATGACAGTTGGGCTTAGTTTTTTAGCAGAGCCTGTGTGGATGGTGTTTTATGGTAGTAGTAAATATGGACCATCGGTTCTTTCTTACTTTGTTTTTGTAGCATTAATTACTTCTCTTTTTACGACCTCTGTTACAATGGTACAAGTATTAAAATATTATAAAGTTGTATTTTTCTCTTTATTAACTGGAGTTTTATTAAAAGCACTACTTAATGTTTCATTAATTTGTGGTTTTCATAAGATGGGACTTCCTGCTTACTATGGTTCTATTACAGCGACTATGATTGGTTATGGGGTATCCTTTATTATTTGTTTGATGGCACTTCACAAAAAGTGTGGGGTGAATTATGAAGAAACCGTAAAACAGCTTATTCATGTATTATGTGGAACCGTGCTTATGATTGTTGTACTACTTTTATTAAAGCTTGTCGTGCCAATTGTAGTTAGTAATCGATTCTTAAATATCTTTATTATTATGATATATGCGCTTGTTGGTATGGTTGTTTACTTTTTCTTTACTTGGAATACGCATACGATTCAAGATATTTTTGGAGACCATTTGCTTAAAAAACTGAAATTTCGTAAAAAGAAAGGTGGGAGAGCATGACATTTGAACTATTGAAGGAAGAAGAATTTGCAAAGTTTCTTTCTTCGCATCCTCTAAAAAACTTTATGCAGACGCCAGAGATTGGGGCTTTGCGTAAGAAGAGTGGTTGGTCTTTATATTATGTGGGTGTTAAAGATCAGGGAAAAATTATCGCTGCTACTATGCTTCTTTCTCATCTTAGACGATTTTCTGTTTATGAGTTTTATGCTCCTCGTGGACTTCTTGTTGATTATGAAGACGAAGAGACGCTTTCTTTTTTTGTTTCTAACTTGAAGAATTTTATTAAAGAGAAAAAGGGATATATTCTTAGAATTGATCCTTACTATATCAAAAAAGAACGGGATATCAATGGGGATGTTGTAGAAGGTGGTATAGATCATACGAAGGCACTTTCTAATCTTTATTCATTGGGCTTTAAAAAAAGTGCCAAGAATGAGCAGATCTCGTGGAGTTTTTCGTTAGACTTGGATAGAGAGTTAGGTGATATTTTAAAAGATATGCGAAGTTTTACGAGACGAAGCATTAAAAAAGCAGAGAAGAATCATATTGTTATTAGAGATGCAGAGTATGAGGAACTTTCTTTGGTAAAAGAAATATTAGATGCTACCTGTAATAGAAAACATTTTGCCAATCGGAATTTAGAATATTTTCAGAATTTGTATGAGTTACTTGGAAAAAAAGGGAATGCTCGATTTATTCTTGCTGATATTCATTTAAAAGAACTTTTAGAAGAACTCACAAAAACTGTGGAAAACGAAAAAAGTATGATTTCTAAAATGGAAAAAGAGGGTAGTCGTGAGGCAAAGATTGCTAGTCATAGAACTACTTTAGCCCAAGCTGAGGAAAAGATGAGTGAAGTATCTTCTTTAAAAGAGAAGTATGGAGATGTTGTTTCTGTATCGAGTGGTGTATTCATTACTTATGGTGATGAAGTACTTTACTTATTCGGTGGAAACCGAGAAGAGTTTATGCATTTTGGATGTCCTCACTTTGTACAATGGGAAATGATTCGTTATGCGAAAGAAAATGGGTTTCATCGTTATAATTTTTATGGGATTAGTGGAAACTTTGATAAAGAGGATCCTAGTTATGGAATATATGACTTTAAAAAGGGCTTTACTGGTTATGTAGAGGAACTTATTGGAGAACATGAGCTTTGTATTATGCCAATTTACTGTTTTTTATTTAAAATTCTTCACGCAATAAAAAAGTAATTTAAGTTTTTCTTAAATTACTTTTTTTCCTGTTCGAGCGTGATTATAAAACGCAGAACCTCTTATAGAAAAGGATGGTTTTTTGTATTGGTAACATACTAGTTTTGAGAAATCATTATCTTTATCTACCATATCGTTTACTATTAGATCTTCTATGAAGAGTCTTTTCAAATCTTTTAATAGTTCCTCTTCTTTTTTATATTTTCTTATTCCTCCCATCCCTTGGGATGTCTCAAACCAAATATATTGATTATTTTTTTTATAAGTAATAATCGAATGAGAAGGACAGTAGTCATCTGTTATATATAGATAAATCAAATATGTTTTTATATCCTCATAGTTATTGCTTTCAAAGTAGTATCTTAGAAGTTCTGTTTTGTCCCAACAGATAGCGATGTTTCTTTCTATGGTTTCCTCTGGCTTTTGGAGATGATACTCTAGGTCATTGTTGTTAGAACCGTAATGTTTTTTGCCTTTGGTATCTACCCATCCGTATTCTAATTTTTCTTTTGTATATTTATATAACTCTTCTAAGTTTAAATTTTTAAATTCTTGTAACGTCATTTTTACTATTTTCCTTGTTTTTTCCTTATGTTTTTTATACCATGATAGATTTTGAAAGCACCGTTATAGGCTTTATACCAGAATGAACTTATAATTAGATCAAATTCTCCTACTAGTTCTACTACTTGTCCACCAAAACTTTTTTTGAATAAGTAAAGTCCAAGTAGTGGGTTTTCTTTTCTAAAGTCACCTGTGATTCCATAGAAGTTATATGTATCATAGTGATGATCATAGGCATATTTAATTCCTGCATAATGAAGAGTATAGGCAGATTGGAAGTGCATTAATTCTTTTAAGCTTCCACCATAAAGTGATAATACTTCATTTCCATATATTAGAAATAAAATTCCTCCTAAAAGTGCTTTATGTCCATACTTGTATTGATAATTTTCAATTTCTGTTATTTGTTTTTCTAGTTGCTTGATTCTTTCTTCATCTTGTTTTTGTTTGCTATTAAATTTTTTTTCGTTCATCTTTAAGATGTTATTTTCCTTTTTATAAAGGCGCTCTTCCATCTCTTTTTGGATTTGGTCTTTTTCTTTTTCTGTATTCTTTTTGTATTTGTCAAAGTCAATTTCTGCTACTAATATTTTTAAAATACCACTTTCATATAGATTGTCCCACATGTTTTCGTAATATGATAAAGGTCTATCTACGAACTCACGACGATCACTGGTATGTTGCATGATGTGTTTAAATTTAGGAAGTTCTTCTCTTGTGATTTCTCTTGTTGTGATAGCAGAACGTTCGTTTTTTCTTAAAATCTGTCTAGTTTTTGATTCCATATCAGCATGGACTTCTTCTAGTGTTCTTTTCTTTAAAGTAATGGTATGCATCCATCTAGGTTGAAGGGCATCTTGCATTAGATTGAATCCAAAATGTTTATAGCCTAAATTTTTAAGATTTTTTACTACTTCTGAGTTATCGAATCCACCTTCTACTAATGCTCCTTCTCTATCATGTTGTTTGTATGGAACATAAGGGTCGATTTTAATAAAAATAGCCTTTTTTTTGCTGGCGAATTCTTTGATTTCTTCCGTGAAAGTTTTTAATATTTCTTCGTTTTTGTAATCAATTAGAAAGCCTCTTGGACAGTAGCAGATGCGCTTTTTTATGATAGGAACATCCTTTGTTAACATTAACGTACAACCATAAGATTTTCCTTTTTCTTCTAAAGAAAGAAAGTAGGAATGCCATCCATTTTTCTCTTTTAGTTTTCCCCATTCTTTGGTTTGGTGAAAAGTAATTTGCTCATTTTTGTCAGCAAGACTTTTAAATTTTGCACTATTTATTTCTACTAGCTTCATGATTCGCCTCCTTTTTTGCTTGTTTTTTTACCATATTTCTATAAAATGGTACTAATTTTGTAAAAACAATATACATTAAGGGATTTACTACATAGTCAAATTCTCCAATGAACTCTACATAGTCTCCGCCAAATTTCTTTTTAAACTCATGTAATCCAAGACGCGGGTTGTCCTTTCTTAAATCTCCAATCGTTCCAAATTGATCGTAAATATGCAAGCCTTTTTCTTTACAGTATTTAATATGTTCATAGTAAGTGTGATAATTTGCATATGTCTCTGTCAAAATATTATGATTTCCTGCATATAAAACCCATGCTTTATCACCGTACTCCATAATCCAATGGGCATTTAATATTAGTTCTTTTCCATATTTTTCTTTGGCTTGTTTATACTTTTCAATTTCCTCTTTCTCTTTTTCTTTTTGCTTTGTTAGTTCATTTAATTTGGTCTTAGCACTTTTGCTTAGGTTTTCTGTAGGCATTGATTCAATCTCACTAATTATTTTCTTTAGTCTTTTTTTACCTTCTTCTATTACTTTATCAAAGTTTACTTTACCTAAGAATAGAGTGGCTTTATTATCTTCATTGAATATTTCATATAAGCTTTGATAATAATCTTCTGTATGTGAGATAAAATCTTTTCTTGCTTCAGTAAGGCGCATTAAGTGGTAAAATTCATGGATATCTTTCTCAGTTCCAATTACTACTTCTGTTCCTAGCTTTTGGGCTTTATTAATTCGTTGTTTGGTTGTTTTAGAAAAGTGACTCTCTATTTCTGGTAGTGTTTGATTTAAGTCAATTCTAAAAGTATAACGTGGCTGTGTTGTTTCAAAGTTTTTTGTAAACCCTAAATGTTTATAGCCTGCTTCCTTTAATGTATGGATGATTTTGTTGCTATCATAGTCTAGTTTTTGCTCTTCTTCTAAATAGTTTTCTTTTCTGTATATGATATCGGGATCCATTTTTACGAAGATAGCACGACGTTTTTTTGCGAAAGCGACTACTTCTTTTGTCATACTTTTTATGAGTGATTTATCTTTATAGTTCATCACAAAACCACGAGGTGCATAAAAATAACAATATCCAAGAGGAAGGGCCTTTCTTAATAGAAGGGTAGCCGCGATTATTTTTTCCTCATCATCTATTAAACCTAAATAAAAAGGTTTTAAATTTCTTATTTCATAAGAAAATTTTCCCCAAGCAGCAGATTGTAAAAAATGCGATTTTTCAGGATGATGTTTTACATAGTGATCAAATTTTTTTTCATCTAGTTCTATCAGTTTCATAAATAACCTCTACTTTCTTAAAAATAGTATACCACGTATTACTTCATTTTACCAAAAAGAACACATTGTTTTCTTGCTTCTTTTGTCATTTTTTAAAAGCTTTTGGTTATCTATATACTTCCTATTTTTTCATACTATGAAAAAACACATATTTTATATGTGTTACACCATATACATTCCACTATCTTTTGGAGGAGATGCTGAATAATCATTTTGGATGATTTCATCTGCTTTAAAAACTTTTGCTTCTAGTCTTTTTACTTGTCTTTCTAAACGGAGAATTCGCTCTTGTAATTCTCTTAGATTATTCATATTAGGATTTGGTGGTAGGAATTGATTGGGAATTTGTGGCATCATATTTGATCCAGGATATGGATAAGGCATTCCATTCATTGTGATTCTCCTTTCCTTGTTTTATTATATGATTATTCTTTATTTTGTGTTATAATAAATACGGTGATTTTATGCGTATTCGCAATGTTAAGAATAAACAAGAAATTATGGAAAAATCTTTTTACTTTTTAGAAAATCCAAAAGACTATAAAGGAAGACTTCAAGAACTGTTTCCTAAAAGACAACCTTTATATGTTGAAATTGGAATGGGAAAAGGAAAGTTTTTGTTAGAAAATGCTAAGAGGCATCCTGAAATTAATTATATAGGAATTGAAAAACAGGATAGTGTTTTGGCTCTTGCTTTAAAAAAATTAGAAGAAGAAAAGTTGGATAATCTTCGAGTCATTTGTTTGAATGCTTTAGAGATTGATGAAGTTTTTTCTCATGAAGTGGATCGTATTTATTTAAACTTTTCAGACCCTTGGCCTAAAAGTCGACATCATTCGAGACGTCTTAGCAGTAGAATATTTTTGAGTAAATATGATTCTATTTTTAAGACAAGTGCTACTATTTATTTTCGTACAGATAATGAGAAACTTTTTTCTTACTCCATTGAGTCTTTCAGTAATTATGGCTATCGCTTTTCTAAAGTTACTCTTGATTTACATCAAGTAGATGGACTTATTACAACTGAATATGAAGATCGGTTTTCTTCTCAAGGAGTAAAGATTAAAGCGTTTATTGCAGAGAAGAAGTAGTCAAGAGGCGTCAAGTGGTTGACAAAAAGTTTAAAAAATACAAAATATGTGTTATGATAATTTAAGAGTAGGTGAAATATGAAAAAGGTAATCGTTTTGCTCCTACTTGTTGTTACTTTTGCAACAGGTTGTAGTGGTATTGTTTCTGTAAAGTCAGATGATATTGATACTATTGTTAAAGAAGTATTATTAAAGAAATCTAGTCTTTCTAATGTTGCATTTGAAGGCTATAAATACTATGTTCCACGAGGACTGACATTTATTAATAAAGAAGAGTTTAATGCTTTACTTCAGGATCAGTATCATAATCGTTATTATTTATATGTAGATGTCGTTAGTTATTATCATCAAGTAGAGGAAAGTTACAAAAAAAATCAAGATGCTTATTATTCTCGTCAATTAAAAAATGGAAAAGATTTTGGTTATTTAGAGATTAATGAGGTCAATAATAAGTATTTTATCGAGGCAATGTACCATTATGTGAAAATTGAGGCTTACGTTTCTAAGTCCCAATTAGTAGATGCGGTTGCTAATATTAGTCACATTCTTTCTTCTGTTCAATATAATCGTAGTATTTTAGAAACATTAGTTGGTGATAAAGTTTTGAACTATCAAGAGGAAGAATTTGATATTTTTAAATCTAAGCGTAAAACAGGAGATTTCTTGGACTATGTAGAAGAATATGGTAAATATTATGATAAGGATAATGAGCTTCCAGATCAAGATCGTGTAGAGCTCGAAGAGGAAGATTAGAAAGAGGTGTTTTATGAAATTAATGGATAAATTAAAAAATGCACTTTTTGAAGAAGAATATGTGGAGGTAGAAGAGCGGCCAAAGCAGAAATCGAAAGCAAAAGCGAAAGAGTCACGTCGTGATAAGGTAAAACAGAAAAGCGATAAGCCAATTGCTAAGAAGATTGCTGTTTCAGAGAAACCTCTTTATCAGGAGAGACAACCAGTTGTAGAAAAGATGGAAAAAGAGGAAGAAATAGAGGAAAAAGAAGAGATTTTGGAAAAACCACAGTCTGAATTTAGATTCTCAGTGATGGCAGAAGATGATTTTTCTGTTACTCAGCCTTTTGATATTTTAGATGATTCTGTAGAAGAGGTTACTGTAACGAAGAAAGAAGAACCTAGTTATCATGAAAAACCACTTTATCAAGCATCTAAAAACGAGGAATATGGTGATTATACTAACTATAATAAGAAAAATTATGCAGGAGCATATGAAAAGAAACAGGAACATGTTGGTTTTAAACCATCTCCTATTATTTCACCAATTTATGGTGTATTAGATAAAAATTATACTAAAGAAGAAGTAAAAGAAAAAAGAGATGTTCGTATTTCTACTTTTTCTAGAGATGATTTGGATTTGGATGCAATTAGACGAAAAGCTTATGGAAGACTGGAAGATGATATAGAGTCTGTTCCTAATACGGATTTTTCTCCTGAGATTGAGGAAGTCGAAGAGAACTTATTAGTCGATTTGAGTCAAGAAGATACACCTACCGTTAATAAAGTAACAGTAGGAGATGCAGAAGAGTATTTTGAAGATTTAGGACTTGAATATAATAAAGATTATATTGATGCAAGTAAAGAAAAAGCAACAGGTAGACGTATTAAAGAAGAAAAAGAAGTAAAAGTTCAGGAAGTAGAAGAGGAAGAAAAGGAAAAAACAAAACAATTAGATGATAATGATAATTTATTTGATTTAATTGATTCTATGTATAACGAGGAATAAAAAGGAGAAATTTAGGTATGGAGTTCTTAAATGTTATTTTGCCAGTATTATTATATATATTTGGTATCATATTATTAATAGTACTAATTATTCTAGGAATTCGTATGATTCAGGTACTAGATCGTGTAGAGCATTTAGTAGATGATATTGAGCATAAGGTAAATTCTTTGGATGGATTTTTTACTATTTTAGATCGTGCGACAGATGGATTTGCGCTTATTACAGAGCATGTTGCTCAGGTTGTTACTAGTACGATTTCTAGAGTATTTAAGAAAAAAAATAAGGAGGAAATAGATGATGAGTAAAAAAAGTGGAATGGGAAAATTTGTTGTAGGAGCAGCACTTGGTGCCGGTTTAGGAGTTTTATTTGCACCTAAAAAGGGAAGTGAAACTAGACGTGAGTTAAAAGAGAAACTAGATGAGTTTATTAAGGGGATTAAGGATATTGATATGGATGAAGTAAAAGCAGAGTTTGAAGAAAAAATCGACGATATCCAAAGAGAATTAAAAGATCTTGATAAAGAAAAAGCGATTAAGATTGCAAAAAAGAAAGCAGGAGAATTAAAGAAAAAAGCAGAAGATCTAGTGGATCTTGCTATTGAGAAAGGAACTCCCGTTTTAAGAGATGCTGCAGAAGAAGTTCGTCTAAAAACAATTGATGTTACAAAAGAAGTATTAAAAAAACTAGAAGATGCCGAAGTAAAATAGGTGTCTTTTTTTTCTATATGTGTTATATTAAATACACGAGGAGGTCGTTTTAGTATGAATGACGTTGTAACTACAGATATTTTTAAAAAACTATATCCTTTTTTAGAAAAGTTTTCTTTACCAGAAGATAGTATTAGAAAAGCATTTGATGAGGAGCCAGACTTATTACAGACGGTTGTTATAATTTTTTCACATGGGTATTCAGAGGATGTTTCAGAGTGGCTCTTGATGCCATTAAAATTTTATAGTCCATCCTTTATTGAAACTGTAGCTGATAAGGTTAGTGATTCTAATACCATTGTTTCAGCTGAATTTGTAAACACAATAATTGGCATTAAGCAAAGGATGTATAAGGATTATATTGATTCTTCTTTTGGTGATTTTTTATCTTATGACTATTTTGAGAGAATCTCTTTCATGATGGCTGATATTTCTGGTATACGAATGTTTACTAGATTTTATCCTAGATATTTTATTGATAAAAAGCATGAGGATAATTTGGCCTATATTGCTACTGATTTTCCTTGTGCCCAATTTATAGAGAGCTTAGGTTTCAAGGAATCCTCATCTTACTATCTTTGCCATAATTTTCGTTTATTACTTAATCTTGATTCAGAACTGTTTCGTTCTTTTGTTAACAAGAATATTAGTCATTATCAGGCTAATCAACCTACATTTGTGCATGACGATATTGATATTATAGTACCTGGTATAGCAGATGAGTCTTCGATTTATTGTGGGGACTTTGCCGATTTGTTGGAATTTGTTTTGGAAAACGAGAATACGAAAGATGCTAAGTTGAAATTATTTCCTATTTTAAAATCTTTTTATGAGAGTAAAAAATATGATAGAAAAGAAATTTACTCTTTTCTTGGGAGATTTAGCAGTGCACCAGACTCTTTCTTTTCTTTCTTAGGGGAGAATATAGATAATCAACCTACTCATTTCTTACTAGAAGATGAACTTAGAAATTCTTCTGATTTATTTCATTTCGTATCTGATATTTCTGACGAAGAGAAAAGAGAGACACTTTATCCACTTCTTATTCATTCACAATATCTTTCTTTGTCTTCTGATAAGAGGAATCTTTTACATGCTTATTTAAAAAATTATAATAAAGAAATTATTCAGTCTTTACGTGATGAATTTGAAGATTGTTCTATTCATTTTGATAATGTAGATGACCTTTCTAATTTTTCTTGTTTATTTCGGTATTTATCTTCTTCTAGTAAGAGTGAGTTTGCTAATAAAGTAAAAGCGATTCATGCCGTATCTCATCAATTAGATGCGAAACATTTGGATCGATATTTATGGTATTTAGAGAATTCAAATTTACATGAGGGGCGTGAATATAAAGCACATAGTGCCTATTTTAAAAATCATTCTATTGATAAATTCTTTGGCTCTTTTGATTATGATTCATCTTGGAAGAAGGATGTATTACTAATGACTACTGATGATAAGAAGAAAAAGAAACAGCAGCTACGACTAATTAAAAAATGTCCTATTTCTAGATTGGAAGATTCTACAATTTGCGATCAAGTTTTAAATACAGTTCATTATTCCCATGATATTAATAATATTAAAAGTATTGTAAATTTAGTTATTAATCCACTTTTTAATGATTTGTCATGTGATAAACAATTGGAACTGATGAGTCCTTTTGTACCGAAATCTAAAACTGTTACTATTCATGATGGAGAGGATCAGTTAGATATTGTTATTCCTAATCTTGATTCTTTTTTGGAACAATTACCAGAAGAAGGATTTATGAAATGTAAAAGTATGCAAAAAAAATCATCTGCTTGTGAAATTTATGTGGGAAGAAGTAAAAAATAATTTTTGCGAATTTCAAAACATATGATATAATAAGTATATATTTCTCAATGAAGAACTTTTAGTAAGTATTTATCTTTGTTTTAGAGACTTAGTGGGTGGTGGAAACTAAGCGGGGTAAATAGATGAAATACAGGTTTGGAGAGAAAACGTTGGTGGCGTTAACATAGTAGAGTTGCACAGTTTATGTGAATTAAGGTGGTACCGCGAAAAAATTCGTCCTTATCTTTTGATAGGGATGTTTTTATTTGAAAGGAGGTTTTATGCATACAGAATATGAAGTAAGAGTACTTGAAATTAATGAAGAAGATATTTCAAAGAAGTTAGAAATGTTAGATGCAGAATTCGTAGGAGATTTTTTACAGAGACGATATGTTTATGATTTTAATCCTAAAGTAGATGGTAAGTGGATTCGACTTCGCACAAATGGAAGGAAGACCACTCTTGCAATTAAGAATTTAGTTTCTTCAGAAATTGATGGTACTCAGGAGTTGGAGATTGCAGTAGATAATTTTGAGAAATGTCATTTAATCTTAAAAGAATTAGGGTATCAAGAAAGGTCTTATCAAGAGAATAGGAGAAAACAGTATTTATTAAATGGAGTAGAAGTAGATATTGATTTTTGGCCGTTGATTCCTACTTATCTAGAAATAGAGGGTGCTAGTGTGGATGATGTTTATCATACTTTACAGGTATTAGGCTTTGAAAAAGAAGAGGCAATTGCAGAAGATGTGCAAAAGGTTTATTCTCATTATGGTTATCATTTAGAGTCTATTTCACATTTAAAATTAGAGGAGGAGAGAAAATGAAATTATTTGATGATTTAAAATGGAGAGGTTTAATTAAAGATGTTGCAGGAGAAGATTTAGAAGATCAATTAAATGCTGGAGGACTTACCTTTTATATTGGGGCAGACCCTTCGGCAGATAGTCTTCATATTGGGCAACTTCCTACCTTCTTAGTTGCTGAACGTCTTAGAAGAGCAGGACATAAACCAATTATTTTAGTAGGGGGAGCGACTGGACGTGTTGGAGATCCTAGGGGAACTAAAGAAAGAGAAAAGTCTGATGTAAAAGTAGTAGAGCATAACTTTGAAAAGATAAAATTGCAAATGAAAAAATTATTTGGAGAAGATACGTTAGTAGTTAATAATTATGATTGGTTTAAGGATTATCATTTTATTGATTTTTTAAGAGATGTTGGTAAATATATCAATGTTTCTTATATGATTAATAAGGATTTGGTGAAAAGACAAATGGAGTCTGGTATTTCTTATGCTGAGTTTTCTTATATGCTAATTCAAGGGTATGATTTTAAGTATATTCATGACCATTATGGTGCTAATTTGCAGTATGGTGGATCTGATCAATGGGGAAATTTGACGACTGGTATTGAATTGATTCGGAAGTTAAATAATGAGGAAGTGTATGCTTTTTCTTGCCCTTTAACGCTTGATTCTACTGGTAAGAAGATTGGTAAAAGTGAAGGGAATGCTTTATGGTTAGACAAAAGCAAAACTTCTAGCTATGAATTATATCAATTTTTAATTAACTTTGAAGATATCATGATGGAAAAGTATTTAAAGGTATATACTTTCTTATCAAAGGAAGAAATAGAGAAAGTATTAGAAGATCATAATAAGCAACCTGAAAAAAGAATTGCTCAAAAGACTTTGGCTAGAGAAGTTATTACCTTTTTACATGGGGAAGAGGAGTATCATCAAGCTGTTAAAATTAGTGAAGCATTATTTAGTGGGGATATTAAGAATTTAAGTGCTGAGCAGATTGAAATTGCATTTAAAGGTGTACCATCTATGGAAATAGAACAAGAAGAAAATATTGTGGATTTATTAATTAATACTTCTATTGTTAAAAGTAAGAGAGAAGCTCGCGAATTTTTGGGGAATGGTTCTATTTCTGTTAATGGTGAAAAAGTGCAAGATTTCGATTTTCAAGTTACAAGAGATGTCGCGATTGATGCTAAATATGTTGTGATTCGACGTGGTAAGAAAAAATATTATATTGTTATGTTTTTGTAAATTGAATTATGTGTAATAGAGTAAATACTAGGAACTGGTTTAGAAAAGAACTTTTCTAGTATTTTTTTATGCCTAATTTATAAAAAAATGCGATTTGCCAGAGTAAATATT
>CAJUCU010000008.1 GCA_910585335.1 uncultured Bacilli bacterium
TAACAGATGATAAAGATACGCTAGATAAGAATGATGTAAAAGTTAGTTATGAATACTATGATGGAGAAACTACGAAAACAGTAAATGGTGTTGATACTAGTAAAAGAGGCGTTTATTACATCTATTATAAAATCAGTGATCAGAGTGGAAATGAAGGTGCTCGGATTCGTTCTGTTAATGTCTATAAGAAAGATACTGAACCACCAGTAATTAGACTAAAGGGAGAAAGTGAAATTACGATAGAAAGAGATTCTGTTTATGAAGAACAAGGAGCCGAAGCAGAAAAGAATGGAGAAGATTTCAGTAGTCGAATTGTTACAGTAGGAGAAGTGAACCCTAAGAAACAAGGTATTTACTTTATTAAATATATAGTTACTGATAAGGAAGGAAATACAGCAAGTATTGTCCGAACAGTAACCGTAGTAAAAATCACATGGTATCAAGTGGTTTATGATTATAAAACCAATGGTGGAAGTAGTGTTAGTAAAGAAGAAGCAAAAGTGAGAAAAGGAGAGAAAGCCGATTTCACTGTTCAAGCAGAAAAAGAAGGATTTATCTTTGTAGGATGGAATACCAATAAAGATGCTACTACTGGTCTTGAAGATTTCGTAGTAGAAGATGATACTACTTTATATGCTATTTATAAAAAAGAAGCGATTACTTATCGTGTTCAGTTTGAAGGGAATGGAAATACCATTGATACTACTAGTAAAAGTTGTATGATAGGAGAAGTATATAACAACGGGACACAAGAAGATAGTTGCACTATTACAACACCAACGATTACCGCACCATCTGCAACTCCAACCGTAATAGGATATAGTAGTAGTGCCTCTTCACATGAGAAAGTAATAGGAAGTGGAGAAAGTCTTCGATTAACTTCTTCTAATCAAGGAAGTACTTATTATGCACAAACGAGAAAAGATGCGATTAGTAGAACTGTATACTTTAATGCCAATGGTAATACGATAAGTGCCACTAGTGTTAGTTGTAGTATTGGTGCCACCTATAATGGAGTCTCTCAAGGAAGTAGTTGTAGTGCTACTGCCCCAACGATATCAGCACCAAGTGCAACTCCTAGTATTATAGGGTATAGTAACAGTAGTAGTTCTAGGACTGCAGTGATTGGAAATAGTGCTTCATTTAGTATTACAAGTTCAAATCATGGAGTGACTTATTATGCCCAAACTATGAGAGGTGCTGTGACTAGGAGTGTTACTTACTCAAGGGGATCAGGAGTCAGTGCGATTGGGAAGACAAGTGATTCTTGTAGTATCGCTGCCACTTATAATGGAACAGGACAAGCATCTAGTTGTGCTGTTAGTCTTCCTTCCATTTCTTCTGCTTCTGGATATAATACTGGTTTCTGGTCTACTAGTAGTAGTGCTTCTAGTGGGTATGCTGCTGGAACTAGTATATCTTTATCAAGTAATGCGACTTATTATGCGAGGGCACTAGATACAACAAAACCAGTATGGAGTTTGGTCAGTAGTAATCCATCTAGTGGAACAATAGGGTCTTCTAATACTATAACAATTACATTTAAGGGAACTGATACTTCAGGAAGTGTGACACCAACGATTGCAGCAGGAAATATCACAGTAAAAGCAGGCTCCACTACAGTAAGTCCTACTACCAAAACACTAAGTGCCGCCACTTCTGTTACGAATGGAAAACAATATACGCTTACTTTAGCAGGGATAAAAGAAGATGGAGTCGTATCCATTACAATAGCAGCATCCACTTTAAAAGATGGTAGTGGAAATACAAATAATGCTGCCACATTAACTACAGGAGTCACTGTGAAATCAGTAACGATATCAAAAGGAAATGTAAAAGGAGGAAGTATAACCTTAGGCGTTACCAAAGCATCTGTTGGCGAGACGGTAAGTTTTACAACCAGTCCAACTAGTGGATTCACCTATCAAGGAGCCACCGTAGTATGCGAAGATACCAATAAAATAATTATTGCAAGCACCACAAAATCATTTACAACCACATCAAACTGTAAATCTCCGATTGTTTGGCCCAACTGGAAGAAAAATGATTATACAGTTTGGTGGTCCGGCAAAACAAATAATACAGGAGGAGTGGGCGCTTTTAAGTATGATGGTATTACAATGATGATGTCTTGGAATAAGGACAATACAACTGCATTATCATTTGAAGGAAACAATACTGGAATGGCACGTGGCCAAGCAACCACAGCAAATACTTATGATGTAACCGACTATGCTCAATTAAAAAGTGGAGTCTGGTGTTTAAGAGGAGCAGGATTTAATATGTATATTGGTCTAGTCAAAAGTAGAACCACTTGGGTAAATGGCGGAACATTTTCTAGTGCAAAACACTCATGGTCAGGAACCAATAATTATCAAAATATAACAGCAAATATTTCTTCTGCCACAGGAAGTTATTACATTTCTTCTCAAATGTTAGTCAGTATTCCAAGTGGGGGATTCTATTGTACCAATGACACGATGCAATTACTCGGAAAAACCTATGGTTATGGGGATACAGGTTTATAAAAAAAGAAAAAGAAGAAAAAAGGGATTGACTTCTTTTTTCTTTGCTTGAAAAAATAGTCAAAAAAAGATATAATAAATACAAGAATAGGAGGGATAGAGTGTTAGTATATGTCATTAGTAAACAAAAACGAATTAGTTTTACTTTACCCTCTAAAATATATGGTAACTACTGGATTAAAGATATTGATGACAACAATGAAGAAAAAAGTATTATCAACATTAGCGAGTATAATGGAAAGTGGGCTGCATTTAGCAATAAAAATGTTAAAATCATAGTCAATAATGAAATTGTCCGCTCTGTGAACTTAGAGGAATATCAGTTCCTATTTCTAAAAGAAAAAGATGAGCCAGGATATTTAATTTTATATACTTGCCCAGTAAATGATAAAACAATGCGTCGCTTACAAGTCCCACGAGATATGGAAATCTTAATTGGTTCTAACAGAAAAAACACCATCTCATGTCAGAACGAATTAATTTCTCCTAATCATATGAAACTAACCTATCAAAAAAAGGCTTGGATATTGGAAGACTTAAACAGTCAATATGGTACTTTCGTAGGTGACCATAGAATCTCAGGATTAACAAGACTCAATCATGGGGATGTTATTTTTGCTATGGGTTTAAAAATTATTGTCTTAGGAGACTCTATCTTAGTAAATAATCCCCTAAACAGTGTATACTGTGATGAAAGACTTCTCCCTCCCTTAATAGAAATAAAAAATAACGAGAAATTATCTAGTGAAGAAGAGGAAGAAGAAATCAAACTATATGATGAAAATGAGTATTTTGTTCGTTCCCCTCGCTTTAGGGAAACAGTCGAAGAAGAAATCTTTAAAATAGAGGCACCTCCCAATACAGAAGAACAAGAAGACACCCCTTGGTTATTGACAATTGGTCCAATGATTACAATGGGATCTACCTCTTTTGTTATGCTGATCGTAAGCTTTATCTCTATGAAACAAGGAAATCGCGAGTTAATAAGCATTCTTCCGACACTTGCTATTTCTATTTCCATGATGGCAGGAACTTTAATATGGCCAAGTTTGAATCGCTCCTTTGCGAAAAAACAACATCAGAAAAAACTGGCTAAAATTGAAAAGAAATATGGAGAATACCTAGTCAAAAAACAACAGCAACTACACCAATTAATGGAAAAACAAAAACAAATACTTCTTGCCAACAACATTAGTTCAAGTGAGTGTTATAGAATTATCGCCAATCGTAGCAAAAACCTTTGGGAAAGAGAACTCCATCAAAAAGATTTTCTAGCACTACGTTTAGGTCTAGGAAAAGTACCACTAAAAGCAAAACTGGACTATCCTGCAGAGCATTTTAGCCTAAACGATGACAAACTAGAACAAAGAATGCGCTTAATTGTAGAAGAAAATAAAGAAATCGAAGGTTCTCCTATTATAGAGTCATTCATTGATAAAAATATTTTAGCCTTAACTGGTAAATATGAATATGTAAAACCATATATGGATAATTTAATTTTACAGATGATTGCACTACACAGCTACTACGACTTAAAAATTGTAATATTTACAAATAAAGCCAGAAAGAAATATTGGTCTTACATGAAACAAATGCCTCATGCTTTTAGTAATCAAAAAGAAATGCGTCTTTTTGCAACAGATTTTGAAGAAGGCAGGGAACTTTCTAATTATCTTCAAAAAATAATCATCAAAAGAAAAGAACAATGCAGTAAACTAGGAAATAAAGAAAATCTATACAAAAACTTTGAAGAATACTATCTAATTATTACAGACGATTACAAAGAAATTAAGGATTATCCAATTATCAATGAAGTCTTAGAACAAGAAGGAAACTTAGGTTTTAGTCTTTTAATCATGCATCCAAGTCTTGCTAATCTTCCAACTCAGTGTAAAGCTTTCATCAGTTTAAATGACCTACAAAATGGTGGTATCTTTGAAAGTGAATTAAATACCAAAACACAAAGAAACTTTGCTATAGAACAAGTAGCCCAAATGGATTTAAACTATTGTGCTCTAAGACTAGCCAATATTCCAATTAAAAATAAAAATGAAAACTATATCATGCCAAAGATGATTGGATTTCTAGAAATGTATCAAGCTGGAAACATTGAACAACTAAATCCATTAGAGCGTTGGCAGGTAAATAATCCAGTCTTATCACTTACAGTACCAGTTGGTATTGATATGAACGGAAAAGAATTTAAGCTAGACCTACATGAAAAGGAAGCAGGACCACATGGTCTAATTGCCGGAATGACAGGTTCTGGAAAAAGTGAGTTTATCATTACTTATATTCTTTCAATGGCAATTAACTTTCATCCAGATGAAGTGCAATTTGTTTTAATTGATTATAAAGGAGGAGGCTTAGTTGGTGCTTTTGAAAATGAAGAAGCAAACGTTCGACTACCTCATCTAGCAGGAACAATAACAAACTTAGAAACAGCAGATATGAATAGAGCCTTAGCATCGATTGAAAGTGAATTAAAAAGAAGGCAAGCATTATTTAACCAAGCAAGAGATAGCTTAGGTGAGGGAACCATCGATATTTATAAATATCAAAAATACTATCGTGAAGGTAAAATTAAAACACCAATTTCTCATCTATTCATTATCTCGGATGAGTTTGCTGAACTAAAAAGTCAACAGCCAGAATTTATGGATCAATTAATCTCTACTGCACGAATTGGACGAAGTTTAGGTGTACATTTAATACTAGCAACCCAAAAACCAAGTGGAATTGTCAATGATCAAATCTGGTCAAACTCTAGATTTCGTGTTTGTTTAAAAGTACAAGAAGCAGCAGATTCTAACGAAGTAATCAAACGCCCAGATGCAGCAGATATAAAAGAGACAGGAAGATTTTATTTACAGGTCGGCTATAATGAACTTTTTGCCATGGGACAAGCCTCATTTGCAGGAGCTCCTTATATTCCAAAAGATAAAGTATACCATACCAAAGATGAAAGTATTATCTTCATCAATAATATTGGAAAAAGTCTAAAGACACTAGAAAAAGTAAGCCAAGTGGAAGTAAAAGGAGAACAACTACCTAATATCGTAAAGTATCTAGATGCACTTGCCAAAAAAGAACAAATACAAGTACGTAAACTATGGTTGGAAAAACTTCCAGATATACTTTATGTAGATGAATTAAAACAAAAATATCAGTTCCAAAGAACACCATTTGAACTAAAAGCAATATTAGGAGAATATGATAATCCAAAATCCCAAGAGCAAGGCCTACTAACACTAGATCTTGCCAATAAGGGAAATGCAATCATTTACAGTATGGGAGAGAAAAATACAATTACAAATGCCATCATCTATTCCATTATTACAAACTATACGCCACAAGAAGTAAACATCTACATCATGGATTTTGATTCGGAAACTTTAAAAGTATACAAAAAAAGCCCACAAGTAGGAGATGTTATTTTTGCATCTGAAACAGAAAAAGTCGATAAACTATTAAAGATGTTAACAAATGAATTAGAAAGTAGAAAAAAATTATTCCAAGAATATAATGGAAACTATAGTTTCTATGTCAATCAATCTAAAAATAAACTACCAAGTGTTTTATTGCTACTAACGGGTTATGAAAACTTTAAAGAAAACTATGAAGATAAAGATTTAATCTTATCAAAAATTACAAGAGATGGACATAAATATGGAATCTATTCGATTGTAACTGCGATAACAGATCGGGCTCTACGACTTAGTATGCGTTCTAATTTCCAAACGATTATTCCACTAAAGTTAAGTGCCCCAATTGAATATAATATGCTCCTAGGCAAAAAAGCGCCTTTAATAGCAGACAGTGACAACAGAGGAGTAGCCATCGTTGGCGAGGAAGCGTTCGAGTTTCAAACAGCATCGGTTTATGAAAAAGAAAAACTATATGAATATCTAAAAGCAGTTTGTGAAACTCTTTCTCAATCGATGGCCATACAAGCACCACCGATTCCAGTATTACCAGAAATAGTAACTCTAGAAGATGTAGAAAGTAGAAAAACAGATTATCATCATATTCCAATAGGAATAGAAGAAGAAACCCTAGAAGTTGCCACATTTGACTTTGCTAGTAATCAAATCACTCTAATTAATTCAGAAGAAATAGATATGCTGAATACATTTACGTCCTTAGTGATAAAAGAGTCTCTTAGTCTAAAAGAAGTAGAGACAGTAGTGATCGATATGAAAAATATCTATCAAGATCTTCTACTAGAAGAAAACTACTTAACAGAAAAAGATGACATCATAACAGGTTTAAATAACAAAATATGGAATCAAACGAGAGAAAAACCTTTATTTATCTTTGTTGCAGGAACAGATAAATGGATAAAATATTTAATGAGTAAAAAGGAAGATTTGAATCAGTTTTTCAGTAAAGTAGAAGCACAAAAAAATTGTCATTTCATTTGGATAGACCGTCTATCAGAAATAAAGTCCTATGCTTATGAAAGTTGGTTTAGAACATACGTCAGTACAGATTCTGGTATTTGGTTAGGACGTGGCATTAATAACAGTACCATACATAACCTAACAACACCACTGAGAACATTAGGCTTCCCATTGCCACCAAACTTCGGCTATATCATGAAAAATGGAAATGCGACAAGAGTAAAGTTATTAGAAAGTGAGGGTCAAGATGGAGAATAAAGTACTAGTGGAGTTATATGTGCCATGCATTGAAAAAAAGTATGAAATATTTTTACCAATTGGAAAAAGAGTAGGTGAAATTGTATTACTAATCAGTGAAGGCCTAGAAGAAATGTCAAGCAACTATTATCAAAAAAAAGAAACAGAAAAATTATATAATCGCATTACTGGAAAACAGTATGCTATGAATCAATTATTAAAAAACACTGATATAAGAAATGGAAGCCAACTGATACTAATGTAAAAAAGTGTCAAAAAAAGATGGCTTTCTTTTCATTTTGATTAATATGTAGTATAGTTAAAATGTAAATAATAATAAGGAGGTGCCTTATGTCAGGTACATACAGTGATAATTTAGAATTTAACTCAGAGCAGTTAATGGCACAAATCAAAATTTTAGAAAGTGTTCGTGATATGATAGTAGTATCTAAAACAAAATATATTGATTATATTACAACACAATTAATGCCAAATTGGACAACAGAAGCAGGTAAAAAAACAACAGATGAATTAATTAATTTTGCAGAAATTGATATTCAAAGCTTTATTGCATATTTAGATGAGAGAATTAGCAATCTAACTGCAGCACAACAAAGAACAATTCAAATTGATCAAGCATAGGAGGAGAAAGTATGGATAATAAAAATGTATCAACAATAGGAATTGGAGAAGGAATTGACTATCTTGAAAAAGAGTTTATCAAAAAATTAGATGAAAATGTAAATGAGATTATGGCAACATACAGTAGTCTAGAATCTCAAGGAATCTTAAGTAGTGCTAATATTAATAATATTACAGAAGGCATCAAATCTAGAATTAATACTTTAGAAACAAATTTTGATACACTAGCACAAAGTTTAAAAAATGGTATGTTTCAATCTCAAGACGAAATTATGGCACATCGCGCTGAAATTGAAGCACAAATGAATCAAGGTGCCTAAGAATAATACAAATTGTATTATTTTTTTCAAAAAGAGGAGGATTTTGTTATGAGCGGAATTTCACAAAGCGAAGTAGAAGGAGCTAAAACAGCACTAAAAAATGCCCAAAACTCATTTCCATCTACTGGTAGTTTTCAAAAATCAGCAGATGTTTTAATGGCAATTACGGATATTTTGAAAGAGTGTTGGAATACAACTGGTGGAGTAAAAGAACAAGAAAAGCTAAAACAACTAATAAATAGTGATTTTAATTATCAAAAAATTGAACATAGTATAGAAGAAGTAAAAAACAAAGAAATCACAGTATCTACTGTCGAAAAGTCAAAAATTTTAATCAGCTAAGGAAGAGAAATTAGCAGAATAGGAGCAGATGATGAATAATAATGTAAGTACAAATGCGTTAACAAATTTAGCAGGTGAAATAACTTCTGCCGTAGGAAATTTAAAATCGGTAGTAGAAGCAACAAAAGAAAGTAGTGCCAATGTAGTGGCGCAATGTGAAACTTTAGGAAGCTACAATAACCAAAAAGTAGCAGGTAGTGATACTGTAAAAAATATCATGAAAAAAGACAAAGATGGTAACAATCAAATAGATAAAAGTATTTCTTATTGGAAAGTATGGCAAATAAGTGGACAAGAAGAAATTAAGAGTGCCTGCCATAATTTAGAACAGGAACTTTCTTATTTAGAAGATACGATTACAGCAATCACCTCAGAAAAAACAAATATAGAATCCATTGCTGAAGTAATTGAACAATATATTCAAAATGTTCAAAGTGAACTAGGAGATAGTATTGATAGTAGTATCTTAGCAAGTGCATTTGGTGTACTAGGGACAAGTATTGCCTATAGTGCAGAAGAAGCAGGAGAAAATAATTATATTAGTCGAGATAAAATATTAGATGAATATTGGACTGGTTTTCCTCTTCGATTCGAGCGTCAACCAAATGGAACGTATCTAATCTATAAAAAAGAAGCAAATGGACAAGAAGTGGCAATGGGTTATACTAGTGCCTTAACAGCAACCCTATATTTTTCAAAACTTAAAAATGAAATAAAGGGTCCTACGCAAACATCAACTCCTATCTCTACTCCAAAAGAAGAAAACGTAAATGAAGAAGTAATCAAAGCAGGAAATACCAAATATATTACACAAAATGAAATTTCTGATGCAGTGAAAAAAGAAATTGGAGAATATGCTCAAATAGATATCAGTTCATCCTCTCCAACAGAAAAACAAAATGCTTACCAAAATCTCTCACAAGAAGCAAGAGATATTATTGATGGAAAAACTCAAGTGTTAGATCCGAAAAAAGATATGCAGACCATCATCGATCATAAAGCAGATGTAGTGGTGCAAAATCGTGAACATTTCTATATTAATGGTTCTAGAACAGTAGGGACAGATATGATATTAAGATATGATCCAAAAACAGATCAATATCGTTTAGTAACATCTACTGGAGAATTCGCTCATGGCGGCTATAGTCGTAATGAAATGCTAAAATCAGAAGTAAAATAAAAAATACTAGCAAGCAGAAAAGGTTTATTTCTATTAGAAGGAATAAAGCACTGGCCAAAGCTAGTATTTTTTTGAAATTTATTTTTAAGATTTTATCATATAACACTACTAAAAAATATATACTGTTAGTGATAAGGTGTGATATGATGAAAAATAAGAAAAATTTTATAATTGGTGCCGCAATTGGTGCCATCGTTCTCTCTGGCTTTACATTTTTATTTACACATAATTTCAAAGATAAAAAAGTAAAGACCAAACAAATCACAGCAACTGTAATGTCAATGGATGAAGGAAGTATTACAGTACAAGATGATAATCAGGTAATCTACACGTTTTTAGGAGAGAATATCAAAGCAGAAACTGGCGAATCTATTAATATTGAGTATAGTGGGAAACTAGATAAAAATAAAGATGTGCAAGATAGTGAAATTATTAAATACACAACCAGTGCTGTCTCCCTAGATGATAATGGCATTCCAACGACATGGTTAGATAATGGAATCTTTAGTAACTATTATATTTTAGCAAATAGTAAGTTAAAGACTTTGTCTCTAGATGAGAAAATAGCCCAACTTTTATTAGTACGTTATCCGTCTAATGCAGAAGAAGTACAAAAAAAATACCAATTTGGAGGGTATGTATTCTTTGAAAAAGACTTCAAAGATAAAACGGAACAAGAAGTAAAAACGATGATATCGAAGTTGCAAGAAGTATCTAAAATTCCACTTCTAACAGCAGTGGATGAAGAAGGTGGAAAAGTAGTTAGAATCAGTAGCAATAAAAATTTGGTAGACGAACCATTCAAATCTTCAAAAGAATTATATAAAGATGGAGGCTTTGAACGAATCAAACAAGATACGATTGAAAAAAGTAAAATATTAAATAATCTGGGGCTTAATGTAAATTTAGCGCCTGTTGTAGACGTATCAACGAATACAAGTGATTATATGTATCCGCGTGCACTAGGGGAAGATACAGCACTTACTTCTACTTATGCTAAAACGGTAATAAATGCTAGTAAAAAAACAGGGGTGTCTTATACATTAAAACATTTCCCTGGTTATGGGAATAATAAAGATACCCATCAAGGTGCTGTAACAGATAATAGAAGTTATGATGATATTTTAAAAAACGATATTCCGCCATTTGAAGAAGGTATAAAAGAAGAAGCAGAGGCGGTATTAGTAAGTCATAATACAGTAACAAATATAGATAAAGATAATCCAGCATCTCTTTCTCCAAGTGTACATAACTTACTAAGAAATAAACTAGGATTTACTGGTATTATTATGACAGATGATCTAGATATGGGGGCAACATCTTCTATTGACAATGCGGTAGTAAAAGCTCTTCTTGCTGGAAACGATATAGTAATTACAACGGACTATGAAGAAGATATGCGAGCAATTAAAAATGCAGTTTACAATAATACAATCGATGAAAACTTAATTGATAAACTAGCGTTCCGTGTGCTTGCATGGAAATACTATAAAGGATTAATGTTTGAAAACCATAAATAAAGGGGGAACCCTTTTTTTCTTTTCTAAAAACATAAAATTTCTCGACTTATGTCATATAATAAGAATAGAAAAGCTTAGGAAAAGATAACGTGGTAAGAATCAACTAAGTTATTGTCTAAGCAAAATAAGAATGAACTAGTTGTAGCAAAAACTAGGATTAAAACAAGTATGAGGAGGCAATAGATAATGAATGAAACAAATTTTGAAATCATAAAACATAGGAATGAATATGGAGATGAATTTTGGTACGCTAGAGAACTTCAAAAAATGCTCGGTTATAAAGAATGGCGATTATTTTCAGCAATAATTGAAAAAGCAAAACTTACTTGTTCGCAAAGTAATAATAAAATAAATGGTCATTTTGAGGCATACTCCAAAATAGTAAAAGCAGGTGTAACAACTAAGCCGATTTTAGACTATCGACTATCTAGGTATGCTTGTCATTTAATTGTACAAAAAGCGAACCCAAAATCTGAAGCAGTAGCATTAGGAAAAAAGTATTTTTTTGTACAAACTAAAAATGAGGTACAGAAATATCGAAACCTGAGAAAATCGCATTTAAAAAGTGAATAAAAAATAGTATAATATAGTTGTTATTTACATTTAGTAGACGGTGTATATATGACTAAAGAATAGATTTATCGTGAATACAAAGAAGGATTTGGATATTAGAAAGCAGCATCTCATTAAAAATTATAATAAAAGTTAAAGGGAAATAGAATATCTGTTTTTTTTATGATGGAATGAATAAAAGATACTATTTTAAAGAAAATGGCTGAATATAAAAGTATTTTTCTTAATTTATTGTCATTTTAGTAAAGCTATTGAATTTTAATTGTGAAAGGAGGAACTGATAGATGAACATAGATAGTTTAAAGGATTTAATTTTATACCAAAGTGAAAATACAAATAAGACTATTGAAGTGCTATATGATAATGAAGATTTTTGGTTAACGCAAAAAACTATGGGAGAACTTTTTAATGTAGCGGAAAATAATATCACCTATCACTTACAAAATATTTTTAAAACTGGGGAATTAAAAGAAAATTCAACTACTCAAAAAATTAGAGTAGTTCAAAAAGAAGGAAAAAGACAAATTTCCAGGGAAATAAATTTTTATAGTTTAGATGCAATTATAACTGTTGGTTATAGAGTTAATTCAAAAGAAACTACCAATTTTAGAATATGGACAACAAATACTTTAAAAGAATATATCAAAAAAGGTTTTGTAATAAACACCGAGTTATTAAAAAATGGTCCTAAGTTTGGAAAAGATTATTTTGATGAATTACTAGTTAAGATTAAAGAAATTAGAGCAAGTGAAAGAAGATTTTATCAAAAGATTACCGATATTTATAAAGAATGTAATTATGATTATGATAAAAATAGTAGAGATTATGTTACAAAGGAAAAACAAAATACTTTTATGAATCCTAATGAAGTTGCTAGAACAATTTGTGATAATATATTTACTAATTTAAATTTAAATGTAGCAGACATAATTATTGAAAGAAATTAAGGTGTTAAATATGAATAAAAAATATTTAGTAATAACGATTTTAAGTTTAATTATTTCAATCATATCAGGTGTCATTTCTAATGATTTGATTATTGGAGGAACTATTCTTTTAACAGGACTTTTATGTGCTTACTTTGCTAGTGAAGGTAAAAGAATAAATTATATATTTGGTTTAATAAATTATTTGTTAATGGGATACGTTGCTTTTAAAAATAATTTATTTGGTATCTTTTTCTTTTACATATTTATTTTTTCTCCGCTTCAAATTAATGGTTTCATTACTTGGAATAAAAATTTGAATGATGATAAGAATGTTAAGGTACGAGAGTTTACTTTAAAAAACTCGTGTTTAATAACACTATCTTGTATAATAGGAAGTGCTACTTTAGGTTATTTATTAACATTAATACCGACTCAAAGATTAGCATTGATGGACGCTACTTCAAATTGTATAAACCTTTGCGGTGTAATTTTGATGATGTTAAGATTTAAGGAATCATGGTGGCTATGGTTAATTAATAATATTATAGACTTAATAATTTGGATTATAACTGTAATAAATAATGGAAGTGGATCAGTAATGATGCTAATGGTCTCTATTGGGTATTTATTAATCAATATTTATGGTGTTATAAAGTGGAATATGGAAGCAAAAAGAAATAGAACTAGGAGTGAACAAAATGAGTAAAATTGTTATTAGTGATTATGATGGAACTTTAGACACCAGCGAAAATGATATAGCAAAAAATATAGAAGCAATTCAAAAATTTAGAAATAATGGAAATTTATTTGTAATTGCTACAGGGAGAAGCTATTTAGAAATAAAACCTGTATTATATCCAATTCCATTTGATTATTTAATTGTAAATCATGGTAGCGTGATTTTAGATAAAAATGAAAAAGTGATAGATGCTTGCCTAATTCCTAAAAACATTGGTATTGAGATATTAGAGGCAGTAAAATCTAAAGAAAATATAGAACGTATAATTCTTTTTGATATGATGAAAAGAGATATAGAGGATGTATCAAATGAACTTACAAAAATTATGTTGATGATGAAAGAGGAAAAAGCAGCTAGAATTTTATCCCAAATGATAAATGAAAATTGGAAAGAAACAGTTAAATCTTATGTTATAACAACAGAAGAGTATTATTTAGTTGAAATTATTTCTATAAAAACAGATAAGGGACAGGCAATTGAAAAAATATTAAAGATTGAAAATATATCAGATAATGAGGTTTATCCAATTGGTGATGGATCTAATGATGTAGAAATGATTTTAAAATATAACGGTTATGGTATGAAAATTTCAGAAGAAGCTGTTTATAAAGCAACCAATAAACTTTGCAATAGTGTTGCCGAACTAATAGAAACTTTAAATTAAATTATAAAAAAGAGTGGTCTAGGAAATAATCCTAGACAACTCTTTTATTTTTTAAATAAATGTTCAAATTTAGAAATAGAAAAATACATAAGATAAGAAAGTAAGCCTAGTAAAAATACTGAAGTAATAACAAGATTAATATTAAATACTTGAGATCCATACATAATTAAATATCCAAGTCCTTGTTTAGAAACAAGTAGTTCTCCCATAATAACTCCGATTAGTGACATGCTAATGTTAATCTTCAAAGCATTGATAAGTGTGTTATAATTACTTGGAATAATTACTTTTAAGAATATCTGCCTTCTTGTTGCGCCGAAGGAAGAAAGAAGACGAATATAGTTTTCTTCTGTTTCCATAAAACCATTATAAATGTTAATAATGGTAATAAAGGTAGAAATGAGAAGTGCCATAAAAATAATAGAATGAATACTAGCACCTACCCAAATAATAATTAAAGGTCCAAGTGCAACTTTAGGTAGAGAGTTTAAAATAGTAAGATATGGATCTATAATTTTAGCAAGTCGTTTACTAGACCAAAGTAGGGTAGCAACAATAAAACCTAGTACGGTAGCAATTAGAAAACTAAGAATCGTCTCATAAGTAGTAATCCAAATATGAGTAAATAGTGTTCCTTCATGAAATAGAGAAATAGCAGTTTTTACGACATCACTTGGGGATGATAATAAGAAAGTATTGATGATGCCAAGTCTTGCTACAGTCTCCCATAATAGTAGAAATAAGACAATAATCATAATTTGCACTGTTAGAATAAGTCGCTTTTCATGACGTTTTTTCTTTAAAAATCGAATATGCTCTGCACTATAAGTGGACATCTAAATCCCTCCAAATCTTATCATAATATTCTGAAAACTCAGGACATTTCCGGTTATGAATAGGACTAGATTTATCTTTCATAGTAACAGTGTATATTTTTTTTACAGTAGAAGGTCTTTTCGTTAAAACGATGATTCTATCAGCCATAGAAATCGCCTCAGCAAGATCGTGCGTAATCATAACAGCAGTCTTTCCTTCATTTTTAATAATATGGTACAAATCATCAGACAGGGCGAGTCTAGTCTGATAATCAAGTGCCGAAAGGGCTTCATCCAAAAGTAAGATATCTGGTTTAATAGCAAGAGTTCGAATAAGTGCCGCCCTCTGTCTCATTCCACCAGACAAAGAACTAGGGTATTTATCCATAAACTCTGAAAGACCATAAGTTTTAAGTAAAGAAATAACGTAAGCTCGTGATTCTTCAGTAAGAGAATTGGTAATCTCAAGTCCCAATAAACAATTGTCTAAAATTGTTCGCCAAGGGAATAAAGAATCTTTTTGGAGCATATAACCAAGTATGATATTTTCTTTATTAAAACGGATTGTTCCACCTGATTTATCCTCTAAACCAGAAAGAATAGAAAGTATTGTGGACTTTCCACATCCACTAGGTCCAACCACTGCTAAGAATTCTTTTTCATATACATCAAAACTAACATCCGAAACCGCCATTGTCTCTCCATCTAAATCTTGATAGTTTTTAGTTAAATGTGAAATCTCTAAAATCTTATTTTTCATAGATTAATTTAGAATAATCAACTTGTTCTTTCAGTTCGCCGCTAGCTTCCATAATCTTTTGTAAATGATAGAAAGACTCTTCACTAAAACTTGTAGTTTTTGGCCAAGTGTCAGCCTCACGATAACGTTTTACAACTCCTTCTAAATCATTTAAGGAAGTATCAGGAAATTGTTTAAGGATCGTTTTTGCTACTTCTTTATCACTATGATTATAAACATAGTCAAGCCCTTTTTGAATCGCTCTAGTAAATTTTTCGATAATTTCTTTGTTTTCTTCTAAATAACTAATACGAGCACTATAAGAAGTATAAGGGACAACACCACCTAACTCACCAATGGAAGCAACAACATAGCCAAGACCTTGTTTTTCAATTTGTAGTGCATTAGGTTCAAATAATGTAACAAAGTCACCTTGCCCTCCAATAAAGGCACTACTCATAGCAGCAAAGGCAACACTAGTGTCAATATTAACATCTTTTTTAGGATCAATACCATTTTCTCGTAAAGCCCATTCAAATGTCATCTCAGGCATACCACCAGCCCGACCGCCAATCACTGTTTTCCCTTTTAAATCATCTAATTTAAAATGATCATATTTTTCACGAGATACTAAGAATGTTCCATCTTTTTGTGTAAGTTGTGCAAAAGTTTTTAAATAATCTTTTTCACCACCATTGTAAACATAAATAGTAGCCTCACTTCCAGAAAAACCGATATCAGCATCTCCCGAAAGTACAGCCGCAGTCACTTTATCCGCACCAGGTGTTAGGATAAGTTCCACATCAAGCCCTTCTTCTTCAAAAAAACCTTTTTCAAAAGCTACATATTGAGGGGCATAAAACACAGTATGGGCAACTTCTGCTAAAACTACTTTTTCTAATTTTTTATCATCATTTTTGTTAAAATCAAAGAACACAAGTGAAACAAGTACCAAAATAATAAATAAACCTAGTATGAATGTCCAAACCTTTTTCATAAATTCACTCCTTTCAAAATCATTGTATTATACGTAAATAAAAAAAATAAGTTCCATAAAAGTAGGAATATTATATATAACGAAAGAATAGTTTATAAAGAAATGATTTTCACAAAAATTTCACATTTCATATTGAAGTTTTCATTTGTTCGATATATAATTGTTATAGAAAGGAGCAACAATAATGAAAAAAGCAAAAGCATTAATAGCAATTTTTTGTGGAGGGTTGTTAATCACTGGTTGTGGAAAAGCAGAAACTCTAACTTGTACCAATACACAAACAGCAAGTGGAGTATCAATGGACCAAACAGTAACAATTGATTTTAATGGTAAAAAAGTAAACAATATTAAAATGACAGTAGATAGTAAAGCAACAACAGATGTAATTAAGAAAAATTGGGATGTATTTGCCTCAACTTTAGATAAACAATATAAATCAAAAGATGCAGATGGTATCAAAGTAACTACAAAAAATGACAAAGACAACTATTCATACAAAATTGATATTGAAATTGACTTAAACAAAGCGAAAAAAGATAGTTTAGCAGAATACAACCTAGGAAGTATAGCAGGAGCAAAAGGAACCAAAAAAGAAGTAAAAGAATCTGCTGAAAAATCTGGATTTACTTGTAAGTAAAAATAAAAAAGAAAGATGTATTGGAAGTAGAAAATACATCTTTTTCATTGTAAAACACTGTTTTCCTTGAAAAATAAGACGTTTTATGTTATAATATAGCAAGTATTGATAGGGGGAAAGAAAATGTATAAAGGAATTAAAAAAGTTTTATTATTGGCACTAGTCTTATGTTCACTAATTTTAAATATAGAAACAGTAAAAGCTGCGCCCAATGCGATAACAGTATCATCTAATCCGACGTTGTTACCAGGTTATGTAGGTGGAACAAAGTTTTATATGATTCCACTTACAGATGGAACAATCACTTATTGTCTTAATATTCACAAAGAAGTTCCACGTAGTGCAACGCTTCACTTAAAAGGAGAGATGGATGCTGGAATTGCTTATCTATTAGAAAATGGATATCCACATAAAAGATTTGTCGGAGATGCTAGAAAAGATTATTATATTACTCAAACAGCAATTTGGTGGTATCTAGATCAGACAACAGGAACGAAGAATCTAACAGACGCTTTTAAAACCAAAAGTGCAGATCCTTCTAATTTAAGACCACATATAATAAATTTAGTAAATGGAGCAGTAGCAGCGAGAAATAGGGGATATATCACACCAACTATGACTATGAATACAACTTCTAATAAACTAGAGTTGACAAGTGATAAAAAATACTATGAATCAAAAGAAATAGAAGTAGTAGCCAATGCTTTATCAAGTGATATCGCTTTAACCGTAAAAACATCGTTAAAAGGTGTAACTTTAGTAAATAAAAATGGAACAAAAATCACAACTACCAAAGCAAAAGAGCCATTTAAAATAAGAGTGCCAGCAAGTTCTATGGAAGGAACAAGTGCAGATATCAAAGTATTAGGGTCTGCAACAGGAGTAGTAAATAAAGCATATGAATATCTACCAACCAATAATACTCTCCAAAATCTTTCGCCATCTATTCTATATCCAACAACAACAAAATTAAATGCTTCTCTAGATTTTAACATTTCAACATCCATTGTAAAAATAATAAAAATAGATGAAAAAACAAAACAACCATTAAAGGGTGCGTTGCTAGTACTGAAAAATGCCGAGGGAAAAGTAATTACCAGTTGGCTATCTACCGATAAAGTACATCAAATTACCAATTTGCCAAATGGAACTTATCATTTATCAGAGGAAAAAGCACCAGAGGGATATAAAATAAATAAAGATGTCACAACTTTTCAAATAACAGATAAAAATAGAGATATTACAGTTCAAATATCCAATGCTCCAAAATCAAACGTAGTAAGCATTCTAAAAATAGATGCTAGTACCAAAGAACCATTAGCAGGTGCTACTTTACAAGTAAAAGATAGCAAAGGCAATGTAGTTGCGCGTTTTACAACCACAGAAGAAGCATACATTTTAAAAGACTTAGAAGAGGGTGAATACACAGTAGAAGAAGAACAAGCTCCTCTAGGTTATGAAACAAATAAAGAGAAAAAGACATTCATAATTGATAAAGACCATACTGCACATCAAATTGTTTTTGAAAATTATAAAACAACAATTGTGCCACCGACTTCTGCTTCTTCTATGCTACCTTTATTAGGGCTTTTAATCTTATTATCAGGAATAGGACTAGTGTATTATCATGCCAAAAAACAAGCATAACTTACCGACTAATAGCGTGGAACTAATGGGAGCATTTCTAGTACTATTAGGACTAATGATGCTATCCTACAATTATGTAGAAGCAAAACACTTAGTGGCAACCGAATATATGGATAAGAAGTTTTATGAAAAAGAAAAAAAAGAAGAAGAGTCATTAAAAGTAGAAAAAGAAGCACAGACAGAAATTCCACAAATAACAAATAAAAAAGAATCTAATACTCAACCAGAAACCACCATCAAAAAAGAGTCTGCAACAGAAGAAAATAATAACTATTACATTGGTTATTTAGAAATACCGAAGATTCATTTTCGAAAAGGTCTGGTAGATAAAGATTCTAAAGAGAATAATGTGGAAAAAAACTTATTTATTACAAGTGATTCTGTATATCCAGATGTGGAAAAAGGAAATTTAATTATCGCTGGACATTCTGGTAATAGCTATAAATCTTTTTTCAGGAATCTTTATCAATTAGCAGTAACTGATATTGCAAAAGTGGAGTTTCAAAACAAGACATACACATATCAAATAACAAAAATTTATGAACAACAAAAAACAGGTAGAATTGCAATTTACAGAGATTATGATAAAACTACCCTAACATTAGTTACTTGTACCAAAGATAATGATGAAAAACAAACAGTATATATATTGGAATTAATAAACGTAGAATAAAAAGAAAAAAGGGGGAGAAGGTATGTTGGATTTATCATGGACAGAAAAAATCAATGCTTTAAAGAATATTATATTTTCATCACCAGGAGCCATACTAGCATTATTACTCATTTCATTTATTGGTTTTTTCTTTATAACAACAAATCGACACAACGCTAAAGAAAGTAAAAAAGTATACATCTTACTATATATCACCGCGGGGCTAGCCTTAGTGATTAAATATCAATCTCATCTAGCAAAAATAATAGACTATTTCATGAATCATGTATTTATACTAATCTACTTTCCTAATTTAGCAGTATATGTTTTAGCCATTGTGATAACGAATATAATGATGTGGAAAAGTATGTTTAAAAGTGATGATAAAGCATTAAAAATAATAAATGCAGTCGCTTTTTGTAGTATTCATTACTTCTTTATTTTACTCTTATCAGTAATCGATAAAAATAAATTAAATATATTTGAAGTAACATCCATTTATGGAAATAACAAAGCCTTGGCACTAATAGAATTAACAAGTCATATCTTCATATTGTGGGTTTTATTAATAATAATTTATCATTTCATTAAGAAATTCCAGTTAAAAAATAAAGATTTAGTATTAGAAGAAATACCACAAGAGTCTAAATATAACCAAAAGGAATCTGGTAAAATCATATGTGTAGATTCTCCAACCACAGTTTACCAAGTGAAAAGGAAAGAAGAGCCAAAAGCAGAGGAAAAAGAAATGAAAAATATTTATGACAGTATGTTAACAGTAGAAGATTATAAATTGTTACTACAGCTTTTAAAAGAACACCGTCATAAAGAAGAAATTAAAGTAGATGATTTAAAAGAACAACATAAATTAGAAGAATTTACAACATTGTATGGAAAAGCAAAATAATAGAAATGGTGTAAAGTACATCATTTTTTTATTTATAAATCTTCTTTCTTTCAATCTGATTTTATATTTGTAAACTAAGTAAAGTCCAACAAAAGAATAAACAAGAACCAAATAAAGCATCATAGGAATCAAAAAAGTGATTCCTTTCTTCTTATATTATTGTTATAATGAGTATAGGAAGTAGGTAGAATATGAATATAGATAATTTGAATAATAAACAAAAAGAAGCAGTATTATATAATGAAGGACCACTTTTAATATTAGCAGGAGCAGGCAGTGGAAAGACGAAAGTATTGACTACCAAAATTGCATATTTGATTGAAGAAAAAAATGTAAGTCCTTATGAAATACTAGCCATTACATTTACGAATAAAGCATCCCTTGAAATGAAAGAGAGAATTACAAACCTAATTGGACCAGTGGCTAAAATGATTCAGATATCAACATTTCATTCTTTCGGCTTAAAATTAATTAGAGAAAATGCCGCTTATTTAGGATATGATGCCAACTTTTCTATTATGGATAGTGATGACTCATTGACTATTATAAAAAAGATTATGAAAGACAAAAATTTAGATCCCAAAGTCTACAATCCCAAAGCAATCAAAGCCAAAATTAGCAGTTGTAAAAACGAAATGATAGGAGAAGATGCCTATGAACGTTATGCTGTTAGTGAATATGAAAAGGTAGTGTTAGAAATTTATAGAACGTACCAGAAAAAATTAAAAAATAGCAATGCGATGGATTTTGATGATTTATTGAATTTACCAATAGAACTATTTAAAAAACACCCATCTATTTTAGAAAAATATCAAAATCGCTTTCAGTATGTTTTAATTGATGAGTATCAAGATACCAATGAGCCACAATACATTCTAAGTAAAATGATGAGTGCTAAATATAAAAATATTTGTGTAGTAGGAGATGACTCCCAAGCAATATTCTCTTGGCGTGGTGCCAATTATCAGAAAATCTTAAATTTTGAAAAAGACTATCAAAATGCTAAGGTAATCATGTTAGAGCAAAATTATCGTTCTACCAAAAAAATATTAGACGCCGCTAACTGTGTGATTAAAAATAATAAACAAAGAAAAGATAAAAATTTATGGACAGAAAATGAAGAGGGAGAAAAAATCAAATATTATCGTTCTTACGATGGAAAAGATGAAGCCCATTTTGTCTCTCACACAATTTCCAAACTACAAGAAAGTGGAGTCTCTTATGAAGATATAGCAGTGTTATATAGAACCAACGCTCAATCGAGAACAGTAGAAGAAGAACTACTAAAAGATAATATTCCTTATCATATTGTAGGTGGCTTTAGCTTCTATCAACGTAAAGAAATAAAAGATTTGCTGGCCTACTTAAAACTAATTCACAATCCAAAAGATAATGTCAGTATGCTTAGAGCAATCAATACTCCTAAAAGAGGAATTGGTTTAAAGACAATTGACAATCTAACAAGAAAAGCCGACTTAGAAAATATCAGTTTATTTGAAGCCATTGATGGGGGCAAAGAAGCAGCATTTAAAGAAATAATCGAAAAATTAATTCAAGTAAAAGAAGAAATTTCATTAACAGAATTAATTGAAAAAGTATTAGATAGTAGTGGTCTAAAACAAGAACTGGAAAGTGAAAAATCATTAGAAGCAGATATTCGACTTGAAAACTTAGAAGAGTTTAAATCAATTACAATGGCATTTGAAGCACGGGAAGGAGAAATCTCTTTAGAAGACTTCTTATTTGAAGTGAGTTTAGTAAGTGATAAGGATGAATATGATGAGAATAATGGAAAAGTAAATCTAATGACCGTTCATTCAGTCAAAGGATTAGAATATGATTATGTATTTATTATTGGAATGGAAGAAGGACTTTTCCCTCATATGAATTCTTTAATGGAAGCAAGTGAGTTGGAAGAAGAAAGACGCCTTTGTTATGTAGCAATTACAAGAGCCAAAAAAGATTTATATATTTTAAATGCTAGACGTCGAGTCTTATTTGGTAAAGATCAAATCAATCCACCAAGTAGGTTTATTGGAGAAATTGATTCTAGTTTAATCGAAAGTAATATTCACGAAGAAAAAGAGACAAAAGAATCAGTACAAATTGGAGAAATGTTTAGAGAAGAGAACATAGATTATCAAGTAGGTGATTATGTTTATCATGAAAGTTTTGGCGCTGGTAAAGTAGTAGAAGTAACCAATACTTTAGTCAGTGTAGCCTTTCGCCATCCAATAGGAATTAGAAAATTAATGAAAAACCATAAAAAATTATCGAAAGTATAGGAGAGTTTATGAATAAAGAAATTACATTAGTGATTATGGCCGCAGGAATGGGAAGTAGATTCGGTGGTCTAAAACAAATAGAACCAGTAGGAAAAAATAATGAATTTATTATTGATTATTCCGTATATGATGCCATACAGGCTGGCTTTACCAAAATTGTTTTTATAATAAAAGAAGAAAATTACGAAATATTTAAAGAAACCATCGGAAAAAGAGTAGAACCACATATTAAAACGGAATATGTATTCCAAACCAATGAGATATTACCACTAGAATATCAAGAACGATTGAAAGAGCGAAAAAAACCGCTAGGAACTGCCCATGCGATTCTTTGTGCAAAAGAAAAAATAAAAGAACCATTCGCTATTATCAATGCAGACGACTTTTACGGTAGAGATGCTTATGTAAAAGCAGCTACCTACTTAAAAGGAATGGAACAAGAGGAATATGGAGTGGTAGCCTATCGCATTGGAAATACCCTAACACCAAATGGAGCAGCAAAAAGGGGCGTATGTAAAGTAACAAACGAAAACAAATTAATTGAATTAGTAGAAAGTAGTGTACTAGAACAAGAAGATTTAATTGAAGTATCACCATTAGATGGAAGTGAACCGTTTAAAGTAGAAAAAAATACCATTGCTTCTATGAACTTCTTATTATTTGATCCAAGCCTTTTTCTCCTTTTAGAAGAAAAAATGGATGAATTTCTAACTAAAAATAAAGATGATTTAGAACAGTGCGAATTCTTAATTCCTATTGTTTTAAATGAATATGTAAAAGAAAAAAGTGGAATGGTTAGTGTAATAGAGACGACAGCAAACTGGTATGGAATCACTTATAAAGAGGATAAAGAATTAGTAGTAAAAGCTCTTGCCAAAATGACAGAAGAAGGAATTTATCCAAACGAGTTATGGAAACACAAGGAGAAAATAAAATGATAAAAGAAAAAACACTGTTGATTATGGCCGCAGGAATGGGAAGTAGATTTGGTGGTCTAAAGCAAATAGAGCCTATGGGACCAAGTGGGGAGTTTATTATTGACTATTCCATCTATGATGCACTACGGGCAGGATTTACCAAAGTGGTTTTCATTATCAAAAAAGAAAACTATGAAGTTTTTAGAGATACCATTGGAAAAAGAATAGAGCCTCATATAAAAACAGAATATGCATATCAAGATAATACATTTATCCCAGAAGAGTACTCAGCACTAATAGAAAATAGAGAAAAACCATTAGGAACTGGCTATGCTATTTTATGTGCCAAGCCATATATAAAAGAACCTTTCGCTGTAATCAATGCAGATGATTTTTATGGTCGTGATGCTCTAGAAAAAGCAAGTGAAGTTCTAGATACTTTAAAGGAAAATAAACCTTATGAGTATGCAATGATAGGCTATGCTGTCAAAAATACAATGACTGAAAATGGTGCTGTAAAAAGAGGCGTATGTGAAGTAGAAAATGAAAAATTAAAAAATATCACAGAGTGTTCTATTGAAAAAGTTGGAAAGGAAATTATAGCAACCTCCTTAAATGAAAAAAGCGCATTTAGAGTAGAAGAAGATACCGTGGTATCTATGAACTTATCGTTATTCACTCCTAGCTTCTTTCCGTATTTAGAAGAAAAATTAGCAGAGTTTTTAGAAAAAAATAAAGAAGACTTAAGTACTTGCGAATTTTTTATGCCAGACGCAATCTTTGCTTCTATCAAAGAGGGGTATGCAAATGTCAAAGTACTAAAAACAAATGCCACTTGGTATGGCGTAACTTACAAAGAAGATGCTCCATTAGTAAAAAATAAATTGAAACAACTAGTAGAAATAGGCGAATATAAGAAAGATTTGTGGAATTAAATAAAATAGGATATAATAAAAGAGAATGGAGGGAAAGAATGGAAAATAAATTATATTCAAATGTGTTTATGTGGTTATTTGCAGGACTGCTACTCACTTTTGGAAGTGGTTATGTGTTATCACTTTATCCAGATGCTGTAATAAATATTATGGGAGGAACTGGATATATTATAGCGATTGTAATAGAAGTCGCAGTAGCTATCTTCTTCGGTGTTAGAATAAGAAAGATGAGCAAAAATACAGCGATATTCTGTTACCTATTATATTCACTAGTGACAGGAGTTACATTTTCAACATTATTTCTAGCTTTTGATCTTACATCATTAATGATGATATTTGGAATAACTGCACTAGTATTTGGTATCTTCGCTTTCTTTGGAATGGTAACCAAACTGCCATTACACAAACTTGGTACCATGCTATTAATGGGATTAGTTGCTATCATATTAGCATCTCTTGTCAATCTCTTTATTGGAAGTGCATCATTTGAGTTTGGAATTTGTATCATTGGAATTTTAATCTTTATTGGTTATATAGCCTACGATATGAAAATGCTACCAGCACTTTTTAATGAACTAGGAGAAGAAAAGGGTGCTATTTATGGAGCCTTTCAATTATATTTAGATTTCATTAACTTATTCTTACGACTATTACAGTTATTAGGAAATAGTAACGACTAAAATAATCTTCGAAAACCTTAAGTCTACCAAAACTTAGGGTTTTATTATGTCTACTTTTTAAATATAAAAGTAAGTATAATAGGATGAATCATTACGTGTTTATAACAAAAAAATATATATAGTTTTATCAATGCTTCAGACATAAAAAAATACTTTTCTCATATATTTATAGTGACCATAAATGAAGGAGGAAATAATCATGGAAACACTGAAAGTTTCATCAAAATCAAATCCCAATAGCGTAGCAGGAGCGCTTGCCAACGTATTTAGAGAAAAGGGAAGTGTAGAAATACAGGCAGTAGGTGCTGGAGCATTAAACCAAGCAATCAAAGCCATCGCCATCGCGAGAGGTTTTGTAGCACCATCAGGAAAAAATTTAGTTTGTATCCCTGCATTTACCGATATTGCTATTGATGGAGAAGAACGAACCGCTATCAAATTAATTATCGAAGCAAAATAAAAAGAGAAATGGTATAAAATACATCTCTTTTTTTTGTCGAAATGATTGCCTTATCCTAAAAAAAATACTATACTAAAATAGGAGGTAAGGAAAATGAAGTTATATCAGTTAGACCAAGATAAGATATTAGAGTATAAGATACTAAGGTCTTATGAAAAAGAAAAAGAATATAAAAAGGGAATAATAAGTACAAAAGATGCCATGTTTTATAACATCACAACACCAAATGAAACACTAGCAGAAAAGATAAGAAAAGGAGAAAACATCGATAGTAGATATTATAGCAAAATAAATGGTTATACCATGAGAATAATACCTTCCTATTATAAAGATAAAAGCCCAGAAGAAACTTTAGAGGAATATCTTCATTTAAAAGATTATATAGAAAACAATAAACCAAACACGCCTTGCGTAAAAATAGGGAACTTTCGACCACCATTTTATGGCAGAAATTACATGTTATTATCACAAGAAGAAGAAAATGAAGAGAACTATATATTTAAAAACACTTGGATGATGCCAGTAGAACTAGCGAGTGTAACATTATTAGAGCAAGGAAGGTATGAGAAATTTTCAGAAGATAAAGCACTTTTAGAAGCATTACCAAGCGAATTATATCAAGTCTTACCAATAGGAGAATATAATGCTGATATATTAAAAACAGAAATACCAGGAATTGCTAAAATGAATCAACAACTAGAAATACAAGGTAAAATTTTAAACAAAATAAAAAAATAGACTTGTAAAAATAATAAAATTTGTCTATAATAATAACAAATCAGTGATTAGGGATAATAGTAAGTACGTTTTGTAAAGAGAAATCGTGGTTGGTGAAAACGATAGAAAACCCTTGCTTATCTACCCTATAGATGAAGAAAACTTCCGGGATGACCGTTATCAAAGTAAGAAAACAAAAGGATGGCACCGTGCTTTTAAGCGCTCCTTTCAGCCATTCTTTTTTTGTTTAGAAGGAGGAACAAATGCAAGTAAAAGAAGGAGAAATTTATCGTCATTTTAAAGGAACATTTCAATATATCATCTGTGTAGGATTAGACTCAGAAACAAAGGAAAGAATAGTAGTTTATAGACATCTAGATGACACAGGAATGATTTGGACAAGACCAGAATCGATGTTCTTAGAGGAAATTCCACCTCGTGATGATAATATAACAGGACAAAAACATAGATTTGAGCGAATAGATAATTTGAAAGATTATAATTTATAAAAGTAAAAAGGAGAAAAACATGATAGATATTAAATTAATTAGAGAAAATAGCGATTTAGTAAAAGAAAATATAAAAAAGAAGTTTCAAGATCAAAAATTAAAATTAGTAGACGAAGTAGCAGACTTAGATAAAAAATCTCGCGAAGTAAAAAAAGAAGCAGATATGCTTCGTGCCAAAAGAAATGAATTAAGCACCAACATTGGAACTTTAATGCGAGATGGTAAAAAAGAAGAAGCAGAAGCAATTAAACAAGAAGTAGTAAAAATTAATGAAAAACTAACTACGATAGAAGAAGAGGAAGTAACGCTAAATAAAGAAATAAAAGAGCGAATGATGGTAATACCAAACATTATGGATGAATCTGTGCCAATCGGAAAGGATGATACAGAAAATGTGGAAAATGAAAAATTTGGAGAACCAGTAGTACCAAGTTTTGAAGTTCCATATCATGCTGATATTATTACAAAATTAAATGGAATTGATAAAGAGGCTGCTGGAAGAACATCTGGAAATGGATTTTATTATTTAATGGGAGATGTAGCAAGAATCCATTCTGCCATGCTATCTTATGCACGCGACTTTATGATTAATAAAGGATTCACTTATTGTGTTCCACCATTTATGATTAGAAGTGATGTAGTAACTGGTGTTATGTCATTTGAAGAAATGGATGCAATGATGTATAAAATTGAAGGAGAAGATTTATTCCTAATCGGTACTAGTGAACATTCTATGATCGGTAAATTTAAAGGGGAACTATTAAAACGTGAAAATCTTCCTTATACAATGACCTCATACTCTCCATGTTTTAGAAAAGAAGTAGGTTCTCACGGTATTGAGGAACGTGGGGTATATCGTGTTCATCAATTTGAAAAACAAGAGATGATTGTCATTTGTGAACCAGAAGAATCAATGGATTGGTATAATAAGATGTGGAATTACACAGTAGAGTTTTTTAGAAGTCTAGATATTCCAGTACGTACTTTAGAATGTTGTTCAGGAGATCTTGCTGACTTAAAGGTAAAGTCTTGTGATGTAGAGGCTTGGAGTCCAAGACAAAAGAAATATTTTGAGGTAGGTTCTTGTTCTACACTTGGAGATGCTCAAGCAAGACGTCTTGGAATTCGTGCCAAAGGAGAAAATGGAACATATTATTTACATACCTTAAACAACACTGTTTTAGCAACTCCTCGTGGTTTAATCGCTTTCCTTGAAAATAACGTAGAAGAAGATGGTAGTGTTAGAATACCAGAAGCATTAAGACCATATATGGGTGGAGTAGAAAAGGTAACACCAAAAAAATAAAAGAGCATAATAAAAGACAGAATAGTTCTTGAGAAATAAAACTCAATATACATTCTGTCTTTTTATTTTTTAACATACGCAAATCCAGCTTTTAATTTATCTAAAGATTGAAATCCATTTAAAACAGTGGCTAAATTATCATTAGATATAGAATCTAAATGATTACCATATTTCTCAAGAAAGAAATTTTGTAAGTAAGAAAGAGTAGACTCATCACGAGATTGGATAATAGCAGAATATAAGTAAAGAGAATGGAGTGCATAATTAAGATCCATTTCCGAAGAATTCATAATCACTGACATAGCATCAATCGCCTGCTCTTTAACAAATTCTTCATTAACATAAAGGGAAGCATTGGGATTGGCTCCATCTTCTATTAAAGATTCAACCGCATCTAGATAGAAAGGAGAATCATAAGGGAAAAAATTTTCAATAAAATCAGCCTCAATAGCAGAATTTTCCATCAATATATGATTTTCTAATTGCATAATAGAGTAAGCAGTATCTAGATTTTGTAATTGAATATTAACATCCACACTTCGATGTAAATGGATTAAAAAAATACGTAAAAATTCCTCTTTCACAGCAAGATGAACAAATTCAGGATCTTGTAAGATAAAATGGGCAAAATGATAAGAATCGACCTGGATAGGATCAAAATACTGCTGCTGTACAATACTATCGCCACAAACAATGTCATAATCAGAAAGTTGAGTTTTTAGTCTCTGTAAAAGAGTAGAGCTTGATAAAGAATGAATATCTACTTTATGATAAGAAGGAATCACTTGACTAATTCCTTTTTCATTTGTATGTATTCTTTTTAGGACATCAGAAAAGAGAAGAGGATCATCGTAAAAGTATTCATATAGTTCATTTTCTTGATGTTTTAGTTCTTTTAATTCTTCAAAATCAATACTGCCATTCTTAACCGCTTCTATTAATGGAACACCAAGTTTTAGAAATTTAGATGTATATCTAGAATAAAAATTCTGAATTTTCTGTTCTTGTTTTAAAATTTTATCAACTTGTGCCCCCACATTCTTATCTAACATTACAAATTCCCCCTTCATTGCCGCATATTATAACACATTTTAAAAAAATATGCAAAAAAAAGAATATTTTACCCAAAAATCGCTAATAATATAAGTGGAAGTATTTGGAGGTGGAGAAATTTTGACAAGAAATTTTCTTTCTGGTAGAATAAATAACCGTCATGAGGAATTAGAGGTGTTTGAAATGATGCTTTATGATGAGAAAAAGATAGTCAAAATGACAGAAGAGAATCCAGAATTAATTTTTGAATTAGTGAAAAAAGGATACTATGAGACCATTGATAAGATATTATCAAGAAAAAAAGTAAGTATTAATACCACAGATAGTGCAGGGAATGATATTATTGTACGTTTATTAAAGGTAAAACAATATGACTTAGTCTTAAAATATATGAAGAAAAAAGAATGGGATGTCAATCATCAAAATAAGGATGGGAACACATTTGCCCATATTTTAGTGGCTACCAATTATGTAAATATAATGGGAATTATAAAAGAATTAAAGAAAAATAAAAACTTTTCTCCTAATATGAAAAATAACAAGGGAGAAACTATATTGGACAAATCCATTAATGAAAATTATCTTTATACAACCATAAAAGTCTTAGAAGATAAAAGATTTAATAATATTGATTTAACTTCTTTTAAAAAATTATATGATACTTATATCAAAAGTGCCTATTATGGGAAATATTCTAAATTAAACAATTTAGAGATTATTATAGATAATCTAGAAAAAAAAGAAGGCTTGCTACCGTCTATTAAAGAGCTTTTAAAATTAATGAAAGAGAATATGGAATTAATTAAGAAAGAAATTTTAGAAAGTAAAACAACCAATATAGAAGTAATGATTAATTTAGTGTCCAAAGAGGCAGTCGAATAACAATATCAAAGGAAAACATTAGAAATAGTTGGAGAAAAGCTAGTTTCTAATGTTTTTTGTTTTTCTGATATATGCTATAATAAATAGGGAGGAAAATGATGAAAAGAATAATTGTCTCAATAATGGTAGTCACTTTTCTATTATGTTCAACGGGATGTAATAAGGAAAAGGGTGTAACAGAACAAAAAGTAGAAAAAAATAAAAATTCTCAGTATAAATTTTATCATAAAGAATATGAAGAAAGGTATGAAAAATATAAAAAAGTAAACAAAGATTTATCAGAAAAAGAGATTATCATTCGTGTAAATATTGGACTGGATAAGCCTTACTATACCGATACTTCTCCAAGTGATAATTTGAATACTATCAAACTCTTAGTCAATAAATATCGTTATTTAAAAGAGGATTATGTTCCCAATAATTTAGTAGAGTTAACAAAAGAGTATTCAAAAGGTGGAATATATCTAGTAGATGAGGCGGCCAAGGCATTTCAAGAATTAGTAGATAATGCCAAAAAAGATGGTTTGGAAGTAAGGGCGATTTCAGCTTACAGGAGTTATGCTTATCAAGTAAATCTTTATAATCGATATAAAAAGGAAGATGGAGAAGCAGCAGCAGATACTTATTCGGCACGTCCAGGATTTTCAGAACACCAAACAGGCCTTTGTGTAGATGTGGATAACAGAGTAAAGAGTTTTACAGAATTTGAAGAAACAAAGAGTTTTAATTGGATGCAAGAGCATGCCCATGAATATGGTTTTATCTTAAGATTTCCAAATGACAAAGAAAATATTACAGGCTACACCTATGAATCTTGGCATTATCGCTATGTGGGAAAGGAAATTGCTACATACATAAAAAAGAACAATATAACATGGGATGAATATTATATGGAATTCTTAGAAAATGAGGGAGAAAAATGAAAAAAATAGTAATGATAATAATGCTTTTAGTACTAACGACAGGGTGTAGTAAAAAGCTAGTTTGCGAAAAAATAACGGAAGAAGATATTATTACGACAACGGAAACACTTATGGTTGGTTATCAAAATGATAGTGTTAAAAATATCCAAATTGATTTGAAAGCAGCGTTAAAGAAAAAGTATGATACTTATGCAGAGACAGTGGAAAATAAGTTGAAAGAGCAGTTCAAAAAGTATGAGAATATAAAAGGGATTTCTGTTACTTCGACGAGCAATGATAATATCGTAAATGTACATCTTTATATAAAGTTGGATGAAATGAAAGAAAAAGACAAAAACGAGTTAAAACTGATTAATTTAAAAGAGAACTATAATCAATTAAAGAAGACATTAGAAAAAGAAAAGTACCAATGCCAATAAAATAGGAGATATTATGAAGTGTACAAATTGTGGGCAAGAAATGCATGGAAGAGATTTTTGTATTTTTTGCGGTTATATGAAAAATGGAAATTTTATTAGTAAAAAAAGAAAAGAAACATTAGAGGACTTAGAACGATATTTAGATAAAGATTACCAAAAGGTATTAAGAAATGAAACGTACGTTGCTACTTTTTTATTGGGGCCACTATATTTATGTTACAAAAAGTGTTTTGTTACAGGATTCCTTTTAGAAGTATTAAATGCTATTTGTTTTTTATTAGTATTAGACCTTACTTCTCGTTTAGGACCGTTTTCGTTTTTATGTTTCACAGCTTACCTTTGCTTCAATAAATTCTTATGGATGACAATAGATAATATGATTTATTTAAAGCTTGTGGAAAGAAAAATAAACAAAATAAAAGAAATATATAAAGAAAACTACAAAGAAGTACTTGAGAAAAAGGAAAAGAAAAGCGTTTTATCGTTAGTAATTACCATACTTTTATATATTCTAATATGGTTCTTCATCTTAATCGTTTATTGGATTGATAAAGGGAGGCTATAATGGCTAATAAAAACAGGGAATCAGAGTGATTTTATCCTGTTTTTTTGTTGTATCTAAAAGAAATTGGTAGTCATAAAGGTAAATACTTTATGATAATAAAAATACCAAAAATCTTATTCTCTAT
>CAJUCU010000009.1 GCA_910585335.1 uncultured Bacilli bacterium
CAAATTTATTTACATATGAAAAGACTGTTAAACCTATTTGTCAACAGCCTGAAAGCAACCAAATGGTTGCTTTTCTCCATTTTTAAAGCTAAAATAAAACTGGTGATGATATGAATAAAAATGGTTTAACTTATGGAATGGCTCTTTTATTTTTAACATCTTTTGTTCTACTAGGGCTTATTGTTGTAGAAGAAAAAAAGGATGTTATTATGCTTCCCAAAGTAGAACAAGCACTTGAAAAAGAACGGAAAGAAAAATATAGTGACATCGAAAAAGAAATCATAATAGAAAAACCAAGTTATGAAAAAAATAAAAAAAGATTCACGCAAAAAATAACAAATAAGAATAACAAGAATCTCTACTTCTATTTATATTATAAGAAAAAAGAAATTACTTCTACTTATGAAGAGGATTATAAAAAAGGAAGAACACTCCTTTCCCATTTAGAGAAAAAAATAGAAAAGGAAATTGCAGAAGATGGCTTAAAGGTAAAAATAATGACTCCTCTAGACCAATTCACAAGTGAAGTAAAATCTCTTCTATTAAAAGAAGAAAATTTAAAGACATTAAAAATATATACACTAGAAAAAGAAATCAAGGTATCAGATTTTACACCTACTACAATAATAACATCAATTAATAATTTGGTACTTTCGAATGCAAAAGAAGAAATTTCGCCCAAAAACTACACATTAACACTAACAAATAGTAATGATATTACACAAAGTATAAAAATAGAAAATATTCAATTACCAAATAATAACATAATTGAAATCATAACAGGAATACTTGCAAATGACAAAACAACAGAAATCAAGTATAATATAAAATATACTTATCTAAATTAAGGAGGGAAAAGTATGGAAGACTGTTTATTTTGTAAAATTATGAAAGGAGAAATTCCTGCAAAAACAATCTATGAAGATGAGATGACAAAAGTATTCTTAGATATTGATCCAAATACAAATGGAGATTTATTGGTAGTTACTAAAAAACATCAAGAAAACCTAATGGAAATTGATGAAGAATTTATCACTCACGCTTATCGTTTAGCAAAAGAAAAACTATATCCGCTATTAAAAGAAAAATTAAATTGCGATGGACTCACTATTGTTCAAAATAACTTCTATGGTCCTATGGTACAGCACTTTCACTTTCATTTAACACCACGTTATAAAAATGATGATTATAAAGAAATATCAAATACAGACCTACTAGAAGATATTGATACAATTTACAATCGACTTACAGAAAAGTAACAATAACATCAATTAAAAAGATAATAAATACTAAAATGGTAAGCCACTTTGGTATTTTTTTTATAATTTTATCCATCCAAGGCTTCACAAGATATAAAAATAAAATAGAAAGGACACCCCATAGGGCACTCATTTCAAGAGAAATATAGTGCCCAAAATGAAATTTAAAATTGGTATAATCCCAAAATACTTTATGAAATAATTTTTCAATAATAATACCACCAATCAATTCTAAAATAGTAAGAACTACAAAAACAGTCATAAAAATAATAAAAAGTTTAAGCCATTTAGGAACTTTCCTAGTACTATGATGAAAAACATAACGGGTAATAAAAACAATAATCATAACACCAAATCCATAAACAGGAATAAAAGGCCCCATTAAAATTCCATTATTCATCGAATGAAAGAAAAATGTTTTAAGGGTTGTCTCTATGAAAAATCCAAACATAGAATAAATTAAAAATGTATTCAAATAATAAAACATAGTATCACCAATTTTAGTTTTCCCGCAAATAAAATATATATATCTAATATTTTAATTTTAATACTTTTATGTTATAATAACTGGCAAAAAAAGAGGGATACTTATGAATTTAGTTAAAATACACATAGCACAAGCAGAAAATATAATTATGAATGCAGATATAGATGGAAAATAATTTGAAAAGATTTATCCTTTCTCTAATGAAAATATTGCCGCATGTCTGCCCAACTTTAATTTAAAAGAAAAAGATTGTCTAACCGTACTAGGAAGCGGAGATCAGGCAATGGATATGGCATATTATGATGCAAAAACACTGCATACTTTTGATATAAATCCATTAACAGAGTATTATTTTTATTTAAAAAAAGCCGCATTAATGTCTAATATCTCATATCGCGAATATTTAAAGTTTTTCTGCTACGAAGATTATCCAAACTATCATGATGGAAATTTAGAAGCTTTTAATGAGAAGACCTTTAACAAAATAGTTCCCTATTTAAAAGATGACTATTATATATTTTGGTCTACTCTGTTCGACTTATTTGATTTCTACCCACTAGAAATTAGAAAAAGTAATGGATTATTTACAAGTGATGAACTATCTCACCAAGTGTTATCACAAACAATAACTTATCTAAAAGAAGAAAACTACTACAAATTAAAAGAAAAAGCAGCAAATATCAACATCACTTTCTCAAATGCGAATATTAAAAACATAGAACAAAATATTACCAAAAAATATGATTTTATCTACTTATCAAATATCATTCAATATACTAACACAATATATGAAAAGGATATATTTATACCTATGAATGAAAGCAGAAAAAAGGAACTAGAAGCATATAAAAATACAGTAGAAAATTTAGGAAATCATTTAAAAGATAATGGTCAAATAGTAGCAGGCTATCTTTATGAACCAAATGAAAACTACTCAGCAAATGGTAGACAAGCAATTTATGATAAAGACCTTCGCACATCCGTTTTTAAGGAATACGCATACTTAGACTTTCCCTCTATTAATACCATAAATTTCATGACAAAATATGGCTTTAATCCTGATTCATATAAAGATGCTTGTTTAATATACCAAAAGAAAAAATAAAAAAGATAAGAAACAAGTTCCTATCTCCAATATAGTGTAATTAGCAAATTGCACTACCTAAAATAATAGCAAGTAAGATATATAAAACAATGATGATAATGTATCCACTTCTACCACCTTGATGGCAGCAAGTAGTTGTAGTGTTTGTTTCACCACATGACATAGTTAACACCTCCTTAAATTAAATGATATTATATATAAGCACCTAGAATAATAATTAAAAGAATAAATAATACTAAAACGATTGCTGATGATGATACATAGTTACCCATATTAACTCCTCCTTTTTTCTGGTATTCACTCCTATTTTATGGTAAAAGGGCAAATTGTGTGATTACATCTATCATGATTTTGACAAAATATTTGCATAAAAATTTATAATTTGATATGATAAATAAAGAAATCAAGGAGGAAAAAAATAAATGAAAAAATTATTTGTAAACATCAGTCTACTAGCAGCAACTATACTCCTAGTAACTGGTTGTGGAAGTGCAAAACTAAAAAATGGAGAAGAAAAAGTAGTAAGCTTCGATAATGGAAAAGTAACAGCAGATACGCTATATAAATCATTAAAAGATAAATATGGTATTAGTGTGTTAATTGACCTAATGGACCGCGAGCTATTAGAAAAAGATTATAAAACAACTGCTGAAGAAACAACTCAAATCGAAAACCAAATAGCACAAATGAAACAAAGCTATCAAGATAACGAAGAAGGATTCTTAACTGCGATAAAACAATACTTTGGTGTATCTAGTGAAGAAGAATTAAAAGATATGTTATCGCTAGATTATAAAAGAAATGCAGCTGTAAAAGACTATGTAGCAAAGCATATAGAAGATGCTGAAATAGAAGAATACTATAATAGTAAAACGATTGGTAAAATCACTGCTAGACATATCCTAATAAAACCAGAAACAAAAGAAGATATGAGCGAAGATGAAAAGAAAAAAGCAGAAGAAAAAGCAAAAAATGAAGCTATAGATATCATTAAGCAACTAAACGAAGGTAAAAAATTTGAAAACCTAGCTAAAAAATATTCAGATGATGCTGGAACAAAAAGCGATGGTGGAAAACTAGAAGAATTTGATAACGAAAGTGACATGGATGAAAACTTCTTAGATGCAGCAGCAAAACTAGAAGTAGGAAAATACACAGAAGAACCAGTAAAAAGTCAATATGGTTATCACATTATTCTAAAAGAAAAGGAAAAAGATAAACCAAAACTGAAAAAAGTAAAAGATGACATCAAGAAAACTCTTGCTGAAGAAAAATTACAAAATAGTGCCACTCTTCAATATGAAGCATTAAATGGCTACAGAGAAGAAAAAGGTTTAAAATTTAGTGATAGTAATCTAAAAAAAGAATATAAAAAATATATGGATCGACTAATCAATAATACACAAAATAGCGGAAACTAAAAAGGACACTAATATGTCCTGATTTTACGATAGAAGCAATAAATATTTTGCTTCTTTTCTTATCTAAAAATAACGTATCATTTTAACTATTAACTTCCATATTTGATAAAACTTAAATAAGATTAAAATTTTAAATTATAATAATGAGATATCTCAAAAGACCACTTCGGTTGAACTTAATCGGAGATAGTGAACTTCTAACAGTGACACTTATTTTTAAAATATTTATTGACAATAAAATGGTGCCGTAATAGTAGTAGCTAGACTTTTATTACCTGATGAATCCGTTACACGCCCAGCAGGAACTGTAAAAATTAGCTGTGTTCTATAAGTAGTCTGTGGACTATTAGTAAGTAAACATACATTATTTTGTAATTGTATATTTCTCCCACTAGCAATTACATATTGACGCATTTTAGAAGTTGCAGTTGGAGCGAGTTCAATACCTCCAATACTCCATATTAACTCTCCTGTAACAGTACCCGCATCAGTTGCGGTAAGCATAACATAATCACTACTATAACTATAACTAACTTTAGGAGGTGTTTTATCAAAGGCGAAAGCATAAAAGGTAGAACTCATTCCATCTCCTAAAGTTACTGTACTAGCAATACCATATGTCTCACCTTGCCTTTCCCAATAAACTTCATCACCATATCCTGACTTATAGGAAATGGTAGGTAAAGTTACATTACAAACTCCTCGAGTCGCTCCATTATAAAGAATAGCTGTACAACTATCTTCCTTTTTTGAAATAGCAGTAACACCATTGTCGCCTTCCATTCCCACAACATATCTAACATTATAAGTATGAGATGTATTATTCTTCGTTTGAGCATAATAGTTTCCACCATGGTTCGAACTACTAACAGTAAAAGAAGCACCACTTCCAACTACAGCTGTCCTAGAAGAAGCACTAGTACTATACCCAATAATACTAGGCGTTGCATTAGGTGCTGTAATCACTGGTGTTATCACATTACAACTACTAGCTTGACTTGTACCATTATAAGTAGCACCAATAGTACAACTAGCATTGGTTGCACTAATAGTATTACCATTTGCATTAAAATATACGATTCTTGACGTAGCTGCTTTAGTAGTCTGCGCATAATAAGTTCCACCATGGTTCGAACTACTAACAGTAAAGGAAGCACCACTTCCAACTACAGCTGTCCTAGAAGAAGCACTAGTACTATACCCAATAATACTAGGTGTTGCACTTGGTGCTGTAATCACTGGTGTTGTCACATTACAACTACTAGCTTGACTTGTACCATTATAAGTAGCACCAATACTACAACTAGCACTCGTCGATCCAATTGTATTACCATTCGCATTAAAATAAACAACTCTAGATACGGCATCTTTTCTAGTAATAGCATAATAAGTAACACCGTTATTATTACTGTTTAAAGTAAGCGTAGCACCTACACCAAGTTGAGCGGTAGTAGCAGAAGCACTCATATGATACCCAAGTGGAGTTGGCGTCGCACTTGGTGCTGTAATCACTGGTGTTGTTACAGTACAACTAGTAGCAGGTGTATCATCATTCCAACTAGTATTAACTGTACAACTCTGATCACTAGAACTAACACTTCCTCCATTTCCATTAAAATAGGCATGATAAGTAACACCTGCTTTATAGCTAATAGAATAATAAGTAACATTTTCTACTAACGTAATAATTTCACCAGGTCTAATTCCAGTTTGAGCATTTTGATTAGTGTTCCATCCAACTACAGTATAACCATTGATGCCATCAATCGAAGGGGCAACAACAGTACAACTATTACCATTAGTGATAATACAACTATCACTCGCCTTACCTATACTGCTGATACCGCTTCCTTGTTTTACATAAGTGACAGTCACTGTCTTTATTACCTTTACAATCACTTCTTTGGTATAACCACTATCAGTAGTAATAATCACTTTAGTTTCCCCAAGTGCATTAACTGTAATATTTCCATTTCCATCAATTTCTATCACATTACTATCTTCTACCGCATAATAAATATTACCTAAATTCTCTCCTTCCACTTTAATTTGATCTTTTGTAATTTTGTCAGTATCTAAAATAATCTCATCTCGAATTTTATTTACAGTAATAACATTCACTGTTCTAACAACACTTGCTGTATTACCTTCATTATCTGTAATCAAATATTTTACAAAATAAGAACCTATTTGCTTAGGATTCACTTCTCCAACAATTACAATTCTATCTGTTAAATCCTCTTCTCCCTTTCTTGCTGTAGCACCATTTTCTAAATACTGCTGATTTTTCTCGATTGCAATTACACTTTTACCATTTAACTGAATAATCGGAATAGTCATATCTTTTTTATAAATATTAACCGTTCGTATGCTCGCTCCCTCATTACCGCTTTTATCTTTTATTTTGTAATAAATATAATAAGTTCCCGTCTTAGATGTATCAATTCTATCTACTTTATTTATGCTTTCCCCATCATAATACTCATAAGTAATACCAACATCAGTTTTATCTAGCGTATCTTTATCATCTTGAACACTTTCTACTCCCTCTTCTATATAATCGTCCCCTTCTTCTAAATTCAAAACTAACTCTCCATTCAAACGAATAATAGGAATACTAACATCTTCTGTCATAGCATTAACTTGTACACTATTAATGATAATTCTGGCTTTAAACTCTCTCCCTTGCGCTTCATTTCCAGCATTCTCATCTATCCAAAATTTTAAACTATATGTATTCTTCTCTCCTACCTCAAAAGAAACTCCCTGTTCTAAAACAAGTCCATTTAAAGTAGAAAGAAGTCTCGGACTACTCCATTCTTCTTCATTCTTTTTAATAGAATACTTAATATGCTCATAATTCAGCCTATTTGCTACCTTCTCTTCTTCTAAAGAAATATCATATTTAGCAGTAATCGTCCCTGTATTTTCGATTGTAAATTCATATGGTTCTAAACTACTCGCCCGACTATCACTGATTGGATAGGCATTCTCTAAAGAAACCACATTTCCTTCTTTAAATTCAACAGCAAGTGTCCCAGCTGTTACATCTAGTTTTTTCTCTCCAAATAAAGTCAATCTTAATAAAGCATAACTGGTTCCTATAAATAAAATAATGGTCAGCAAAATAATTCCAAGTTTTATTATTTGATTCCTCTTTTTTTGCTTGTTAAAACCACGATACTTATTTTTCATTCTTACACCCACTCTTTTTTATCATAAAGTTAGATACTTTATGATAAAATAAAAAATCCCTTTTATTTCATAATAAGAAAGATGTTTTCTACTATAATTATGACTATTTTTAATCATATATCATTTCGAATTTTCTTATAACCCTATTTGCTATTTCGACAAATTTTGACTAAGAATAATAAAATTTTCTTAGTTTCAATCTTTATATTTCAATGTTTTCCATTTTTTGACAAAATAATATAACTCGTCATTGAATTCAAAGTTACTTTATTGTATACTTAATATAGTAAAGAATAGAGGCATTTATCATAAAGTATCTAACTTTATGATTTTTTATATAAATAAAAAGACTGCTGAGCAATTGATCAACAGCCTAATTTTTTTAAAATTAAAGTCCTTTTTCTTTTGTCTTATATAAAACAGTATTCCCCTTCTCTAAAACCATTTCGTAGCGATTATCATTACTTAAATAATAAGCAAGTGGAACTCCCTTATCCAACAGAAAATAATCAAAATCATACTTTTTTAAATACGTCTCATAGGGTCCTCGAAGCATAGATAAATTATAACTATCCTGATAATTATACTTGGCATACATATCAGCCCTACCATCAATAAAAACAGGAATACCACGATAAATAAAATATCCACCATAATCATAATTATGATATAATCTCTCTGGTTTTTCTTCCTTTAAAATCTGAATAAAAGACTCATCCACCAACTCTTTCTTCGGCATCTCAAATAAATACATACTATATAGAATAACCATAATAGAAAAAAGAACTACAGTAACGTCAAACGTAGAAAGTCTTCTTCGAAAAGATGGGACATAATGAAAGACAACATAGGTAAAAGCAATAAAGGCAAACGGCCAGAAACGAATCGCTTTAAATCCCAAAAAGATAAACATCAAAAGAATAATAAAATCAGTAAGATCAAACTTCTTCTTCCCCCAAATCAGTGAAAAAACTAAAGAAGCAAGTAAAAACATATAAAGAATACTACTACTATGATGAAAATTAACAGGTTGCCACTCCGCAATCGTACTAAGCATAAATAAATCATTCATATTCTGATAAGGATAAAGAAGCATAGCAACTCCATGAGGATTAATCAAAATAGCCAAAATCGAAAGGAAAAACACGGTTAAATATTTCTTCTTCTGGTCCCTACTCATAGAAGAAGCGACTAATTTTCCAAAAGAAAAATCAAATAATCCGGAAAAATAAAAGACAAAAGCTAAAATATAACTTAAATTAGAAGATCCACCATGCATATTAGCCCAAAGACAAGCAATAAGAGGAATAAAATAAATTTTCTTAGATTGTGAATTTTTCTTTAAATCATATAACAAGTACAAAGTAAGTGCTAAAAAGATATTACTAATCAGAAAAGGTCTTGGCAAAACATTAAGTGATAAAGTAGCACTAGATAATAACCAAAATAATGTAAAATAGATATTCTTATGAAAATCACTCCGATTAGTTAAATATAAAACCACAAGTAATAAAAAGATACCTAAAAAAGTGAGAAGAACGGGTCCATACTCTGAAATAACACTGCTCCCATATAAAAGTATTTCAAAGAGCCATTCATGCGAAATCCAAACTGGTTTAAGAGGACTTAAATACCAAGAGAAAACATCTGTTTTCAAAATAGTATGATGATCTATCATATACTCTCCTGCTTTCACATGCCAAAAGAAATCATTCCCATAACGAAACATCAACATAAAGAAAACAGAAATAGCAAGAATAACAGAAAAAATAATCACTTCTTTTCTACGTTTTTCAAAAACTTTTTCAATCTTCATAACAGAATCCTTTCTGATACATTTTTTGTTTTAGTTGATACTCTAAAGCTTCCCCACTATACTTAGAAGAAAGTTTCCGATAAAGCTTATCATATTCTCTTTTTCGAATTTCCTCCGAAGAAGAAATAGAAACTTCTTCCATCACTGTTTGAATATTGTGCCTATGAAACCCCTGCTGCAATAAATCTTGTTCAATCTTCCGTTTTAGCATAAGAGTACTTCTATTGCGATTAGACTTCACCATTTTATTGACAATTTTACGTATTTTTTCTAATTCCATCTCATCACTATAAGAAGAAATTACTTCTAAAATAATATCTTGAGAAATCCCCTTCTTAGTAAGTTCATAACAAATCTTATTAGGACCTCGTGAAGTGGTAAGTAGTTGTTCATGAAGAAAGCTACTAGCATACTGAGAATCGTTAAGATAGCCTTGTTCCAATAATCGATCAAGTACTTTCGTAATAATGGTAAGTGGATACTCTTTTTTCTTTAATAAATCGAAAACTTCTTTATAACTACGAAGTCTTGTTTTTAAATATTTAAGAGCAGCATAATAAGCATCACATTCTTGATTATAATCAATCATCCCTAAAATCTTCTTAGTATCAATTTCTTTTTTTAAAAGGAGCTCATATTTTAAAATCACTTCTTCATATAAATCCATCTCTTTTCCATTGGAAAAAGAAACTTTATACTTTCCATCTCGCATCTTCTTATATTTTTCTACCTGCACTAACATCAACTCCTACTTACTTTTATTATACCAAAACAATACAAACTTTTAATAATCTTTTTATAAATTTTGTCATAATAAAATGAACATAAAAAAATAACAAGATAGAATCCTATCTTGCCTTTTATCTTTGAATGATACCACCATGGCATTTCAAAATATAAATTTTCTCATCATTTTTATAAATCGTTTCTACTCCATCAAAAGATGTTAAATCACCAGTAACTTCAAATGTATATCGATATTCATTATTTACATACTCTCTTGGACCTCTAACTGGTAAAATATCCTCTTCTCCTACTTTCATTAACGAAGGTCTTAAAGCTTGATCCATCGCCTCTTCACTCAAGCTTTCATTTAAGGTTACCCCGTAATAGTTCATCCCCCAAACTGGTGTCTCTGAAGAAGAATAAACAACTTCCTCTCCCATAAACTTCGTACCACCAAAATAAGTATCGTGATAAGTCATTTTATCATTATGATATTCATAATCAAAGGAACCTTTTCTAGAAGAAAGTACTTTTTCCACATTTTCATTGGCATAAGTCTGCTTTTTAGCCTCAATTAAAAAATCATATAAATCATTTTCCAATGTTTACACCTCCAAAATTCATTAATAACATATTAACACAAAAAAAAGAAAAAGTAACTAAGACTTTCTCTCTATCGTAATTAGGCCTTCTGTTACTTCTTCTAAAGCCCTTCCAATATTCTTTGCACATTTATAGTCAGAACTAGCCATTTGATTATGACCCGTTCTAGACATTTCTTTACTTCTTCTGGCCGCAATATGTACAAGTTCATATTTAGACTCTACAACAAGTAGCAATTTATCAATAGATGGATAGATCACTATATCACACTCCCTATTTTAAGAATATCGGAAGTGAATAAAATAATCAAGCAATACGACACAATTAGACATTATTTTTTACACTAACAAAAATCAAAGTTTACTTTTTCTTGACTGTAAATTAGCGGAATTGGCAACAAGAACCACATTGAACATTACTAACTACATTTTCTTCACTGCAAGTATATGCAGGACGATAAGTATGACGATAAACATGATGGTTAATAACACGTGTATGAATTGGACAAACATGTGTCTGCCCCTTTTTGATAGATTTATTCTTCAATACATGCATGAAATAATGTGATTATGCTTATAAAATCATTATCACTTAGTTTTTCTATAAATTTCAAATTTCTAATTTCATAATCTATACTTCTTATATGTTCACATAAAACAGATCCATGTACATTCTTAGTATCTTCCAATTTATAATGAGTGGGAAATTCTTTCTCATTAGATGTAATCGGACATACAATTACCATTTTCGTATTTTGATTAAAGACATTAGTACTAATAACAACGGCTGGTCTAAAGCCTCTTTGTTCATGTCCCTTTATAGGATTAAAATCTAAAAAAACAATGTCTCCTTGTTTTGGAATATATTTTTTTACCATATTTCTTTTCCTACATTTTCATCCCAAGAAAATTCTTTCGCTAAATTTTTCCCATGATACTCTTTAAATCTATCTTCTAATGATATCTTTTTTTTCTTTGGAATACTGATAATTATTCTATCATCTTCTTGTGCAATATCTAATATATCATTCGTTTTAATATTTAAAGATTTTAAAATACTACTAGGAATTCTAATTCCAGCAGAGTTTCCCCATTTTTGAATCCTTGCTTCCATAATGTCATCTCCGTTCATATGTAGTATATACAAAGTTTATACAATTGTCAATTATTTTTTCACTATTATTATTCAAACTTAATGAAAACTTACATGAATATGAATCGTTTTATCTTCCAATATTTCTATTCGATCAACTAAGTTAATAATGAATCCCCTACTAACTTCTTTCATAGATAAAAATCTATCGATATATTCTAAAATCATTTTATTTTTCTTCTTTTCAGTAATCATATGATTCATAAGATGTTTAAACTCATGATATCTTTTTTGTTTAATAGCTAGCTCATTTTCCAATTTTAATTTAACTCTTTTATATTGCTGCTCAGTAATTTTTTTATTTAACTTATCAATATAAATAAAATCTAGATTATCATTGATTTGCTTAATGTCATTAGTAAGTACATCCAATTCTTTTTTATTGTTCACTTTATCATTCTCGTTTAAACTATTTAAAACAGCTTTTTTTATTTTATCTTTCTTAATATATTTTAAACACATTTCAGTTAAAGACTGAATAATCGCTTTTTCTAATTCATCATAGTTATTTGAATGAGTAGTACATACTTTTTTATTGATATAAGTTCGATAATAATTACAAATTGTATAACATCTGTTATCTTTTTTTCTTCTAGATTGTATGGATATCCGATGTCCACAATCACCACAGTATAATAATCCATCTAGTAAATGGATTTCTTTTTTGGAGATTTTACCTTTATTTTTAGGTATTAATTTTTGAACTTCATAAAATAGCTCTTTACTAATAATAGCTTCATGAGTATTTTCAACAATGATATAATCTTTCGGATGATTTTTAATCACTTTTTTCACCTTATAATTAATCTTACTTCGTCTATTTTGTACCATATCGCCTATATACATTCTATTTGTTAAAATATCTCTTATTGTTTTGGAATGCCACTGTCCATATTTTAAATTATAATTATTTTTCCATTCAAAGTTATAATACTGTGCTGGCGTTTTTACTCCTTCACTGGTAAGTTGTTTCGCTATTTTAAAAAATGATAACCCTTCTAAACACATATCAAATATTCTTTTCACTATAATGGCTTGTTCGATATTTATGACCAAATGATTCTTATTATCTTTATCTTGATTATATCCAAATGGAGTTCTACCTCCTACCCATTTTCCTTCTTTCATTTTAGCTTTTAAACTAGATTTAATCTTCTTTGAAATATCTTTAGCATACATATCATTCATGATTGCTTTAAATGGGGCTATATCATTATTAGAGCTATCCAAAAAGGTATCTATATTATCAGTAACTGCAATGTATCTAACATGATGTTCTGGAAAATATTTTTCAATCAAATTACCTGTTCCAATATAATCTCTTCCAAGTCTAGACATATCTTTTGTAATAACCATATTAATCTTACCTAACTCAATATCATCAAGTAGTCTATTAAATTCTGGTCGATCAAAATTGGTTCCAGAATATCCATCATCCATATAAATATCATAGACCTTTAAATTGTTTTCTTTTACATATTGAAGTAATAAACTTTTCTGATTGCTAATACTTTCACTCGTCGTAGCTTTATCATCATCTTCCTTAGATAACCTGATATAAAGACCAACATTATATATATTATTTAACCCCTCTAACAATCCTTACCACCTTCTAAAGATAAATAAGTACATGATGATACCTCACTTTTTTCACTTTTACAAATCACCTCGATATATTTTTTTAATTCCTTATTTAAAACTTTTATAAGAATATCATTTATATCATTAGCCTCATCATAAATATAATAAATCTTATACTTATCCATAATTAAGCACCTCACTTAAATTTATGGATAAATAACCAATTTTAGTATTATTTATAAGTATTCACTTTTACTAAAAAAAAACATCCTAAATTTCTACTTTAGCAAAAATTTGTAGGATGACATTTTTAATTACTTTCTTCTATTTCAAAATTTAATAACTCTTCACAGATTTTTTCATATAAATCTTGTTCATGTTTTATAGTATCAATTAAAAACATTTTATCTTTTTTATATTCTTTTAGTCCCCTCATATAATAAACTTTATCATCATCCAACACAAGAAATGGCATAATATTATTTCTTAAGCATTCTTTAAACATAATAATCCTACCAACTCTACCATTTCCATCTCCAAAGGGATGAATTCTCTCAAAATGATAATGAAAATCAATGATATCTTCTAAAGTAATATTGGTTTTTTTATTATATTCAACAAGTAATTGATCAATTTCTTTTTCTACATCTTCAGGTGATGTTGTATGAATAACATTGACAAGACCAATCATATTAGGAACTACTTTAAATCCTCCAACATTATATCTAGGATTTTCCTCATCACTCGTATTTCTTTTTAATATCTTATTCATTTCGATAATCATCTCTTTAGATAACAAATTATCAATATTATCTAGCATGTAATCAAATAATTTAAAATGATTTTTAGATTCAGTTAAATCATCTAATTGAATCAAATCATCACTTTTGGGTATAAAAGAGGAAGTATCAAATATGGCCTCAGTTTGATCACTAGTTAATCTACTTCCTTCAATTTTATTTGAATTATAAGAAAAATTAACTTGTGAATAATGATATATATTTCCCTTAAATTTAGATTCTTTCTGACTAATTAATTCCTTTTTTATTTTAGCTATATCCATATATTATCTCCCTTTACCATCTACATTGAACATTTTTTCATTATAATACTCTACAGATTTAATAACTAAATCCTTACTTAATTCCTTAATGATATCTTTAGATTTTAGTGCTACTAAAAAATAATCTTTTCCCAGGCTTTCTATTAAATAACTAACCATCAAATAAGCATAATCGTAACTATCGTATTCATGCATACCAAATTCATTCTCTAACTCATACATAGATGGAATATCTGTTTTATTAACATATTCATCAAGTAAAAAACGAATGCCTCTACTATAAGTTCCATCCAAATATTTAGCAACACCTTCAGTTAACCATTCTGGTTGATTGCCATATAAGATATTTTGAATACCATGAATTTCTTCATGAAAAATAACGTTTTTATATTCTTCTTTACCCCATTCAGTTTCAGTTGGATTATCTTTCGGCTCAAAAAAATTCAAAGAGTTGTCTTCATCCTTATAGCAAGCACACATGTAATCGGGCATTTTATCAAAGCCACGACTCTTCATGCTATCTACTAATTCACCAATAGTGTCATAAATAAATATATTAAAATTAAATCGTCCATCATCTATTACATTAAAAAAATCTAATATCTCTGGTTTTCTTGAAATCAATACTTGTTCCACTTCATTTTGATAATAATTATTTCTATTTGTACAAAAATACTGGTTCATAAGAATCATCCTCTGTTTAATTATATCATACAAAAAGACATTTTTTATCAAAATGCCTAGTATTTATTCTCTTTAGTCTATCATAAATTATCACACTTGAGGTACTTCATGTACAAAAGTTCTATGAACGCATCTTTCTCTTACTCCTTCATTAATTGGTTGTTGAAAAGAGTTTGTTGTATTTTGCATAGCAGCACCACTATTCATATTAATATCAATGTTCATATCATTTTCTACTGTATTATTATTACCATTAATTTCAGTTTGCATATTCGCTTCATTATAAAGCGCTTGGTCATGTCTAAACATATTTTTTCCTCCTATCTAGTTTTATCATATTCACTTAGAAAAAAGTTGCCTATATGTTTAGCCCAATTTAAAATAGCTATTTTTATATTTATGATAATTTTTTCATTTTCTCTCTTAAAACATCTAGTAATTCTACTTTTTCTTTTTGAGAAAGAAAAGCATGACAAAGAGCATTTTCATTCATCTTTTGATAATCAAGAAGGGAAAAACCAAAGGTTTCATACAGTTTAAAATACTCATCACTGATAGTCACATTAGATACTGTACTATTATCGGTATTAATACTAATAGGAACTTCTTCTTGATAAAATAAAGCAATTGGATGTTCTTGATAGCAAGAAACGGCATTCGTTTGAACATTACTAGTAGGACATAGTTCAAGTAAGACATCTTGCTTTTTAATAATATCACGCAAAGACTTACTCTCTACTGCAGAAATACCATGTCCAATTCTACTTGCTCCAATTTCTATTGCTTTAAGAATCTCACTAGCAGGTCCATTCTCCCCAGCATGAATCGTAAATGGAATCCCTTTTTCGCGAGCTATTTCGAAAAGTTCTACATAATTAGCCAAGGGAAACCTCGCTTCATCTCCAGCCAAATCAATAGCACAAACCCCGCGATTTAAAAATTGAGAAGCAACTTCTAGCGTTTTCAAATTATCATCTCTACTAGCTCCACGCATCATACAAAGAATGAGATTAACGCGGACTTTAGAGTTAGAATGCAATCCTCGTAATACCGCTTCTACAATTTCTTCAAAAGAAAGCCCCTGCTCTCTATGAAACATAGGTGCAAAACGAACTTCAGCATAAATAACATTTTCCATATAAAGATGATGAACTAAGCTTTTTGCAATTTCATAAAGATGATCACTAGATTGCATAAGAGAAATAGGAAAATCAAAACGAGTTAAATATTCACTTAAATTCTCACATTTCTCACTTGCTACCATTTGAGATAAAACTTCTTCCTCAGATTGAGAGGAAAGTCTACTAGCCACTTCCATAGAGATAGAACCATCCAAATGCAAATGTAGTTCTACTTTAGGAATGGCTTTCATTTTTTGTTTCATTTTATAAATTCGCCTCTCTTACACTAAAACGGAAACTTTAAATTTCCATTTGACATCTGCTTCATCATCTTTTTCATCTGTTCAAATTGTTGAAGTAGACGATTTACTTCTTGAACAGAAGTACCACTACCCTTTGCGATTCTTGTTTTACGACTTGCTTTAATAATACTTGGATTACGTCGTTCTGCAGGTGTCATAGATAAAACAATCGCTTCTACATGAGCCATCTGCTTTGGATCAATTTGTACATGATTAAGTCCCATCTTAGAAGCACCTGGAATAAGTTTTAACAAATTTTCAAGCGGTCCCATTTTTTTAATCTGCTTCATAGTAGATAAAAAGTCTTCTAAATCAAACTTACCAGTTTGCATCTTCCGAGCCGTCTTTTCTGCTTCTTTTTCATCGATCGCCTCTGTTGCTTTTTCAACCAAAGAAACAATATCTCCCATTCCTAGAATACGACCAGCCATTCTCTCTGGATCAAAATAATCAATACCATCCAACTTTTCACTAAGACCAATAAATTTAATCGGAACATTCGTCAAATGTCTAACAGAAAGCGCAACACCACCTCTAGTGTCACCATCTAGTTTAGTAAGAATAACACCAGTCAGTGATAAATTAGAGTGAAAACCTTCAATCACATGAATCGCATCTTGTCCCATCATAGAATCAATAACAAGTAATACTTCTTGTGGTTTCAAAAAAGCACTCAACTCTTTTAACTCATCCATCAAATTTTCATCAATATGAAGACGTCCTGCGGTATCGACCAAAACGTAATCATGACCTTGTTCCTTCGCATAAGAAAGAGCGTGTTCCACAATCTCTACTGGATTTTTATGTCCCTCTTCAAAGACAGGAATATTAAGCTGTTTTCCAATCTGTTTTAGCTGTTCTATCGCTGCTGGTCGATAAATATCACAAGCGACCAAAAGTGGCCTCTTAGCATGTTTCTTACGAAGTAAATTGGCAAGCTTTCCAATTGTTGTTGTTTTACCACTACCCTGAAGACCTACTAACATAAGAATCGCTGGATTTCCCTTTAAATTAAGTGGTGCACTCTCTCCACCAAGTAGGGTAACTAGTTCATCTTTTACGATTTTAACAAACATATCCCCAGGATTAATACTACGTTTTACTTCTTCCCCCAATGCTTTTTCTGCAACATTCGTAGTAAACTCTTTCACTACTTTATAGTTAACATCTGCCTCCAATAAAGCCAGACGAATTTCTCTCATCATCTCCGAAATATTATCTTCTGTAATCTTACCATAACCCTTTATTTTATGAATTGCATTTTGCAATCTATCTCCTAAACTTTCAAACATTATGATTCTCCTTTCTACGTCACTATTATTATATAATAGTTTGCAGCAAAATAAAAGATTAGAGTAAACTCTAATCAAAATTCTATTGTGCCTCAGATGAAGTTGGCACAGATGGAATAGGAACCTGTGTCACTTGCGGAATTGGGCCTACTGGTCCCGCTGGTGCTGTTTGAGCAATCGCAGTAGCAGCGGCTGGAACAGAAGGCACTGGAGGAACTGCAGAAGTTGGCACAGATGGGACAGACGGAACAACTGGTGCAGTAGGCGCAGAAGGTAAAGTCGCTGTTGGTGCAGGTGCCGCTTCTGCTACAGGTGGTGTTACGTTAACTTCTCCGCCAACTTGTGATTGTGCAACACTAGGAGCAGACGAATCAGTTGAAACAGTTGGTGCAGTAACAGCACTAGATGTAGCAGATGAATCATCAGGTACAGGAGTCTCAGGAACTGAAGTAGATGTTCCTGGAGGATTACCATCCCAAATTCGAACCACATCACAGTTACCACTCATAGGTTCTGGATTTGGCATTTGCATTTTAACAATTAAAGGAATCTTAAATGCACGCCCAAACGCCAAACAAGTACCAGATTGTAAACTCTTCTGTTTTTCCACAATCTCTTCACTAATATTAGGAACCATCTTTTTAATATATTCAATATCAGTTGGGTGATTCATCTTAAAAATTAAGAAGTTCGAACATTGGGATATAACAGTATCAGAAAGTTCCACAGGACGTTGTGTAATAAGTCCTAAAATAAGTCCATACTTACGTCCCTCTTTCGCAATACGATCAAAGATATTATATCCAATCAAGAAATTATCAGTATCTTTTTGTACATAACGATGAGCTTCTTCTACTACGATATGAAATGGAATAGATGCCCTATTTTTTAAGCCCTTAACAAACTCAAAAATAAGTCTTGAGTAAATCTTCGTAACCACTTTAGCAAAATCATCATCCACATCATCTAAGTTAATATTTACCACTTGATATTTCTTTCCATTATTAATTAATAAAGAAGACAAATAAGACTCTAATCCTACATAATTTGATACATCAAAATACTTAGCATAAGGTCCAATAATCAAAGAATGAAGACGAACACGAATCGTTACAGCATCACCATATGTATTCTCATTACGAAGCCAACCTTCACTAATTAAGGTAAAGTTCAATGCTTTTTCTAAATCAGCCAATGTATAATAAACATTTCCACTAGGTTCATAGGTATCAAATTCTTCATGAATGAAACTAGAAACATATTCTGTTAAAAGAACACTCTCTGTAAATTGTCCTTGGGAATCAATTAAGAAACACTCACGGAACTTCCTTGAGTATCCAACTCCCTGTAAAACAGATTCTAGATTAAATTCTTCAGTAGAACAACTAGCAATAATAGAGAAGATATCATTACGTTTATTAGGTCCTGTTTGATTGGTATATAAAATAGACATAATTGCTTTAGCAATCAAATGGTTCTTATATTTACGAGCATCTTCATCATTCTCAGCAAAAATCATAGCCAGTTTCAACATTCTTTCGATAATAGGTAGTTGTGAATGTTCGGTTGCCTCAAGTAATAAGGCGATATCATTAGAATTTAAAAGCCAAATAGGAAGTCGAAGTTTCTCCCCAACAGTATCTGTTTCATTGGTCGTATAAAATTTATAATTATAATTGGAATTAATTTTATTCAAATCTTTAAATGCATTATAATACTCCCCAGAAGAATCAAACAATAAGATATTAGAACGATATGGGAATAAACGCATGTCATGAAACATATTTTGAAAAATTCTAGATACACCACAACTCTTACCAGCACCACTGTTACCAATAATTGCGAAATGATTACTAAAGAAGCCGTTAACATCCAAGTAAACGGGATGATCATTATAGAAAGGACTAACACCAAGTAGCATGTTTCCTCTTCTATCTTCACCAACAATCATTGGGATCTCTTCTGGCTTAATAGCACGAATCGTAGCATCCATGGTAGGTTTACGAATAACACCACCAATAAGGCGCCCGTTCACAATTTCACCCAAAAAACGAACCTTTACATTTTCTTCATCTAAATCATCAATTTCGCCTAATACTTTTTTGTCTTTATCTTCAAAAATGATGTGCAAATTCATCAAATTCATAACAATTTCAGCATCTTTTTTCAGTCTCACTGTAGCAGTGTGGTCACTAATATAAACAATTCTATCAAACATACATATTCCCCTTTACCTATTCTTACCTATTTTAAAGTATACTATTTATTTTGTAATTAATCAAGATGAAGGTGAAAATATTTCAGAAAGTAAATAACGAGAATCCTACTTTCCCCAAACTTGTTTTTTAAATAGTTCAATGAAAAATATGCTATAATATCACCATATCAAGAAATCAGGTGTTAAAATGTCAACAGAATCAACACTATTATGCATAAGTATTTATGCACTCATCTATCTTCTAGCCATTATCATTCCAACATACGTAACGAAAAAGAAACAAAAAGAGAAAAAAGAAGAACTACATACTATAAACACAATCTATACTCTTCTACTACTCTTCCCTCCTATTTGGAAAACATTTGTATTATGCTATGAAAAATTTAGCCCTTATAATAAACTAGTATTTGGTGGAAAGCATGAGATACTTTATCAATTTGGTATTGCTTTTTTCTTCTTTCTCCTAGGTTTATTATTTTCAAAAGGAAAAAAAATACTAACTATTATTATAAATCATCCCATTTATATTTTAAAAACACTCTCTCTTACGATGATGAGTAGCCTATTATTAATGATAACAAAAAATTGTATCAAAGAACTATTAATAATAATCGCACTAATAAATTTAATCTATCTACTAAATTACTATCAAACATTTAAAATTAAAAAAGAGAATATGAAAAAGTACGAATTTATCTATCATTTCAGCTGGCTCTTAATAATAAATTTTTTAAATAGTTTCATCTTAGTTTTTAACATTTTAAACCAATAGAAAGAGGTATCCTATGTCAAAGAAAAAATACAAAAAGAAAAAGAAGAACAAAGTATTAAGATTTTTAAACGAATATGCTGCTGTAATTACAATTGGTATGACACTACTTGCAGTAGTCGGAAATGCAATGATCGCCTACCATAAAAAAGCATCTTCAACAGACTTTTATTTTGAATATTTAACAGTAAAAATGGATAATGAAAACTGGGTAAAAAACTATCAAAAAAACAGTAGTAATTTTTATCATGAAAAGGAACTAAAATCTCCAACAATGAATAATGAACTCAATAAACTTTTATATAAATACCCCAAAAAAGTAACTGGCTATTTTATAACCTACTTAATAATGAAACAAACAGAAGAAGTAACTGCCACCGATATAAAAATTAATTTCAAAGAATATAAAAACATAAAATCTTTAAAAGAAAATGACTTAACCGACTGCCTAATCAACAAAAAACAAGAAAAACAAAAACAAATGAAAATAGACTACCCATTTCCAAAAGAAGAACTGATAAAAATCCCTATTGCCATTTGTAAAAGCGAAAATGATTATATTACTTATCCAAAAAATTGTTATTATGTCGCACGAAAGCCAGTATCCATAGAATATAGAAATAAATATTTATTTTCAAAACGAAAAGTACCTATCAGAGAATATTTGGAAAGTAATGTCATTATTGATGGAGAGTTAGTAACAGGAAAAGGAAGTGCAAGTGAGGATACAACAGAAGAAAACCCTTGGTACTTAAAATAAAAAGTTCTATTTCTAGAACCCGATTTTATATAATTTCATCAAATAGTTTTCTAAACATTTGGTAATAATCTTCCAACTCTTCTTTCGCTTTATCAAGAGATAAAAATTGATATTTCTCATCCAGTTTACCTTTTACCTGAGTTACTTGTTCTACTAAATCCTCTGTTCTACTGGCCCAAAGATTTAAATATTGAAAAACACCAATAGGGTGAAGAAAAAGATAACAATCTGCATTAACACATATCTCTGCTTCAATACATTGAAAAGGAACCTCTTTATGATGTGATACAATACAATTTATAATTTTATTTAATTGACTGTCAGTAATATCATAATCATTTAAAAAGTCCAAAGCAAATTCCAAAGACATGGCAACATGTTCTTCCCTTTTTCCTTTGGCTAAAGCCTCTTTTAATTTGATATCCATCAAACATAAGCCAATAAAGACAACCTCATAATCTGCATGATAAAAAGAAGAAAGTGTTTTTCCTTTTTCAAGAAGAAATTCTAAAAGTTTAACAGAAGAAACATTGTCCTTGGCAATTTCAAAAACGTCTTTTAATAATTGTTCTTTGCTTTTCATAAGCTTCCCTCCAAAAAATCGTATCGAATATCATATAAAACAGAATCAGAAACTTCCATAGTATAATTAGCAGAACATTTCTTTGGCCAATCTTTATCTTCCCAACGAATACCATAACGTTCTATACTTTTATCATAACGAGGAAAAGCATGAAAATGAACAAAATTCTCCTTCATCATATTAGCATGATAATTAAATTTTAAAGCGCCATACAATGTTTTGCATCGATTTTCAAAAAAAGAACACACTAAAGGAAACTCCACCATTTCTTCACTCGTAATTTGACTAAAAGAAGGACATTCTCTTTTAAGAAGAATAATAGAACTACCTAAAGTAACAGGTACTGGACGAAGAAGCAAAATCCAATACTTAAATTCTTTTAAAAATAGATCTTCACGATGAAATCTGCCAGCAAATTCATACATAAAACTACCTCCTTATTTTTATTTATCTTTCTCATCTAAAATTTCTTCAAATAAACCATGAAATTTAGAATAGTAAGCGTCAAGCTCCTCCTTCACAGCATCTAAAGAAATAATTTGATACTTCTCTTCCATTTTCAAACAAACTTTTTTAATTCGATCTTCTACCAAATCCAATTTCTGACTCAAAAAACCAAAGTAAGAAAACACACCCAATGGATGTATAAAACGATAGCAATCTGCATTCGCACAGATTTCTGCCTCCTTAGATAAAAAAGGAATAGTTCCATGATGCGCTTCTATACAATGAATAATTTGTTGAACCTCATCTTCTGTAATATGATAATTTTTCAAAAATTCCTTAGCAAAAGAACTAGCCATAGCAACATGTTTACTTCTATCTCCTGTTTTTCTAGCCTCATTCAGTTTGACATCCATCAAATATAGTCCAACCAAAACAATAAATGAATTAGCATGATAAATATGACAAAGTTCCTCTCCTTTTTGGTATGCAATATGAATATGTTGAGGACAAGTTGGAATATTCTCTTCTGCTAGCTGATAAGCATCTTTTAATAAATCCTCTCTACTTTTCATAATCCCCTCCTATAAGTTATCTCTAATTTTCTGTTTTAATTTATCATCATCTATTTTATTAATTAAAATTTCCATTAAACCTTTTCTCTTAAATAGTCCTAATTTATCTTCATATTGATCTAGTTTCTTAAGAACAATTTGTAGTTGCTTATAAATAGCATTACGACTAACTTCATAGTTTTCTGCCATTTCACTAAGTGATAAATTTTGAAAATAATAATCCTCAAAATACTTTCTTTGTTTCGGAGTCAGAAGCTCTTTATAATGATCATATAAATTATTATAATAAATTAATTCTTGCATCATAACACACCACACCATTTCAAAATAGATACCAATATCATGGCACAACCCGCTGCAATATAAACAAAGGTAAAGAAGTCTCGTTTATAATATTTATAATTATTGAATGCCAAAACAAACATATCAATACCAAGTAAGAGCTCTAAAAACGTAAAGAACTCCCTTTTAAAGAAAGAAACAATAATAAATATTGTCGTAATAAAGGTCATAACAAGTTGTACAATATAACCCATTTTATAATCCATTTTTCCATGTTCTACAGGCATTTTTTTAACTCTATCTTTCATAACACACCCCTACATCATATCTTTAAACAATCCATAAATATACTTTTCAATATCAAACACTTGCAAATCTTCTTTTCTCTCTCCAAGTCCGATATATTTAACAGGGATTCCTACTTCTTCTTTAATAGCAAGAACAATACCACCTTTAGCAGTACCATCCAACTTAGTAAGAACAATACCTGTAATATCTGTAATTTCTTGAAAGCTCTTCGCTTGACTAATTCCATTTTGTCCAGTAGTAGCATCAATTACTAAAAGTGTCTCATGAGGACCACTAGGAACAATCGACGTAATCACACGATTCATCTTCTCAAGCTCCTTCATTAAATTCACTTTATTTTGAAGTCTACCTGCTGTATCTACTAAAACCACATCATATGATTCTTCTACCGCCATAGTCACGCCATCATAAACAACACTAGCGGGATCACTTCCCTCTTCTTTTCCATAAAAAGAAACATCCAGTCTCATAGCCCATTCATTTAATTGACATACTGCCCCAGCGCGAAAAGTATCTGCCCCAACAAGTAACACTTTCTTTCCTTCATCCTTTAAAATATGTGCCAGTTTAGCGATAGTCGTAGTCTTTCCAACACCATTTACACCAACAAACAAAAGAACCGTTGGACCATCTTCATTATACTTTATTTTACTAGACAATACTTCATCATCTACATATATAATAAAAAGTTCATCCACAATAACTTCTTTCAACTCTTCTGGTTTTTCAATACTTTCATGTTTCACTCTATCTCTTAACCGGTCCATAAAGTCCATAACTGTATTAACACCAATGTCAGCCATAATTAAGATCTCTTCTAACTCTTCAAAATAATCTTCATTTATTTTGTTATATTTATGTGTTAACCCAGCTAGCCTAGAAACAAAGCCTTCACGAGATTTCGTAAGACCCTTTTCATAAATTTTTACATCTTCATTTCTTTTTTCTACTTTTACATTTTCTTCTTTAAGAGAAGCATCATTTATTGTCTCTTCCTCTAAAGATTCAACTTCAACTTCAACTTCAGTTTCACTTTCTATCTCATCCCCAACTAAAACTTCTTCTTTAGATTCCAAAGAAGTATCCACTTCATTGTTTTGTCCCTGAAACATATTTTTTATTTTTTTAAATAATCCCATTAATATCACCTAATAAGATTATAACATAAAACAAAAAAAGAAAAAACACTAGAAATACTAGCATTTAATCTCTTATTTTTATAAATATTTATCTTTTTACAAGGACCAAATTTCGAGTTCCATTACTATGAATTATTTTTCCTCTTTCAACCTCATATTGCTTAACAAGTGAATGAGAAAGTACACCAGATGAAACAGACTCAAAAAAGGTAGAAATATCCCCTGTTATTATACTATCATACATTCCTTCCAACTCAGAAATATTATCACAATAACCTGCAGGGATTACAACACCTCGATAAACAATATTAGAATACTTATTAGCATAACCATGATTTCTATATTGTTGCATGGCTTCAAATACTTGTGCTAAATTATCTTCCTCTGTATAAAAATCCACTTCAACACTAGTAACATCAAATTCCCTTTGTCTACAAATAAATGTTTCTGGTGATTTTAATTCTTGATAGAGTAACTTTACTTCTTCTAAACTTTCACAATCTCCTGCTGGAATGGAAACCCCATTATAAATAATATTAGAGTCTCCCCCTGCTTGATTAACCAATTGATAGTTTTTCATCATTTGATAAGCGTCCTCTAAACTTCCCTTTGATGTAACACGAAAATTAATCGTAGCAACGGTCTTAAATTCTTCCATTATTTTTCTTCCTTTCTTTTTCTGCTATATTATAAATAAAAAAACAAAAAATATCAAGTTTAAAATGATAAAATTAAACGAATCAAAATTATAGACAAATAAACTCTTTTTTGTTATAATTATCATCGGTTAGTTACTTATATTATATTAAAATTAACTTAATGAAAGGAGAAAAAATGAAAGAAGTAAAACCAAACGGAACTAAAATTATCGTTCTAGGTGGTTTAGGAGAGGTCGGAAAAAATATGTATTGTGTAATGCATAAAGACCAAATTATTATTATCGATGCTGGTGTTAGTTTTCCTGAAAGTGAACTTTTAGGAATTGACTACGTTTTACCAGACTTTACTTTTTTGAAAGAAAACGAAGACAAGATTAAAGCATTACTAATTACGCATGGTCATGAAGATCATATTGGTGGAATTCCATTTTTACTACAAAGTATTCATATTCCAGAAATTTATGCACCAAATCATGCCAAAGAATTAATTTCTGTAAAACTAGAAGACCGTAATATTCGATATGATAATTTATTCGTTTATAGCGAAGAATCTAAACTACGTTTCGGCGAAATGGAAGTAGAATTTTTTAGAACAACACACTCTATTCCAGATTCACATGGAATTGCCATTACAACACCAGATGGAACTATGGTCACAACAGGAGACTTTAAATTTGATTTAACTCCAATTGGACCTATGGCTAATCTTTATAAAATGGCACAACTTGGTGAAAAAGGTGTAGATATTCTAATTAGTGACTCAACAAATGTTTTAAATGAAGGTTTTTCAAATAGTGAGTCTCGCGTAGATGATGCTTTAGGTGAAATGTTTGATCGTTGCCCAACTAACCGTCTTATTATTGCAACGTTTGCATCTAATATTTATCGTGTAAAGCACATCTTTGAAACTTGCTACAAACATAACCGTAAAATATGTATCTTTGGTCGTAGTATGGAAAACAATATTAAAATATCTATTGAAGGAGGATACATCGATCACAAAGAATTACTTGTAACACCAGATGAGGCCAACAAAATGAAACCAGGAGAAGTTGCGATTCTTTGTACTGGTTCACAAGGAGAACCACTAGCCGCTCTTTCTAGAATTTCTAATGGAACACATAAGCAGATTAAATTAAGACCAGATGATGTAGTAATATTCTCATCTAGTGCCATTCCAGGTAACGCTCTTAGCATTTCTAGAATTATTAACAAATTATGTTTACAAGGAGTAAGAGTTTACACCAATAAAGCATTATCAGACCTACATACTTCAGGACATGCTAATGAAGAAGAATTAAAATTGATGATTCGCTTGTTAAGACCTAAATACTTAATGCCATTCCATGGAGACTATAGAATGTTAAAAAAACATGCGAATGTAGGAATTGAATGTGGCATTCCAAAAGAAAATACTTTTGTATTACAAAATGGAGATACCCTAGATTTAACAAATCATGAAATTACCAAAGGAATTAGTATGCCTGGTGCTGATATTTATGTAGATGGTAATAGAATTGGTGAAATTGGTGGTGCCGTTCTTAGAGACCGTAAAATCATGGCAAGTGATGGAATCCTAGTAGTTATTGTCAATGTAGACATGAAAAAAAGAGAACTATTAATTAGACCTAATATCACAACAAGAGGATTTGTGCTAATCAACGAAAATGAAGAATTACTTCATAAAATTGAACATCATGCCGATTATATTGTCAAAAAACTGCTAAATGATCCAAAAAGTAATTTTGCAATTATGAAATCAGAAATCACAAGTCAAATGATTTCTTATGTATATGAATTAACTGGTAGAAGACCAATTATTCTTCCTGTTATTCTAGATATTAAAAAAAGTAACCAAACAGAAACACAAGTTTAGTTACTTTTTTTTATATCTAGTAATTGACCTATCTCCTTTTAAGGATAAAAAAAGAAACTATCTAGCTTCTTCTTGTGCACGAGTTTCCCGAACAACAGTAATTTTAATTGTTCCAGGATACTTCATAGTTTCTTCAATTTTTTCTTTGACATCTCTTGCCACTTTATGGGCACCTAAATCATCAATTTCTTCTGGTTTTACAATAACTCTAAGTTCACGACCCGCTTGTACAGCAAAAGTCTTTTCTACACCTGGAATATCATTTCCAACCTCTTCTAATTGACTTAAACGCTTGATATAATTTTCTAATGAATCATTGCGAGCACCAGGACGAGATGCACTTAAAGCATCAGCAATAGCCACAATGGTTGCAATTACACTTTTTGCCTCATGATCTCCATGATGTGATGCGATAGAATTAATCACAACATCCTCTTCATGAAACTTTTTCGCAATGTCAATACCAATTTCTACATGACTACCTTCAATTTCATGATCAATCGCTTTTCCAATATCATGTAAAAGTCCCGCTCTTTTAGCAAGGGGAACATTCTCTCCCATCTCTCCTGCTAAAAGTCCAGAAAGTTCTGCTACTTCAATGGAATGCTGTAATGCATTTTGTCCATAACTAGTTCTAAAATGAAGTTTTCCAATTGTCTCAATAAGTTCTGGTTCAAACTTCGTAAGTCCAAGTTCAAAGGTAGCATCTTGACCATATTCTATAATCTTTTCTTTCATTTCTTTACTTACTTTATCGTATAACTCTTCAATTCTAGTCGGATGAATTCTTCCATCTTTAATTAATGTTTCAAGAGTTACTCTAGCAATTTCACGACGAAGTGGATCAAAGCTAGAAAGTACGACTGCTTCAGGTGTATCATCAATGATAAGATCAACACCAGTGATCGCTTCAATAGTACGAATATTGCGTCCTTCACGTCCAATGATTCTACCTTTCATTTCATCATTTGGTAAATCAACGACAGTTACAGTTTGATCACTTGCAATATCAGCAGCATATCTTTGCATAGAGGAAACGACCATTTCTTTAGCAGTTCTATCTGCAGTAAGTTTCGCTTCATTTTCTACATCACGGATATATTGTGATATTTCTTTTGTCATGGACTCTTTTACTTGACTCATGACTAATTCTCGCGCTTTCTCTTTACTAAAACCTGATATTTTTTCAAGTAGTTCTAATTGTTCTTTTTTTATTTCTTCCACTTTACTTTTTTCATCTTGGATTTCATTTTGACGCATAACAAGTTTCGCTTCTCTCTCATCTAGAGTCGCTTCTCTTTTTTGATACAGTTCATCCCGTTTATCAATACTTGCTTCTCTTTGTAATAAACGGTTTTCAGATTCTTTTAATTCTTCTTTTTTCTCTTTAATCTCTCTATCTGTTTCTAATTTTAATTTATGCGCTTCTTCTTTTTGTTCTAAAATAGTCTCACGCTTTACTTTTTCTGCGTCTTTGCGTGCTTGATTTATCATAGCTTCTACTTTTTTAGATGCATTATTAATTCTAAAATAACTTAGTAAAAAACTAACTCCAAATCCTACGAATAATCCAACAACCAAAAGTAATATGGAAAACAATCCATTATCCATAATTACCTCTCTCTCTAGAATATATTTAAAAATAATTTTAAATCATAATCTAATTCTATTTTAAGATTGTTTTCATAAAGTGTCAAGGTAAAGATAGAAGGCGACACTCTCTTACCTTATTCTTCCAATGTTTTATAAAAATATTTTCATCAAAAAATGAGATACAGCAAAGTATCTCATTCTCTATAACTCTCCATCCTTTACAACTGTAAATCTTACCTACGGACAGTTTTTAAAATCAAAAGAAAAAGGGATATTCCCCTCTTCTATAAACAATTGTGTATATGACACTATCCTGATATATTTATCATAATAAAAAAAACAAAAATAAGGATGTGTCATATGAATCATATATACAATACTCAAAACGATTTAGCAAGTAAAATTCAAATTTTTCTTAAAAAAGTTTTTCCCGATATCAGAAAAACACAACTTAAAATCATCCCCCTCATCATAATTGGTATGATTTTATCTGAGTCCGTTGTTACTTCTGATATTGCTAAAAATCTAAAAGATGATTTTTCTTTCATACAACTCGATTCTGTTATTAGAAGAATTAGAAAATTCTTTACTAATAAACTTTTTAATCCTGAACTCTTCTATCGAAAAGTAATCTTATTTGTTATTCAAAATTACAAGAAAAAACATTCTGATCAAAGAGTTCATATCATCTTTGATCATATGTATTCTAAAGATAATTATACTGTTTTCTTTTCGGTAAACAAGGTATTCCTCTTTATTTTAAGTGTTTTAAGGGTATTAGGGAACCAGATGCTTTCACAAATGAAACCATCATTGAATCTATTAATCAAGTAAGTTCTTTATTTGAAAACACTGACTTTGAACTCATCTTTCTAGCTGATAGATGGTTTAATAGTAAGACTATTTTAGAGCATATCAATTCCCTTGGACACACCTTTTGTATTCGTTTGAAAGATAATTTAAAGATTAATGTCTTTGATTCCCGTGAAGGTCATTATATTCACAAATATACAGCAAATCTAAAGGGACAAAAGTATAAAGGAACTTATTATAAAGATGTAATGTTATTTGATGGTTTTGATTTTAAAACCAATATTGTTATTAGTAAAAGTGATGGGATAGATGAAGTTTGGATTATTGCGACCAATGGTGATGTTACCAAAGCCATTCGAGATTACTCTTACCGCTTTGGTGGAATTGAATCTTTATTTAAAAACCAAAAGTCAAACGGTTTCTATCTAGAATCTATTTCTAATTCTTCTCTACATTCTTTTACTTGTATGTATACCCTTCTTTGTTTTGCTATTTTATTTTTAACCACACTTGGTGCTGACTATACCAAAAATTCTAGATGTTATAGAAATGTTAAAATCTCTACTCATAAATACTACAAAAACAAAGGAAAAGTGAGAGTCATTTCTTTATTTAATACTGGTCTTCTTCTATTTCATATGGCTTATAACTCCAGTAGATACATACGAATACCTTTTAGTTTTATATTATATGATATCTGACGTTTTTTAGCATTCATCATTTTACCAAAATTTAGAAAAACACTAAATTATTTTTCGCGTGTATCAATTTCCAATTCCATTCAAAAAGTAGTAGAAAAATCAACCAATGGGCGTACATTTCTACTACTTTTTTCCTTGTATATCAATGTCTTACTAAAAACTGTCAGTCTTTCAGGACTGTGAATGGATTTTCACTCGTTCCATCTCCACTAGCAATAATTGTCCCAGGTGCTAGTGAAACTGCCGGACGCACACCGCGGCTAATGTCGACGTCGTCGTCGTTGAGATTGCCACTTGAGTCCAAGTAGAATCCGAACGCATTGTAGTGGTCGAAATGAGAAGGCGACAAAGACCAGTTCGTTTGGTTCGTATATAAATAACTAGAGCTACTATACCCAGAATATCCATGTCCCGCTAAAGTCAATTCATCTGCAGTTAAAAGTGCTACTGGATAAGTTAAGGCTCCATTTCCATTTTCAGGACTTACTGTAAACTT
>CAJUCU010000010.1:0-5320 GCA_910585335.1 uncultured Bacilli bacterium
ATCAATAAAAAAGTACCTAAATTATTTCCCGGGAAATAATCCTCGAACAAATAAGTTTCCACATTTATTAAATAATGAATCTATATATTATATTATTCAATAATATTAAAGTATCAGTTCAGTATTATATATTAACAGAATCAACTACTCCATATGTTTCACGTGAAACATAACATAAAAACAGCGGTAATTACTCATAAGTAATTACCGCTGTTTTTCTCGTTTCTTCTTAAAGAAAGCAGTTAACAATAACGTTATTTCACTTTGTAAAAAACCACCATATAACTCCACAGGCGGATTTGTATTACTCTTCCTAGAGATCATATTAATAATATCACTATTAATAGAATCTTTATTTTCCACACCATAATAAACCTTACTTATTCTCGCTTGTTGAATCGCACTCATACACATTGGACAAGGCTCCAAAGTAACATATAATTCACAATCCAACAATCTCCAATTCCCTAACACACGATTTGCTTCTTCAATAGCAATAATCTCAGCATGTCTAGTAACAATGTTGCTAGTGTTTTTTTGATTAAATCCACAAGCAATAACCTCTTGATCTTTTACTATTACAACTCCGATTGGAACTTCATCTAAATTTAAAGCTTTCTTAGCCTCTTCAATAGCTAGCCTCATATATTCTTCATTATACATAAAAATTCAACTCCAAATAAAATGATGCACATGAGTAAAATTTGTTAAGGCTGCTATTTTCCAATCCTGACCTGTTTCCAACATACCCATTGCATCAAAACCATTGTAGTATAAATACAAAAAAAATGCAACAATTAACGAAAATTATTTCCCGGGAAATAATTTTAACAAAATATATCAACAATTTGATTTGAGAGAAAAATATTTGTCCACAGCTAGAGATGTGACGAAGAGATTTTATCAACAAAAAAGAGAAACTATTCTGTTTCTACTTTTTCTTCATTACCGTCAGGATTCACTTCCGCTTCGTCTTTTTCTTTATCCACAATCGTTACTGTTGCAACTTTCTGATTATCTTTTAAATGAATTAAACGAACTCCTTGAGTTGCTCTCTTCAATGTTGAAACTTGCTCTAATGGCATTCTCATTACAATACCATTATCACTAACAATAATCAAATCCTGCTCTTTATTAGTATCCACACAATTTAATGCAGCCATACTTCCATTCTTTTCAGTAATATTAAGTGCTTTAACACCCTTACTACCTCTATGAGTAAGACGATACTCGTTAATTTCAGTTTGCTTTCCATAGCCCTTTTCAGTAACAATCAATATCAAACGCTCAGGTGTAACAACTTCTGCACCAACAATATGACTACCATCTAAATCCATACCTCTAACACCAGAAGTACTACGTCCCATTACTCTAACCTCTTTTTCATTAAAGCGAACCATTCGTCCATTGCTAGCACCTAAAACAATCTCGTTTTCACCATTTGTCTTAGAAACACCTATTAATTCATCATCATCCTTTAAAATAATAGCAATTTTTCCACCTTTTCGAATGTTATCAAACTCTTCCATCGCCGTTCTCTTTACTAATCCATTACGCGTTGCAAATAATAAGTAACTATTTTCTTCTTTTTCCACATCCCCTGCAACCGTAACTATCGAACTAATGTTTTCATCTTTATCTAAAGACAACAAGTTAATAACAGGAAGTCCTTTTGATTGTCTATTAAATTCAGGAATCTCATAACCCTTCAATCGATATACGCGACCCTTATTTGAGAAGAATAAAATGTAATCATGCGTCTTCATATTGATTAAATGCTTAACAAAATCCTCCTCATTGGTTGCCATACCTTTGACACCAACACCTCCACGGTTTTGTGCACGATAAGTATCCGATTTTAATCTCTTAACATAGCCTTTATTGGTTAATGTAACAATAATATCTTCAACTGGAATTAAAGACTCATCTTCTATATATTCGATTGCAGTCATATCAATATTAGTACGACGTTCATCACCATATTTATTCTTAATTTCAGTCATTTCATCTTTAATAATTTGTAAGATCTTCTCTTCACTAGCTAAAATAGCCTTCAATTCCTCAATCTCAGCAAGTAAAGCAGCAAGTTCATTCTCGATTTTATCTCTTTCTAAGCCAGTTAAACGTCTTAACTTCATTTCCAAAATTGCTTGAGACTGTGCCTCTGACAATTGGTAATTACTCATAAGACCATTCATAGCCTCTTCATCACTTTTAGAAGCCTTAATTAAAGCAATAATTGCATCAATATGATCAAGTGCAATCTTTAATCCCTCTAAACTTCGTTCTACGAATAATAATTGCTTTTTGATAATCCACATATTTAGATATAATATCCTTTAATCCTAAAGTTTTAGGAACTCCTTGATCAAGCATAAGGAATATAATACCAAAGTTATTTTGAAAAGCCGTATGTTTATATAAATTATTTAATACAACCTGAGGATTGGCATCCTTTTTCAAAGTAATAGTAATTTTAATACCATCTTTTAAGTCTGTATGATAATCAGCGATTCCATCAATTACCTTATTATGAACTAAATCTGCTACTTTATTCTTTAAATCCAAAGTATTAATCCCATATGGAACCTCATCAATAATAATATAATGCTTTCCTTTTTCTTCCTCAATTCGAGCCTTACTACGAATTGTAATACTACCTCTACCAGTCTCATAAGCCTTTTTAATTCCGCTATTACCAAGGATAGTAGCACCAGTTGGAAAATCTGGTCCTTTAATGTATTGCATCAATCCATCTACATCAATATCAGGATTATCAATATAAGCAATACAGCCATCAATCACTTCTCCCAAGTTATGAGGTGGAATATTGGTTGCCATACCAACTGCAATACCCATTGTACCATTGACCAAAATGTTAGGAAAACGTGATGGTAGAACTGTAGGTTCCTTCGTAGTTTCATCAAAGTTTGGCGCAAAATCAACTGTATTTTTGTTGATATTTCTAAGAAGTTCCAATGAAATCTTAGAAAGACGGGACTCTGTGTAACGCATAGCAGCAGCACCATAACCTTCAATATTACCAAAGTTACCATGTCCATCTACAAGCATATAACGATAAGAAAAGTCCTGAGCCATACGAACCATCGCCTCATAGATACTAGAATCACCATGTGGATGGTAATTACCCATAACTTCTCCGACCGTTTTTGCACTCTTTTTATGAGGTTTATCAGGTGTATAGCCAGATTCATACATCGAATATAAAATTCTACGATGAACAGGCTTTAATCCATCTCTCAAATCTGGTAAAGCACGAGCAACAATAACACTCATTGAATATTCCAAAAAGGAATTTCGTATTTCATTTACAATATTATTTTTTTCTAATCGATCCATCTACCTTACCTCCTAAACATCCAAGTTCTCAACATATACAGCATTTTCTTCAATGAAATTACGACGTGGCTCCACTTCTTCACCCATAAGTTTAGAAAAGGTTTCATCCGCAAGCATTGCATCATCTACTGTAATCTGTCTTAACACTCTTTTTTCAATATCCATTGTTGTCTCATTCAACTCTTCAGCATCCATCTCTCCCAAACCTTTCATACGAGCAATCTCATATTTTGTATTAGGAGCAAGTGTTGCTAAATATTCATCTCTCTCCTGCTCATTTAGCACGTATTTAATCGTTTTTCCGTGTTTTATGACGAATAATGGCGGTTGAGCAGCATATACATGTCCTGCCTCCACAATCGGCCTAAAAAAGCGGTAAAATAGCGTTAAAAGAAGTACACGAATATGAGAACCATCTACATCGGCATCGGTCATGATTATAATTTTGTGATAACGTAATTTATTTAAGTCAAAATCGTCCCCTATTCCAGTACCAAATGCTGTAATAATCGTACGAATCTCTTCATTTGATAAAGCTCTATCTAGTCTTGCCTTCTCAACATTTAAAATCTTTCCACGAAGAGGTAAAATTGCTTGTGTAATACTATTTCTTCCCTTAATAGCAGAACCACCAGCGGAATCTCCCTCGACTAAGAATATTTCACTCTCACTAGCATCCTTACTCTTACAATCAGATAACTTACCATAAAAATTCGTGATATCTAAGTCACCTTTTCTTCTAGTAAGCTCACGTGCCTTTTTAGCAGCAACACGAGCACGAGATGCAGTCATTCCTTTTTCTACAATGATTTTAGCCTCATCTGGATGTTCCATCAAGAAACGTTCAAATGCAGCAGAGAAAATCTTATCAGCAACTCCTCTAACTTCAGCATTACCAAGTTTTGTCTTCGTTTGTCCTTCAAATTGAGGATTAGGATGCTTAATAGAAATAATCATAGTAAGACCTTCTCGAACATCATCTCCAGTCAAAGAATCATCATTATTCTTTAACATATTATTACTAACAGCATACTTATTCAAAATTCTAGTTAAAGCACGTCTAACACCATCTTCATGCGTTCCACCTTCAGGTGTCGTAATATTATTAACAAAAGAATAAATACTAGAATTATATGTTTCATTATATTGAAGAGCAACCTCTAAAGAAATATCTTTATCTACTCCCTCCACATCAATAATAGTATCATGAATTGAATGTTTAGAAGCATTTAACATCGTAACATACTCTTTTAATCCACCTTCATAATAGAATGAATCTTTCTTATCTACTTCCCTTTCATCATATAAAGAAATACGAAGTCCTTTATTTAAGAAAGCAAGTTCACGAAGTCTTGTTTTCAATATTTCATAATCATATACTGTAGTCTCTGTGAATATTTCAGGATCTGGTTTAAATACAACAGTAGTTCCCGTTCTCTCCTTCGAACATTCCTCAATCACAGTTAATTGTCCCTCAGGATGTCCTCCATTACTATACTTTTGAAAATAAACATTTCCATCTTTATAAACACGTACTTCAAGCCAACTACTCAAAGCATTAACAACACTAGCACCAACACCATGAAGTCCACCAGAGACTTTATATCCGCCTCCTCCAAACTTACCACCAGCGTGAAGTACTGTATATACAGTTTCTACTGTACTTTTTCCAGTTTTTGGATGAATATCAACGGGAATACCACGTCCATCATCTTTTACTGTAATTGTATTTTCACTTCCCACTATTACCTCAATATGAGAACAATAACCTGCAAGCGCTTCATCAATTGCATTATCTACGATTTCCCATACTAAATGGTGAAGTCCACGAGAACTTGTTGTTCCAATATACATACCTGGACGCTTACGAACAGCTTCTAATCCTTCTAGGACCTGTATCGCAGACGAATCATACTTTTTTTCTTCCATTTTCCTAACCTACTTTCTACTTATATTTCCA
>CAJUCU010000010.1:5345-29711 GCA_910585335.1 uncultured Bacilli bacterium
GGCTTCACTTAAAAATTTTTTTTGAATATTTTTTAAATCCGTTGTCGTAATAATACTTTGTATATCACTATTGATATATTTTAATAATTTTCTGCGTTTTGTAAGATCGAGTTCACTAAAGATATCATCTAAAAGCAATACTGGCTTGGTACTACAAACTCGCTCAAAAATAGAAATTTCTGATAGTTTAGTAGCCAAAACAGCAAGTCTTTGTTGCCCCTGAGAACCAAAGTTTTTTAAATCAATCTCTCCTAAATAAAGAGAAAAATCATCTCGATGTGGTCCATACAATGTCATTTTATAATTTAACTCTTTTTGATAGTTTTTCTTATAAATGTCATGCATCATATTTTTTATAGTATCAGTATCAAAAGAGGAAAGATGAATATTCGTCTCATACACCATTTTAAGTGTTTTCTCTCCTACGATATCAAAGAAAATATCTCCCAAGTTCTGATTAATATCCTCAATAAATTTCTGCCTTTCTTGATAGATAATAACCGCTTTTTCTACTAGTTTATCTGTTAAAATATCTAAATAATTTTTATCAGCAATACTACTAGTAAACAACAACTTCAAATATTCATTACGAGTCTTTAAAATTTTATTATATTCATTATAGGTATTTAGATAAGTTTTTGATAATTGGCTCAGTTCAATATTAAGAAAATTTCGCCTAATACTAGGAGAACCTTTAATAAGTTCCAAATCATCTGGAGTAAAGATAATGATATTAAGATAAGAAATATAATCAGCAAGTCGACCTACTTTATCTTGATTTACTTGAATTTTCTTATTTCCATCTATCAGTTGAATTTCTAAATCATTCAGTATACGTCCTGTCTTCACTCGTCCTTTTAGAATCGCTTTCTCCTCGCCTATTTTTATAAGATTTCCTTCATTTCCACCACGATGTGATTTAGTAAGAGCAAGAATCGAGACGGCTTCTAAAATATTTGTCTTTCCCTGAGCATTTTGGCCAATTAAAATATTCATTTTAGGACCAAATTGCACATTGATTTTATGATAATTTCGGAAATTATAAAGATTTATTTTACTTAAAATCATAATTTAGATAAAAAAAGACCCATATTATCACCTTATCCCTGTTTGAGTATTCCTATACCTACGAGACTATTATATCATAATATGGGCATATATGCACATAAATTTGCATATTCTTACTATTTTTTTCGGTTTCGAACAACAGATTCTAAACGAGTAGCACGAAGTAGTTGGTTTTGAAGAGAACGATAAGAAAATGGAAGCTCAATTTCTTGATTATTATCAAAAATAATTTTAGACGATAACTCATCAATAAACTCGATATTTTTGATTTTTCTAGAAGCCAACCAAACACAGGATTTATCTTCAGGAGAACTAGTTGGAAAAAAGACAATATTGCGACTATCTTCTATTAAAATCGGCATTTTATAACCATCTCCTAAAATACTTTTAGCCCCCTCCTTTCTACCTCTATAACTACTTCCAAAATATTTACAGCTCTCTTCCATAATTTGATATGGATTCTCTTCTATTACATATTCAACTTCATCTTCCAAAACCCTACTAGTCCTAGAATCCATTGGCATAATCGCCAAAGTTCCTTCATTAATCTCATAATTCATTTCATTTTCCCCCTTGTTCCTGAAAACGACAATTTTTGCGTTTCCAGGATAAGAATAACACTCCCACAAGTCGAAAAAGGTAGAAATTTCTGGAAAATAACAAAAAAATAAAAAATTGTCGATATTTCTCTAAAAAATCAACAATTTTCACTTATATATATATTATTTTAATAGGTACGAATTGGTAAAACTAATTGTGTTAAAGTCTCATCATCCTTAGATTTAATCAAAATTGGCTTGATTTCTCCAACAAAATGTAAATCGATACTATCTGTTTTAAATGATTTTAAAGCTTCCATCATATATTTAGCACTAAATGAAATCTTAATATTTTCTTGATTATTCTTAAGAATTCTCATCTTCTCCTCTACTCTACCAATTTCTGCAGATGAAGAGCGTAGAATTAAAGTATCCTCTAAAGTTTCAAGTGTTACAATATTCTTTTCTTTATCGCTAGTTAAGATACTAGCACGATCAATTACACTATAAAGCTCATCTAGTCTTGCTGTTACAACTAAATAAGAATCTGTAGGCATTAAATTAGATGTATTAGGATAAGTACCATTAATCAAACGAGATTGAAACTTAACATTCTTATATTTGAATAAAACTTTATTATTAAAGATATGAATTTCAATATTTTCTTCGTCATCTCCTAAGATTTTGCAAAATTCTTCTAAGTTATGACTAGGAATCACAATATTATAGTTTTCTTCACTACTCTTTTCTAAATGAATCACTTTTCTAGCTAATCGGTAAGAATCCGTAGAATTGCATTCTAATATATTACCAGCAATATTAAAGTTAATTCCTGTTAAAACAGGTTTTGTTTCTTCGTTGGAAGAAGCAAAAGCAGTTTGTAAAACAATATCCTTAAATGTTTGATTAGAAATTTCTACTTTTTTCTTACTCTCTTCTAAATCAATAGATGGATATTCACTTTCATTAATTCCATTTAGATTAAATTCACTATTTTCTGTGTAAATTAATATTTTTAGTTCATCAATTAATTCTATATTAATATATTTATCAGGAAGTTTTCTAACAATATCTAAGATATATTTTCCTTGAATAATAATAGAACCTTCTTTTTCTATAGTAAAGTCTTCTGTATCATTTGCATAAATAGTAGTTTCAATTGTAATATCATTATCCGAAGCAGTAAGAGTTAACTTCTTTTTCGTTACATCAAAACGAACTCCTGCAAGAACTGGTATTAAATTTTTTGTACTAATAGCTTTCGATACTTTATTTAAAGCATCTAATAATAAGTCTTTCTTAATTGTTAATTTCATATTTATTCCTTCTTTCTTATATAATTATTGTTATTATTACTGTGGAAAAAGTAGAAAACTCACTTTTTCCTTGATATATCAATACTATTTTACAATATTTCTTGTGGAAAAGTAAAATAGTTATTGTTTCTTTTCCACATCCCCTATTCGATATCTTTTTTTAGCTTCTCAATAATATTATATAAATCTTTATTTACTTTAATTTCATTTTCAATCTTTTCAACCGAGTGCATAACGGTAGAATGGTCTTTCCCACCAAATTCTGTTCCTATTTTAGGGAACGATTCACTAGTCATTTGCCGACACAAGTACATGGCAATCTGTCTAGGAAAAGCAATATTAGCACTTCTTTTCTTACTTCGAATGTCTTCCACAGAAATTTGGAAATACTCTGACACAATGCGCTGAATTCTGTGGATATCGTTTTTTTCACACATGCCTTTACTAATAAAGTCTTTAAGGGCATCAATAGCAAGATCAAGGTTAATCTCCGCTCCTCCCATAATAGTAGAGTAAGCAATGAGTCTAGTAACAGACCCTTCTAATTGCCGAACATCATTGCCGATATTAGATGCGATATATTCCACAACATCCTGTGGAATTTCTTTTTCAAAAGCACCTGCTGCAATTTTCTTCTTAAGTATTTCAACACGAAGATTAAAATCAGGTGGAAAAATATTTACAGTTAATCCCCAACAAAACCTAGTTCTAAGTCGGTCTTCTAAAAGTTTTAAATCATCTGGCGAACGGTCAGAGGAAATAATAATCTGCTTAGAATCACTATATAAAGAGTTAAAAGTGTGGAAAAACTCTTGTTGAGATTGTGTAGCAGGTCCTAAAAACTGAATATCATCAATAATCAAAACATCGATATTACGGTACTTGTTTTTAAAGAAATCAACACAGTCTAAGTTGTTTCCTTTATTATTCTTCTTATTAATCCCAATAAAGTCTTCAATAAACTGATCACTAGTAACATAAAGAACACGCCGATTACTATTTTCCACAATATAATTTCCAATTGCATGCATCAAATGTGTCTTCCCTAACCCACTATTTCCATAAAGAAACAAAGGATTATACATTTTACCAGGATTTTCAGCAACAGAAAGTGCCGCTGCCTGTGCAAATTTATTGCTATTTCCAACAATAAAGTTCTCAAAAGTATATTGTTTTTTTAAGTTAGAAGAAGCAAAAGCATGACTAGGAACTCCTTCACTAACAACTTGTACTAAGGGTTCTGGCTCTACTTTCTCTTCTTGTTCCTGAATTTCTTCTTTTAATAGAAATTCTAGCTCAAAATTAGTACCAGTAATCTTATTTAAAGTACTAATAATAACTTCAGAATAATTATCAGGTAAATGTTTTTTATGAATTGGCATTGGTACGATAATAATTGCTTTATCATCCTCTAATTTGTAAAGTTCTGTCTCTTGAAACCATATATTATAAGAAAGGGAGGATAGTTCTTCTTTGATTGTTGATAAAAATTTAGACCATAAAATATCGACATTCATCTCTACCATCTCCCCACAGCAAAAAACTTAAAAATAGTGTATCTCAATTTGTTGAAAAAGAAAACAATTTTTGGGGAAAAAAAATAATTCACAACAAATCCACAGTTTTTTCCACATCGAAAGCAATTGAAAATAAAGAAGAAAGATTACTTTTCCACATTTTCCACAAAATATTATGCACATAGTGAAAAAAGAAATCCACAATCCTGTTGAAATTGGGGATTATGAAAAATATCTGGAATATTTTAACGGCTTTTATTGACAAAACTACTCTTTTTCTATTATACTAATGGAGATTTATGTCTGGAGGTGGAGAAAGTGAAAAGAACATATCAACCAAATAATCGTAAAAAAGCAAAAAAACACGGTTTTTTCGCACGTAAAAAAACGGATATTTTAAATCGTCGTCGTCGCAAAGGTCGTAAAAGACTTTGTAAATAATGCCACTGAAATCAGTGGTTTTTTACTTATATAATAAAGGGTGATTATATGAAAAAGGCATTGGTTGTAAAAAAACAAGAAGACTTTAATCGTATCATACAGAATGGTAAGTGTTTAAAAAACAGAAATTTTGTTATTTATTTTGAGTCAAATGATTTAGGATATGATAAATTTGGTATTTCCGTTGGAAAAAAAATAGGAAAAGCTGTAGTACGTAATAAATATAAAAGAAAAGTTCGCTCTATCATTGATGAATATAAAAAAGTCTATCAAAATAGTAGAAATTATATTATAATATTAAGAAAGAACTGTCTAGAGATATCACATGAAGAAATAAAGACGAGTTTCTTTAATTTAATGAAAAAAGAAAAAGGAGCGAAAGATGAGAAATAATAAAAGTAAAAAGAAAAAAATAGTAATCCTCTTACTATTATTAATGTTAACGACAGGATGTACTAAAACATTAGTCGATAAAAAAGGAAATCCTGTAAAAAATGAAGTAACCGGTCAAAACTTAACAGAAAACATTATCTGTCGTCCAACAGACAAAGATACCATTAAAGCTTATGAAAAAAATAAGGTAAAATTAGATAATTTACCAGAATGTACAGAGTTTAAAGCAACCAGTGGTAAATATGAAGGATTATGGACTAGTATTTTTATTAAACCACTAGCATTTATTCTCCTTATTCTAGGAAAAACATTAAGTAGCTATGCCCTATCAATCATTATTATAAGTTTAGTGATTCGTCTAATTGCCTACCCTGTTACGAAAAAAACAGCGATGCAATCTGAGATATTAAAAAAGGCACAACCAGAAATTAATCGCATTCAAAAAAAATATGAAGGACGCAAAGATCAAGATTCTATGTTAAAACAAAATCAAGAACTTATGGCAGTCTATCAAAAATATAATATCTCCCCCCTATCTGGATGTTTGTTTTCAATGTTACAACTACCCCTATTCATTGCCTTCTTTGAAGCAGTACAAAGAACCCCTGCTCTATTTGAAGACAAATTCATAGGACTTCAATTAGGAACAACACCAATGATAGGAATCTTTACCACTACATGGTATATGTATTTAATATTGATGATAATCATTGCCCTATCCACCTATTTCTCATTTAAAATGAATATGGCAGGAACCAGTGGTAATATCAATATGAATATGATGCCAACAATGATGAGTATTATGATTATAGTAATGGCCCTATTTATGCCATCGGCTTTAGGAATCTACTGGGTAACAACCAATGTCTTTACTATATTCCAAAATATGTTAGTAAAAAGGAGTAAAGAAAAGAATGGAAAAGCATAAATACTATGGAAAAACAAAAGAAGAAGCATTAAATAATGCTAAAATGGATTTACAAGAAGTCGAAGAAAACTTAATTGTAATAGAAAAAGAAGAAGTAAAAGGTGGCCTTTTTAAAGCCAAAAAGATAGAAATAGAAGTAATTGAAAAAAGGGAAGTAGTAAAGTTTATCAAAGATTATATCCTAATTTTATTAAAGGATTTAGGTTTCAGTGCAAATGTGGAAGTAAAGAAAAAGGGGGAAGTACCAAATTATATTATATATTCAGATAATGATTCTTTAGTAATTGGTAAGAACGGAAAAAATCTAAATGCTTTATCAATTGTAGTAGGACAAGCCTTAAAAAAAGAGATAAAAGCACCATTTAAGTTTGTGATTGATGTAAGTGACTATAAAGAAAATCATCAAAAAAGCTTAGAAATACTTGCTAAAAGAATAGCAAGAGAAGTAGCAGAAACAAAAGTAGAAGTACAACTAGATTCCATGAATTCTTATGAAAGAAGAATTATTCACAATATATTATCAGAAAATAAAAAAGTATATACAGAAAGCATAGGGGAAGAACCAAATCGAAGGGTAGTAATAAAATCTAGAGATTAGGTCTTTCTTTTTTTGTAAAAATATGTTAAAATAGCTCCCGATTAGAGGGGGGAGTATTTATGGATGAAAAGGAAATAATGGATTTGTATATGACAGAGGTAAAATCAAATCCACCGTTATCATCAGAAAAAACAGCAGAGTTATTGAAGAAATATAAAGAAAATGACGATATGGAAGCATTTCAAATGCTAGTAAAACATAATTTAGCACTAGCTGTAAAAATAGCCAAGCAATATGAAAGTCATTGTCAATCAATGAGTTTATTAGATCTAATGCAAGAAGGTAGTCTAATATTAATGGACGCTATTGAAAGATATGACTTAAATAGGGGAGTCAAGCTATCTGATTATATTGGAATGATGATAAGTAGATCTCTTCAAAGAAAAATAGATGAACAAGATGCTATTATTAGAGTTTCAGTCAATTATAGGGTTGCAAGTCGAAGATACAATCGTTATATCGAAGATTCTGTCAAAAAAACAGGAAAAGAACCATCAATAAAAGAAGTTGCATCCTCTAAAAAATTCAGTGAAAAGCAAGTAATAAAAATAAAAAAACTGCAACTGTTTCAAACTAAATCATTAGATAGAATTATACTTGATAGCCAAGAGGAAAAACAGATAACTCTTTATGACAAAGTAAAAACTGAAAATGATGAATTTGAAAATTTTATTCAGAATCAAGATAATATTGTTCTTCTAAGAGCACTTGCTGACTTTTTAACAAAAGAGGAGTATTACACTCTCTATTATAGAGTAATATGCAAGAACCAAAAAACATTAAAGAAAATAGGAGAGGAATTAGGGGGAGTACATGCAGAAACTATAAGAGTAAGAGAAAAAAGAATAAAGGAAAAAATAGAATTTCTACTACCCAAAATCCAAAGACAAATAATAAAGAATAATGGTCTAACTAACATAGATACCCGTGAATTAGTGCCACTAGAACCAAAAGAAAGACTTGCTTTATATTACCTAAAACATAATATAGGAGAAGTGCCTTATTATATTATTTATACGCAAATGTGTAATATGGAAAATGATAATTTTCTTTATTACCAAAGTAAATTTCCAGATCAAAAGGAAGAAATAAAAAGGTTTCAACAAGAAATACCTGATTTTATGAAAGAGTTTTTTACACCTGCTATATTAGATAAACTCTATGAGATGGAAAGCAAAAATCAAACAATAGGCGAAATATTAGAACTAGATATAAAACCAGAAAATGCCTTTTTAAGAGATTTTTTCACTTTGTGCCCTGAACATAACGCACATTTAGAAAACACATTTAAAAGTGCATGGAAAGAAGAAAGTTCTAAAACGCCATATATAAAGAAAATACCAAGTGTTAATAAAGAAGGATAGTAAAAAATACATAAATGCCAAAAATGTGCTAAAAAAGAGGAGTATACTATGCTAGAGTGGAATGAAAAGAAACTATTAGAAATACTAAAGGAACCTTTCCAATTAACGAAAGATATAGAATTAAATAAAAAAGTTCCAATAGGTTTAGAAATAGAATTTACCAAAGGAAACTATGACAATATTTTCAAAAGAGTAAACTCATTTTCATATTACAAAGATAAATATAATAAAAAATGGACCACCAAAAATGATGGATTTAATAATGAAGTGGTTTCGCCAATTTTTTATAATAAAGACAAAGATTGGGATACTTTATTTGCAATTACGGATATTTTGAAAAGTTGCAAAGCAAAACCATCAGAGAATGATTCACTTCAGATTTCTTTTGGATTGGAAATTTTCAATGAAAATAAAGAGGCACTTAATCGCTTTTTTAAGCTGTGGAAAGTCTTTGAAAAAGAAATATATCGTTTTTCTTATGGAAAAGAAGAAAAGGCAAGAATGATGCTTTATCAAAGAGCACTTCCAATTAGTTATCGTATGATAGAATATTTCAAAAGTAATCCCAAAACAAATGAGAAAGATTACACTTTTATAGAGCAAATAAAAGACATTGGAACATTCATTCCACATCAAAAACTTTATGCAATCAATATAGTAGATACAAAACATTCATTAACAGGACTTCCTGAGAGAATAGAACTACGTCCAGTAAATGGAACGATAGACTCATTTTATATTCAAAATGCCATTCAATTTTTTAGTCATTTTATAGAAAGTTGCCAAGATGATACAAAAAATTGGGATTTAATAGATAAAAAATATGAAGAAACAGCAGCTTTACAAGAAAATTTCTATGCACCTTCTGTCGAAGAAGATTATTCTACGTCTCTTTCATCAGGACAAACTTCACCTAAATATAGAGAAATAATAGACGCTCCACCTGATTTAGAAGAAGCACTTCTATTAGGGAATTTTATTTATGGAGAAGATAATAACTTTCATAGAGCGTACTTAAAACAATATATAAAAACCGAAAAAAGTCTTCAAAAAATGCTAAAATAGCGTATAATAACTACATAAAGAAAGAAGATAAAATATGACAGAAGAAGAGTTAGAACAAGAAAAAAAGATTAACAAAGAGGCAATAACTCTTACAGAAAATAACATAGCAACAATGGAAAAAACAATAGAAACACAAAATTATTTACAAGAGAAAGACAAGAATCAAAAAGAAAAAGACTATCAAAAATTTTTAAATAGTCTAACAGTAGGAGAGGATGGTACCATTTTTGCACCACAGAGAAACTATAAATATACAACATTTTCTTTATCAGAATTTATTAATTATGCTTTTTCTTTGAAATATTATGAAAATAAATGCTCTGAAAATCATTTTCCATACATGGAGCTTACTTTTAAAGAAATAATAGAATATAATAAAACTACAAGAAAAGTGTTACGAGAAATGAGAAAGTATTCAGATGAAAAAACAATACAAAATCCTTATGGATTAGAAATTTATCCAAATCCTAGAGAAAATTTTGAATGTGCCGAGTCTACTTTATTAACAAATTGCATTTTCGCACCATCTATGTATAATTTACAAGAAGAATTAGAAACAGAAGGAATGACTGATGTTGTAGTAAATGCTCAATTGAAAACAATTATAATTAGTGATTCTCTAGATCAAAAAAGAATTCATTTTTCTGCTTTTTCTCCAGTTGACATCAGTACTTTAAGTATGAGAGAAAAAAATGCCTTTTTTGGTGAAGAAGCCCAAAAGGCATTAGGAGTAACAATTGATGCTGCATTATTTGATAAACCGCAAGAGGATGGAACTATCCAAAAAAAGCCATTAACGAAATAAGGAGATTTCTCTTCTTTTTTTTTGGTTTTTATGATAAAATAGCCCTAGTATTTATATGGGAAGTGGTCACTATGAAAGATACTATCGTAGCAATTTCAACAGCATTAGGAGTTGGTGCTATTTCAATTGTTAGAGTAAGCGGAGAAGAAGCAATTAAAATTGTAAACAATATTTTTACAGGAAAGGATTTAGAGAAAGTTGATTCTCACACCATTCATTATGGTTTTATAAAAGAGAAAGATGAACTAATTGATGAGGTATTAGTGACTGTGATGAAAGCCCCTAAAACTTTTACGACAGAAGACATCGTCGAGATAAACTGCCATGGTGGAATCAATTCTACAAATCGTATTTTAGAAACGTTGCTAACAAATGGAGCACGACTAGCAGAAGCAGGAGAATTTACTAAACGTGCTTTTCTAAATGGACGTATTGATTTAACCCAAGCAGAAGCAGTTATGGATTTAATTGAAAGTAAAAGTGATTGTGCAAGACGCCAAGCCTTAGGACAATTAAATGGTAGTGTATCTAATCATATTGAAAATTTAAGAGCAAAAATAAAAGATGTCCTAGCCAGTATTGAAGTAAACATTGACTATCCCGAATACTACGATATTGAAGTAGTAACCATTGATAAAATAAACAAAGTATCAGAAGAACTATTGATAGAATTAGAAAAATTAATCAAAGAATCCAGAAATGGTGAAATGATCAAAGAAGGAATTAAAACCGTAATTATAGGACGACCAAACGTTGGAAAGAGTAGTATTTTAAATAATCTTTTAGAAGAAGAAAAAGCGATTGTTACAGATATTGAAGGGACCACTCGTGATATTGTAGAAGGAAGTATTCATTTCGAAGGAGTTCACTTAAATATCATTGATACAGCAGGAATAAGAAAGACAGAAGACATCATCGAAAAAATAGGAGTAGAGAAGAGTCTTTCTTTGATGAGTGATGCGAACTTAATCCTTTTAGTTTTAAATAGTGGAGAAGAATTAACAGAACAAGACAGAACTCTTCTTGAAAAAATAGATAAAGAAAAGACTATTGTGGTTCTAAATAAAAATGATTTAGCACCAAAACTAAACTTGGAAGACTTTAAAGACTATCAAGTGGTAAGTACTAATACCAAAGATTTAACAGGAGTAAGTCCGTTAAAAGAGAAAATCAAAGAGTTATTCCAGTTAGAAAAACTAGAAAATACGGATAGTACATATTTAAGTAATGCAAGACAAATTGCCTTAGTAAAAGAGGCAAAAAAATCAGTAGAAGAGTGTCTTGCGGGAATAAGAAATGATTTACCAATTGATATGGTAACCATTGATTTAAAACATGCCTTTGATCTACTTGGAGAAATCATTGGTAAAGAGTACAGTGAAGAAATTATGGACCATTTATTTGCCAATTTCTGTGTTGGAAAATAAAAGAAAGAAGGAATAATATGAAGTATGAAGTAATCGTTGTTGGAGGAGGCCATGCTGGTTGTGAAGCCGCTCTTTCTACCGCTAGAAAAAACCATAAAACGCTCCTTGTTACAGGAAATATTCAAAATATTGCGGATATGCCTTGTAATCCTTCAATTGGAGGTCCAGCAAAAGGTGTAGTAGTGCGTGAGATAGATGCCCTAGGTGGAGAAATGGGAAGAAATGCCGATAAAGGGGCTCTTCAGATGAAAATGTTAAATACAAAAAAAGGCCCTGCTGTCCAAGCATTGCGTGCCCAAGCAGATAAAATTACTTATCCAAAAGAAATGTTAAAAACATTACAACAACAGGAAAATTTAGACATCAAAGAATCATTAGTGGAAGATTTAATAGTGGAAGATAAAAAGATAAAAGGAGTAATTCTAGAAGATGGTACAGAAATTCTTTGTGATGCCGTAATATTAACCACAGGAACATATTTAAAAAGTAGTATTTTAAGAGGCGATACTAAAATAAGTGAAGGCCCACATGGGGAACGTCCTAGCAAATTTCTAAGCGACTCACTAAGAAAGCTAGGCTTTACCATTTTAAGATTAAAAACAGGAACACCGCCTAGAATTGAAAAGTCATCCATTGATTTTTCAAAAACATCGATAGAAACAGGCGACTCCACACCACACAGTTTTTCATATGATAAAAATATCTATTATGATGTAGAAAATCAAGAACCATGCCATTTAATTTATACAACCGAAAATACACATAAAATAATCAATGAAAACCTAGAAAAATCTAGTATGTATGGTGGTTATGTCGAAGGCGTAGGTCCTAGATATTGTCCATCTATTGAAGATAAAGTAGTAAGATTTAAAGATAAAGAACGTCATCAATTATTCTTAGAACCAGAAAGTAAATACTATGACGATATTTATGTTCAAGGTTTTTCAACTAGCATGCCAATTGATGTGCAAGAAAAAATGGTACATAGCCTGCCTGGACTGGAAAATGCTGTAATTAAAAAATATGCTTATGCCATTGAGTATGATGCAATCGATTCTAAACAACTAAAACAAAGTTTAGAATCGAAACTAATTGAAAATCTCTTCACAGCAGGACAAATTAATGGTACCAGTGGTTATGAAGAAGCAGCAGGGCAAGGTTTAATCGCTGGAATCAATGCCTCATTAAAATTAGAAGGGAAAGAACCTCTTATTTTAAAAAGAAATGAGTCTTATATTGGTGTTTTAATTGATGATTTAGTAACCAAAGGAGTAAAAGATCCGTATCGCCTTTTAACTTCACGTGCAGAGTATCGCCTTTTATTAAGACATGATAATGCTGATTTACGTTTGAGAGAATATGGTTATCAAGTAGGCTTAATTTCTGAGGAAATCTATCAAAAGTTCCAAACAAAAAAAGAAAATATTCAAAAATTAAAAGAGTTATTACAAACTACCAAAATTACACCTAAAAAAGAGATAAATGAATATTTAAATACAATCCCAACGGCAGAATTAAAAGATGGTATTACTCTTTATAACTTATTAAAACGACCTGAAGTGAAAATGGAACATATCAAACATTTCATAGAAGTTCCATTTGAGGATGATGTTTGTTATCAAATAGAAATCACTTGTCGCTATGAAGGTTATATCGAAAAAGCAGAAAAAGAAGCAGAGAAAATGCTGGCCTTAGAAAACAAAAAATTGCCAAGCGATATGGATTATAAAAAAATTCCTAATCTTGCCAGTGAAGCAGTAGAAAAACTAATGGCGATTCATCCAACCTCACTAGGTCAAGCTTCAAGAATTAGTGGTGTAAACCCTGCTGATATTTCTATTTTGATGATTTATTTAAGAAAGCGAGAGAATGATGACAAAAGATGAATTTAAAATAGCGCTAAAAGAACTGGAAATAGAACTGACCGAAGAACAATTAGAACTTCTGAATCAATTTTATCATTTACTAATAAATTGGAATGAAAAAATAAATTTAACAAGAATAACAGAAGAAAAAGACGTTTACTTAAAACATTTTTATGATAGTCTAACTATTGTAAAAGTAGTAGATTTGAATAAAAAAGAAACACTTTGTGATGTGGGAACTGGAGCAGGATTTCCAGGAATCGTCTTAAAAATAGCCTTTCCTCATTTAAAAATTACATTACTAGATTCTCTTAATAAAAGAGTCATCTACTTAAATGAAATTATAAAAGAGTTAAATCTTAAAAATATAAAAGCAATCCATACAAGAGGAGAAGACTATAAAGAAACATTTGATGTAGTAACAGCAAGAGCAGTGGCCAATATAGAAAAATTAGTCACTTATACGATGCATTTGGTTAAAAAAGAGGGTATTTTTGTCGCTATGAAAGGGAATGTAGAAGAAGAATTGACAAATAATATCCAAAAGAAAATAGAGAAAAAATACAAAATAAAAAATATAGAAAAGTTTTTATTACCAAAAGAAAGTAGCATGAGAAGTTTAGTTGTAATAGAACGAAGAAAATAGGATTTTGAAATATAAACCAAATCGTCCAACAAATTGATAAGGCAAATCATTATTTTAATCATAATATAAATGGATAAAATAGAAATGAAATTGTCTAATATTTACAGAGAAATCTTAAAAAAGCCATTGAAAGATTTCTTTTTTTGTTCTATAATGTAGTGTAGGGGAACTAAAAAAGAATAAAAGTGAGGGATGTCTATGCATTCAGAAAACGAAGTAGTATATTTACATTTAGATGATATTATACCAAATAGATTTCAACCAAGAGAGGTATTTGATGAACGAGCTCTGAAAGAACTTGCCATATCTATTAAGGAACATGGGGTTATACAGCCAATCATTGTCAGAAATATTGGAAGTAAATATGAAATTATAGCAGGAGAGCGTCGTTATAAAGCATCTGCTTTAGCAGGACTTACTAAAATTCCAGCAATTGTGCGCAATTTAGATGATAAAGAAAGTTCAAAAGTAGCCCTTCTTGAAAATTTACAAAGAAGAAACCTAAATCCAATTGAAGAAGCAAGAACTTATCAAAAAATTCTAGAACTTGACCAAATGACTCAAGAAGAACTTGCAAAGACTATGGGAAAAAGTCAGTCTGCTGTAGCAAACAAACTACGTCTTCTTGCTTTAACGGATGAAGCACAACAAGCTCTTTTAAAAGAACAAATATCAGAGCGCCATGCTAGAACTTTATTAAATTTTGAAAATCCAGAAGAACAAAAAGAAATGGTAAAAAAAGTAATTGAATCACGCATGACGGTAAGAGAGTTAGAACAAGAAATAAAAAAAGATGAACCGCAAAATAAAGAGGATGAAATGATGACAAATTTAGCAGCAAAAGAAGAAACACCAGAATTAAAAATACCAAACGATGAAATTCAACTAGGAAGCGTTTTCTCACCTCAAAATGCAGTACGTCCACAATTAATGGATAACATTGATGGCAATCCAAATTATTTAAACAATAATATTTCTTTTGAAGAAAAGGAATCAGACATGGAAAATCAAGAGCCAGCAGAACTTCCTAAATTTATTAATTATGGGGAAATTGACCCAGATGAAGAAGAGGAAGATGCTGATGGTGAAAACTATAGTTTTGGTCCGTCGACAGCAGCAAGCCCAATTGATATTTCTGCATTAAAAGAAAACACAAGAGATATTAATACAGAAGAAAAGAAAATAGCAGACCTAGACAGTCTTCTAAAAATAAATCCAGTACCAACTATGCCAACAGACGAGAAAGAAGAAAAGACACCAGACTTTAAATTCTTCTCATCTCAACAAGAAGAAAAAGAGAGCAAAGAAGAAAGAACAGAAACTCCGAAAACACCTGATATCAGCAGCTTCTTTGGAAATGCTCCAAGTACCAATGCTGGATTTAATACTTCACTATTTAAAGACTCTCTAGCAGTAAGCACCCCAGATAACAAAAAACTATCAGTCAAAGAAGCAATAGATAAAATCCGAGAAAATATCAAAGAATTAGAAAAAGCAGGAGTAAACATTGATAGTGATGAAATAAACTTTGAAAACTCATATCAAATCGTCATAAAAATAAATAAAAATAACTAAGATAAAGTAGAGAAATCTACTTTTTTTGATAAAACCATTTAAAAAATCGCCATATTTTGATACAATGGATTAGTAATTATAACTAGAGAAAAGGTGATAAAATGGGAAAGGTTATTTCATTAGTCAATCAAAAAGGTGGAGTAGGTAAAACAACAACAAGTATTAACCTTTCTGCTTCCCTTGCAGTACTTGGGAAAAAAGTCTTATTAATTGACTTAGACCCACAGGGAAATACTACAACAGGAGTAGGAATTAATAAAGGTGATATTGATAAATCAATCTATGATGTCTTAATCGGAAAATGCAATTTAGAAGAGGCAATGATAAAGACAAAATATAAAAACTTATATGTTATGCCTGCTACAATCAACTTGGCAGGATTAGATATAGAACTATTAGAAAAAAGTCAAAATGAACCAGGTTTTGCAAAAGGTGCCCAACTAAAAAAACATATTGATGGAGTGAGAGAAAGTTTTGATTTTATAATAATTGACTGTCCTCCTTCTTTAGGTTTAATCACAACTAATGCTTTAACCGCTTCTAATTCTGTGATTATACCAGTACAATGTGAATTTTTCGCCCTAGAGGGAATTATGCAGTTATTGAATACAATCATGTTAGCACAAAAAACACTAAACCCAGACTTAGATATTGAAGGAGTACTTTTAACTATGTTAGATTCTAGAACAAATTTAGGATTTGAAGTAGTAGATGATATTCGTAAATTCTTTAAAGAAAGAGTCTATAATACTATTATACCAAGGTTAATAAGATTAACAGAAGCACCATCACATGGAGAACCGATAATAGCCTATGATCCCAAAAGTCGAGGATCAGCAGCTTATATAAACTTAGCAAAGGAAGTGATTGAACGAAATGGAAACAGCTAAAAGAAGAGCTTTAGGTAGAGGCTTAGAGGAACTATTTAATAATGAACCAATTGATTATGAAAAAATGGAAGAAAAGATTGTAACATCTACCCCACAAGAAGAAATAATAAAACTTCCATTAAAAGATTTAAGAAGCAATCCATACCAACCACGAAAGAATTTTGATGAAGAAGCATTAAATGAATTAGCAGATTCTATTAAACAACATGGTGTCTTCCAGCCAATCATTGTCAAGAAAAGCATTAAAGGATATGAAATCATCGCAGGAGAGCGTCGTGTCAAAGCATCCATTCGTGCAGGACTTGAAGAAATCCCTGCTATCATTAGAGATTTTACAGATAGTGAAATGATGGAAATTGCTCTTCTTGAAAATTTACAACGTGAAAATTTAAGTGCTTTAGAAGAAGCAGAAGCATATAAAAAATTATTAGAAAACTTAAATCTTACCCAAGAGTCACTTGCTACAAGACTTGGAAAAAGTAGAAGCCATATTACCAATATGTTAGGACTACTAACATTACCAGAAACAGTGAAAACACTAGTAGTAGAGAATAAATTGTCAATGGGTCATGCCAGAATTCTAAGTAAACTAGAAGAAGAAAATACAGTAATAAATTTAGCAGATAAAGTTCTAAAAGAAAGATTAAGTGTAAGAGAATTAGAGGATTTAACAAAAGCTCCAGAAGAGTTTGTACGCAAAAATAAAATTACCAGAAAAATCTCTCCTGAAAGTGCAGAATATCAAGGTATTGAAGAAGTGATGAGCGAAAAATTAGGAACAAAAGTAAAAATTAAAAATAAAAAACTAATCATCAGCTTTACCAATGACAATGACCTAAATAGGTTATTAGAAATTATGAAATTAAATCCATAGAAAGGGGACAAAATATGGAAATCTTTGGAACAGTATTCTTTGAAGATTTACAAAAATATATCTCACCCGTTATATATATTATAGTAGGAGTTTTAATTTATGAAGTATTAAAGAGGATAATAAAAAAGGCATCGGTTCAAAAAACTTTGAAAAAACGTCATCATCAAAAAAGAGCTCAAACAGTTTCAGCTTTAATTATTAATATTTTAAAATATGTGATTATCACAATCGTCATACTTGGAATTATGGCCAATTTCGGCTTTAACATTAAAGCCTTAGTCGCTGGACTTGGAGTTTCTGCTGCAATCATCAGTTTGGCTTTTCAAGATATTGCAAAAGATTTTCTAGCAGGAATCACAATTATTGCCGAAGATCGTTATGAAATAGGAGATACAGTAGAAATCAATGGATTTATGGGAGAGGTTATTTTTGTAGGACTTAGAAGTACTAGAATTAGAAATTATAAAGGTGCTACCTTAATTATTAATAATCATAATATAACAGATGTGATCAATTATAACTTACATAACTCTCTAGCAGTAGTAGAAGTGCCAATTAGTAGAGAAGAAAAACCAGAGCGAGTAGAAAAAGTCTTAAATGATTTAGCCGATAAATTAGAAGGAAATATTCCAAAGGCAAAAGGCAGAATGGATATCCTTGGAGTAGAGATGATTACAGAACATGCAATGGTCTATAAAATTACACAAGCAACCGCTGCAACAGAACAATATGCAGTACAAAGGTACTTGTTAAGAGAAATAAGAATCGCTTTAGAGAAAAATCATATTAAAGTACCAAAACAAAAAATCGAGGTAACAGATGGAAAATAAAGAGTATACATTAGGAACAAAAGTAGTGATGAAAAAAGCCCATCCTTGTGGGAGTAATGAATGGGAAATTACAAGAGTAGGTGCAGATATTAAGATTAAATGCTTAAACTGTGGAAGAGCGGTACTAATTCCAAGAATAGAGTTTAATCGAAAATTAAAAAAAGTCATCACAGAGGAAGGATAGAGGATTATGAGAGACAAAAGAAAATTAAAGCTCAAAAAGTTCTATTTTCATCCAATAACGATGTTTATAGTCCTAACCATTGCAACCGTCTTACTAAGTGGAATCTTATCATTATTTCAAATGCAAGCAACTTATAATACGGTAAATGCCAATACGAATGACTTAGAGCCAACACTAGTAGCAGTAGAAAGCCTTCTAAATTTTGATGGCATGAAGTATATTATCAGTAATGCCTCAAAAAATTTCATCAGCTTTGCACCGTTAGTAATGCTACTAATTTCTCTAATCGGAATTAGTATTGCCGAAGCAACAGGGTTTGTAGATGCTTTTGCGAAAAGGTATGTATCAAAATTAAATAAATTTCAGTTAACTTTTATAGTAATCCTACTTGGAACAATTTCTACTTTAATAAATGAAATTGGTTACGCTATTTTAATACCACTATCAGCAATGATTTATCTGTTAAATAGTAGAAATCCACTTCTTGGAATCATTACAGCGTTTTGTGGAGTATCTTTTGGTTACGGAGTATCAGTCTTTGTAGGATCATTAGAAACTTGGCTTATTCCATATACAACTAGCGCTTCACATTTAATTGATACCAATGCCCATATTGCTCTAACCTCAAATTTATTTATCATCATTGCATCTACTATAATTTTATCTATTATTGGAACCTTAATCATTGAAAAATTTGTTGCCCCAAAAATGGGAAGATATCGTGAAAAAGAAGAAATTGGAAAAACAGAAGAGTTAAGTTTAATAGATGTAGAAGAAATAGAACAACAGAAAATTGCCGAAGAAAAAAGCGAAAAACGTGGATTGCGTTTTGCATTAATCGCAGGAATTTTAGTGATATTAATATTTATATATATGGTAATACCATCACTTCCATATTCTGGATTACTTCTAGATATGACCGAAAAGACATACTTGAAACAGTTATTTGGAGATAATTCTTATTTCCAAGATGGATTTACTTATATGATATGCTTATTCTTCTTAGTAATGGGAATCGCTTATGCTTTAGGGTCTAAATCAATAAAAAATGATAAAGAAATCATTGAAAAAGCAACTACTAGTTTCAATAAAGTGGGAAGTATTATTATTTTAATATTTGTAGTCTCACAATTTATTGCCGTATTTAGAAAAACAAATATTGGAACGGTTATTACAGCTTGGCTTGCTAACAGTCTAAACTATTTAGAATTTAGCGGTCTACCATTAATCTTACTGGTTTTATTACTAATTGCCATCTCGAATTTATTCTTAACAGCACCACTGGCAAAATGGATGATATTTTCACCAGTAGTAGTACCAGTCTTAATGCAGTCTAATGTTTCTCCTCAATTTGCCCAATTTATATTACGAGCAGGAGATTCAATGACAAATGGTATTACGCCACTACTTGGTAGTTTTGCATTATATATAGGATATTTAAACATTTATAACTTAGATAAATCAAAACCAATTGGTATTAAAAAGGCAATAAGATATGTAATGCCATATTTCCTAATTATCAGTGCAACCTGGATTTTAATTGTAGTAGGATGGTACCTAATAGGTCTACCAATAGGACCAGGTGTCACCCCAACAATTTAATTAAGTAATGAAACAAGAAGCCAAATTATAGTTTCTTGTTTTTACTTGTCTTTTTTTATAAAACGTACTATAATATGAAAAAAATTAAGGAGGAATATCTGTGAATAAAATAAATTTTTATGAAAACTTTGATAAAATACTAAAAAACAAGAAGATTAAATTAGTACCACTTACTTTAGCAATATCACTACTTGGCGGATGTGGATATAAAGAAAAAGCTGATAAAATGGAAAGCCATGTTATGACATCATATACTAATTTTATTAGTGAATTTTATAGAAAAAAGAATACGCTTGACTGTTATTTTGAACAATGGGGGTTTGAATACGAAGGATTAGGAGAAAATTATTATAGAATTAAAAAGGATTGTAAGAACAATATCATATACTGTGCTTCTTTAGATGAATTTAAAAACTATGTTGATATAAAAAATCCTACTTTTGATGATATTAGAAATTTACTAGCACAAAATTCTAATATTAGTGGAGAATATCAAGAATGGCTATTAGAAGGAATTAATAATTTGGAAGAAAACGCACCAGATTTAGAGTTAGTTGCGCTTTATTATAATTTAAAAAGGATAAGTATTGTTGAGAAGACAACAAAAGAGATAGTAGAAAAAATAGGTACATCTGGAGCCTATTTTAAAGTGGAGACTGGAGAAGTTGTTATTAATCCAGAAACAGTTAGTCGATATACTTTGTGTCATGAGATACTTGGACATGGTATTTCTGATATTGAAATTGATAGTAATGGAACAACGGTTCATTATATGCCAAACTGCAAAGCACTTTATGTAAATTTAGATACTGCAGAATATAAAGGAGAAAATATTGGACTTTCTCTAGAGGAAGGGAAAGCGGATTTAATTAGTGATATTGCAACAAACTGTACTAGTGGTGGCCCCTATGATGCCCAAGCAGAACAATTAAGAATTTTTAATGAAGTAACCAATACATCTTTAGCAGATTTTGCTAATAATGGTGTAATAGGATTAATAAATAATATGAAAAAAAGTGATATCGATAATCCTCTTATTTACATTAGCAATGTAGACTGTTTATTAGAAGCAACTCGAAAAATAAATTTAGATATACCAACAGAATATACAATAAAGCACAATATAGTAGAATTTTTTAAAGATTTTGCAGATGATAAAGTAGAAAATGGTACAGACAAAGAAGAAATCAAAGAAACAATTTCTAAAGTCTTGGCTCATTCTAATTACATTTGGATAAATGCAGGAGAAACATTTGTTTTTGATAGTGTATCAGTAGAGACTTTGAAACAAGAATCGTTAAGTAATATAGACAAATTAGACAATAATAAACAATTGATAAAATAGTGTTTGAATGAACTTTTTTTAATATAAAACTTTAAAATTAACTTACTTTATGTTATTCTAAAACTAGGAGATAAGGTATGAAAAAAAATTGCAGATTATTACTTTGAAGGAGAGTATCGAAACAATAATAATGATAATAAAAAATAGAAAGAAAAGGAAATGAAAGTCATAAGTTTCCTTTTTGTTATGCTTGTCTAAAACCATTTATTGCTATATAATACAAATGGACAAAAAAAGAGAAAAGAGGAATAATATGAGTTTAACAGCAGGAATCGTAGGTCTTCCAAATGTTGGAAAGTCAACTTTATTTAATGCGATTACAAATAAACATATCTTAGCAGAAAACTATCCCTTTGCAACAATTGATCCAAATGTAGGAGTAGTAACAGTACCAGATGAAAGACAAGATAAATTAGTAAGTATGTATAATCCTAAGAAAAACATTTCAACTGCCTATGAATTTACAGATATTGCAGGACTAGTCAAAGGTGCTAGTAAAGGCGAAGGACTTGGAAATAAATTTTTAGCACATATCAGAGAAGTAGATGCAATTGTTGAAGTAGTTCGTTGCTTTGAAAATGGTAAAATTATTCACGTAGATGGCGAAGTAAACCCAATTCGTGATATTGAAACGATTAATCTAGAACTTTCCATTGCGGATCTTGATATTATTACAACAAGACTTGAAAAAGTAGGGAAAAAAGCTCGTACTAGCAAGAATAAAGAAGACATTCTAGAACTAGAAACTCTAGAAAAAGCAAAAAAAGCCCTAGAAGAAAATGTTCCACTAAGACAAGTTTCCTTTACAGATGAAGAAAAATTAATTTTAAAACCATTTAGCTTTCTAACGATTAAACCTATTATTTATCTAGCTAATATCTCAGAAGAAGAACTTGGAAAAGAGGATAACAACTACGTAAAAGAAGTAAAAGATTATGCAACTCGTGAAGATGCTAAAGTTGTTTCACTTTGCGCAAAAGTAGAAGAAGAATTAAGCGAATTATCAAATGAAGATAAAAAAGAAATGTTAGAAGCACTAGGGGAAGAAACAAGCGGTCTAGACAAACTAATTAAAGCAACATATGATTTATTAGGGCTTGCAACATATTTTACAGTAGGCCCAGATGAAGTAAGAGCTTGGACCTTCAAAAAGGGAATGAATGCCAAACGTTGTGCAGGAATTATTCACACAGACTTTGAAAAAGGATTTATCAGAGCTGAAGTAATTTCTTATGAAGATTTAATAAACTATGGAAGTGAATTAAAAGTAAAAGAGGCTGGTCGTGCCCGCCTAGAAGGAAAAGATTATTTAATGCAAGATGGTGACATCTGTCATTTTAGGTTTAATGTATAATGGAAAGTAAAATTGTAATATTTAAGTCAGGTATAGAAGATGGTATCATGAGTAATAATGCCAAATTTTACGATAAAAGCCTATCACAAGAAGAAATTAATAAAATATTTTTAAGAAACAGAATAACCTTTGGGAAAAAATATGGCATAGACGGTCAGAAAATATACAGGGCGACTCAGAAAAATGACGATAATAATCTAGATTATGGAGATGGAAAGTATATTGTTATAGATATCAATCAAGATTTAAAAGACGCTTGGTACGAGGTATTAGAAGCAGATATTCTTCTCTTACAAAAAAACAGTAAAAAAATCGCTCTCGCTCATCAAATGGCGGATTGTCCAATTATCATAGCAGAAGATAGACGCTTAGGAGTAACATCCCTATCACATTGTGGTGCTAGATATATTAATCGTAGTTTACCACAACAGACAATCGAAGCCTTAAAAAAAGAGTATAACAGCAATATTGAAGATATTTATGTCTATATAGGAAGCTGTGCCAAAAAAGAGAATTATATCTATAAAACTTATCCAGAGTGGGCTACGAACAAGCACATTTGGCATGAAGCCATTCATAAAGAGAAAGATGGCTATCATATTGATATGATAAAAGCGATAAAACAGCAATTAAAAGAAATTGGTATTAAACACCTGAAAATAAGCCCAAATGATACCATTACCAATAAAAAATACTATTCTCATGCAGGATATACACGAGGAAGAAGAATAGAAAATGGTCAAAATATAGTAGGATTTTTTTATAAAAAGGATGATGAAAATAATACCTTGGCATAGAAAAATCTTTTTTTATGAAAAAGAATGTAAAATAGTGCCCAATTAAAACATTTATCCTCTACTTCCTTTTTAATAAAAAGTATAATATAATTATAATAATGTAGAATACCTCAGTACTAGGAAGGAGCAACAAAAATGAATCTAAAAAAATTAATCAAACGAAAAAAAGAGGTTTTAATAGGTTTAGGAGTAATTTTGGCTGTGCTATTTGGAGTTATTTTACCAACAAGCTATTCTTTTCCAAATAATGTAACAAGAGAAACAGAAGAGGGACGCACTTATTTAACAGATATAGATTATGTGCATGACATGTCTTATACTAGATATGATCAAATCCGTTATGATGAAATTAGCGGTGGTGCTAAAATTTCTTTAAAAATTGAAAACAACGCTTATACATTTGACCGTGGTATTTGGGCTCATGCTACATCACAAGTTACTTATGATATAAGTCAGTATAATTACAAGTATTTTACGACCTTCGTAGGACTTAATACAACATCTACAAAAGGAAACGGTGTAACATTCTCTATTTATACATCAACAGATGGAGAAAACTTTGGAGAGGCAAAAGAAGTAGTAGCAAAAAATCCAGGAGAAAATGCCACTTTCGTTAAAGTAGATATTAGGGGTGCCAAGTATTTGCGTTTATATGCAGATGATAATGGAGGAAATGGTCAAGACCATGCGGTATATGCTGATGCTAAACTAGTAAATGAATTAGATGAATCCGTATTCAAAACAGTAGAAGAATATAATGAAATTATCAAGTCTCAATATCAAGGAGAAGGAAACATCACAGGAGAATTAGAGTTTAATCTCTTAAAAAAAGAATTAGTAAAGAACGTGGGACCATATACCATTAATTTATTTTATAATGAAAGCGCAGATAATAAAGCTGCTTTAGATTACTTAATGTCAAATCCAAAAGCCTTAAGATATT
>CAJUCU010000011.1:0-3949 GCA_910585335.1 uncultured Bacilli bacterium
ACCACAAAATATTATGGCAAATCAATTTATTATTGGTGTTTCAGAAACAGGCGAATTAGGTTCTTATAGTATTTATCGTAAAATCAAAAGAAAGTAATGATATTTCAAAAATTGTATTGTAAATTAATCTATAACTTGTTAAAATAATATTGTAATTGATATTTATCAATCTACTTTTGTGCAAGAGTTCAAAATAGGCTCTTTTATCGCACCATAGGGAAATTAGTCGAACTAATTCGACTTTCAAAATATAAAGCTGATGAGTGTCTATTTTTTTATTGCTAACACCAGTAAGGTAGAAAGTAACAAAATGATAGCAATGAGCTTTAGAACTTTTATAATAAAAGTCTTAGTTTTCATCAATATCTACCTCCCTTCTTTTTCAAGATTGGAGGACGACACTCACATCAAATGTTCCTATTAGAATTATATAATAACTATAATAGTAAACCAAGCGAACAAGTAAAGTTTTTGACTCTTTTTTTAATATTTATGCTATAATGGTCGTAGGAATTAACCTTAATACGAATTTCTAAACGTAGTTTTCTCACGCACCATTGAGGTTAAAAGTTGCACTTGTGTGGCTTTGATATAAATCTATAATATGTATTGTTAATTTTAATAAAGTTTTACTCCCATGTTTTGATGCTTAGCGTCAAAACATATAGGGAGTTAGAATTTATGCTTTTTATTTTAGATTATTAAACTTTAATAGTACAATAATTTTTGGAGGTAAACATATATGAATACAGTTTGTAACCAGGATGCAACAACACTTGCGCTTATTTATAATTATGAGGCAACACATTCAATTTCAATGATGTTAAAGCATAGTCAAATTAAAGACTTTGCAGAAGAAATTAATTTGAATCTTCAACACCTTGGAAAAGAAATATGGCCAATAGAAGATTTAGATTTAATTTATTTTAACACTCAAGATGAAGATGGTAATTGGTATTCAATATTAAAACCTGGTCTTGATATTGAAGATATTAAATATAATTATGTATATAGAGGGTCATTTGAACTTTGGCAAGTTTCTACAATGCCTAATGCATTAGAAAAACTTAATATTGAGTCTGTAAATGGGAAAATGCAAAAAATTGAAAAAGAAAGACAGAAACATTTATCTTTAGTATTACCATTAAGCAAAGATAGTATTTCAAATTTAAAATATTAACAGAATTAAAAAATTTATTAATGTTTACAGGTGCATAACCCTAGCATCAAACGCACCAGATTGAATGATAACTCGAACTTTTTATTTGAGTTTTAATATACTTAAATTTATGGTAGAATATTTATAAAAGTTAAATTGATTTTTGTCAATTTAGTAAACACACTTGCTCATTGATATATGCAATGGGCTTAATATGTAAGTATTAAGGGGATACTAATGAATAAAATAAGAGATATAGGAAAATATATAGATACAGTTAAGATGCATGGTGACTTTTTTAAAAAGTATTATTTTCATTCTTTAATTGATTTCAATTTAACTAAACTGGATTCTATTTTACACCATGGTATACTATCTAAAAATTTAATTCAACAAAAATGTTTGGTTAGTCTTTATACACATGATGTTCGTGATTTTGATTCAAAAAATGGAAATACTTATGTATCTTTAACTCAATATACAGATAATTGCGAATTTTCCACTATGTTTGAGTCGTTTCCACTTCATACTTTGACATGTCTATCATTATTAGTAAATAAATCTATTAATGTAGAAAGACAAGGAGAAAGAGAAACATTTTTTGATGATGAATTGTTTTGTTTGAATTCAGTTCCAAATTCAAAGCTCGAGGGAATTATTCTTCCTGAACATTTATCTACACTATTAATTAGTGAAGTTAATTGTTTACCAAATGATCTTTCTTGTTATACTAAATCTTATCTTAATCATTGGATAAAATGTATGCAGAGTTATTTTAATACAGTCTTACCGCATGAAGTTATTGAAGAAATAAAACTTAGTAATGAACAACTATGGGATATTTTAGAGGAGTATGAAAATCCAGATAGATGGGTAGAATCTGCAATCAGAACACAACGTAATCAGTATGGCAAAGATTTAAAAGATGTTCTTGCAAATATATTACAAAACTTATGGTCAGAAAAATTTGATATATCTAATCCAACATATATAGATGTTTTAATGAGAGTAAATGACGACCAATTACCAGTTTATGAAATAAAGCATAAAAGTTTAAAACGCATAATTTAAAAGTTGTTACATTCCTTCCTTTCCGGCACCATAGGGAAATTATTCGAACTTTTAAATATAGAATCAATCGAAAGATCGGCTTTTTTCTATAATGGATGCTCAGAGTTGGAAAGCAGTACATCTCAAATAACTGATAGACCCGTTTATATAGTTAGACCTAGTGATGATAGAATGGTATCTGGTTATGATGTATTAAATGGAACTCCAGAAAATGGTCTTAGAATATGTCTTGAAGATGTTGTTGATAAAAATTATACTTTAAATCCAAAAACACCATCTGTATTAAGAAAATCAAGATAATAAAAAGTGGCATAAGTTTTATTGCTACTTTTTTCTTTTTTTGATTATTTATATAAATAAGAGTAGTATTAAAATAAGCAAACAAGTACATTTTTTAATCTTTTTTCAAGATGGATATTTGGCTGTAGGAATTAATAAAAATTAAAAACTATTGAACGGTAGTTTTCAGTATTATGTAACTTTTTAAGTAGATACCATTATAATTTGTCTAATTTGGAGAGTTTACTTTTAGATATGTTTTTTACTTCTTACAAAGAACAAACACTGTGAAAGATTAGGAAAATTAATGACTTCATTGTTGTTGTGATATGTTATACTTTTATTAGATAGATTGTAAAGGAGAAGTTTTCATTATGAAAAAAGGCAAATTAATTGTTCTTGAAGGTGCTTGTGATGGAATTGGTAAAACAACACAATATAAAATGCTGTATAATCATTTTCTAAATGATGGGCAAACAATTTCTAATCATCATTTTCCATCTTTTGGAACCTATCAAGGTGCTGCTGTGGAAGAATATTTAAAAGGAGAATTTGGACAGACTGACGAATTATCTCCTTATTTTATAAATAGTTTGTATGCAACTGATAGAGGTATCACTTGGTATTCAGAGTTGAAACAGTTATATGAACAAGGAAATATTATTTTGCTTGATAGATATACTACATCTAGTTTGATCTATCAATCTACTCTTATTGAAGATATAGAGCAAAGAAAAAAGTTTATAGATTATGTTATTGATTTTGAATATCGTAAAATTGGAATTAAAGAGCCAGATCATGTTATATTTTTATATGCTCCATTTGAGTTGGTTACAGAAATGAGAAATGCTAGAAAACAAAATGAAGGAATAGTTAATGATATACATGAAAGTAATTTAGATTTTATGAAAAAAGTTTACGAAAATGCTATGTTTGTAGCAGATTATCTTTCTTGGGATAAAGTACAATGTAATGATGGCAATAAAATGAGAGAAATAGATGATATTCATAAAGAAATATATAGTATATTAAATAGCAAAAAAGAATTATAGAGGAAGCAAAATGAATAAGAAATTAGAAAGATGAGGTAAGATTATGGCAATGTGGAATCCTTGGCGAGGTTGTAAAAAATGTAGTGATGGCTGTTTACATTGTTATATTCATAAGGGCGATGCCAAAAGAAAGATTAATACTAATGAAATCGTTAAAACGAAAGATTTCGAAAAACCACTAGAGAGAATAAAAAATGGCAACTATAAAATGAAATCTGGTATTGTTTACTTATGTTTTTCTACTGATTTTCTTATTGAAGAAGCAGATGAGTGGAGAAATGAATGTTGGAAAATGATTAAAGAAAGACAAGATTGTACTTTTTTGTTTTTAACAAAAAGAATAGACAGATTTGAAAGATGTGTTCCTGATGACTGGGATGATGGATAC
>CAJUCU010000011.1:3978-18378 GCA_910585335.1 uncultured Bacilli bacterium
AATTGAAAACCAAAAAAATGCAGATAATAAATTATCAATATTTAAAAATTTACCAATAAAACATAAATGTATAACAGCGCAGCCATTATTAGAAAAAATAGATATTGAAAAATATCTTGATAATATTGAATTAGTTGTAGTAGGAGGAGAATCGGATATTAATGCTAGAGTATTTAATTATGATTGGGTATTAGATATTAGAGAACAATGCATGAGGAAGAACGTTGATTTTGAATTTAGACAATGTGGAACTTATACAATCAAAGATGGAAAACAATATAAGATACAGACGAAGGATTTGTGCAAACAAGCGAGATTAGCTAATATTGATTATAAGAGTAATCGCTATACAATAAATTCAAAAGATATAAAGAATGATTCCATATGAGTTATTAGGGAATCATTTAAAAGAAATAATAATTTATGGGAAGGAGTGTTGTATGATGGAAAAAACGAAAAAATTCTTTAAAGAACATAAAAAGCGAATTGGTTGGATCATAATTTTAATTGGTATTACTGTTGCTTGTGCAATAAATTTATTGTAGAAGATGGTTTTTAAGAGATAATATACGATTTTTGATTTTTTCATTTGTATTTTCAATTTTTTCTTTTGATACTGTTTCATTTGTCATAAGTTTTTTATGTAAGTCGATTATATTACTTTGGACTTTATCTATTGTTTCTTGTTTTATTTACTCTATAATGCAATCTATATTTTTCATTGTTTGTCCTCCCTAAATAATGCATATTATATGTTATACATTTTATCTTGTCAAATTTCATTCGTTTGTGTTTGTGGTTTTATTATAGTTAGATTCATGATATAATTTTGTTGAAACGTTGGTTAATAAAGTACTTATCGGCATAGTAGAGGTAAATATGGAGTCTTTATATGATTTAAAATATGAAATACTTAATTTGAAAAATTTAGATGTTGCATTTTGGATTCAAAAGGAAACATGGCCTGATGATCCAGATTATGATGATTTGTATGATAAAGCGATACATACTGAAAAAGATAATTGTTTTTTTCTGATTTATGATAAAGATATTCTAATTGGAATAACGGGTGTAGATGTTTATGAGGCGTATCCTGATACAATCTGGCTTGATTGGTTTACTATTTTACCTGAACATAGAAGAAAAGGCTATGGAAAAAAGGTATTATTAGATACTATATCTTATTGTAAAAAACTTGGTAACTATGATTATTTTAGAGTTGATACGACTTATTATGAAAATCGACCAGCTATCATTTTATATGATAAGATAATGCCATTAAAAGAAGATTATATTGCAGAGGATACAGAAGACTATAAAAACTATTTTATTATTTATAGTTATGGTTTAAATGGAAAACTAGAGCCTTGGAATAATAAATATCTTGGATTAAGAAGTTATTGTGATAAATGTAATGAAAGAAATAAAGAGTGAGTGAATAGGAGTGAGAAAAGTTATGGCTAGAGTATTAAAGAATAAGCAATTAGTAAATACTAGATTGGCTACTAATTATGGTGGATGGATGTATTGTGATCAATGTAATGAGAATATTGGTTATTTATGTTATTCCACTTATGATAGATTGGAATTAAACTATCAATGTAATTGTGGAAGTCGTGGTGAAGCTGTATTAGATTTTGAAGATAGTAAAACAGGACAAAATTGTAATGATGAATTAGTTGTTATTAAAAATAGATTTTGTTGTCCTAAGGATGAGGAACCATTAATTACTATATTAGATAAAAAAGTAGCTAGTTATGAACTTAAAGTTACTTGTAAAGCTTGTAGTAATATTTATACAAAACAAAAATAATCAGTTATTTGAATAAGGAGGAAAAAATATGGAAAATAGAACATGTCAAAGTTGTGGTATGCCGATTACATCAGATTTACAATTAGGTACTAATAAAGATGGGAGTATTCAGTCTGATTATTGTAAATATTGTTTTCAATTAGGAGAATTTGTAGATAAAGTTTCTATGGATGAATATATTGAGATGTGTTCTAAATATGCTTTTCAAGCAGGAATGACAAACGAAGAGATGAAAGCGTATTGTATGGAGCTTTTTCCTACTTTAAAAAGATGGAAGTGTACTTGTACTGATGAATGTGCTAGTGGTTATAATCCTAATTGTACTTGTACAAATCCAGAGTGTCATTGTACCGAAAAACAGTAGTTGGTAAGGGATGCGAGAAAATGAAATTTGTTCCAGCTAAGACCATACTTACCAAAGTTAAGAATGGGGCTTATTGGTATGGTGTTGATTATAATATGAATTTATATCGTGGGTGTTCTCATGGGTGTATTTATTGTGATAGTAGAAGTAATTGCTATCATATAGATGACTTTGATGTAGTGCGAGGAAAAGAGAATGCTCTTTTTATTTTAGAACGCGAACTTATCAAAAATATGAGAGGTGTTATTGGTATTGGTGCGATGTCTGATACTTATAATCCTAAAGAATTAAAATATGAACAGACAAGAGGGGCTTTAAAACTTATTTCAAAATATGGGTTTGGTGTTTCTATTGATACAAAGAGTGATTTGATATTAAGAGATCTTGATTTGTTGAAAGAGATTCATTCTAAAAACAATGTAATTATAAAATTTACTATTACCACACCAAGAGATGATTTATCACAGATTATTGAACCAGGTGCGCCTGTTTCTTCTAAGAGATTTTATGCTATTAAAACGTTAGCTGAAAACGGTCTTTTTGTAGGGATTATGCTTAATCCAGTTCTTCCTTTTATTACAGATAAAGAAGAGGATATTAAAAGGTTTGTAGAGCTTGCCTATCAATGTGGTGCTAGATTTATTCATACTTATATGAGTATGACTTTACGAGAAAATCAAAGAGATTATTATTTTGAAAAGTTAGATGAGCATTTTATAGGACTTCGTGAGAAATATATTCGTTATTATGGAAACCGCTATGATTGTGTTGTACCTAATTGTAAGAGATTATATAAAGTTTTTGCTGACGAGTGTGAAAAGTATGGTATTTTATATCGGATGGATGAGATCATTAAAGCATATAAAAAAGAATGTGAAACTAGTGAACAAATAACGTTATTTTAACTGTTATTTGTTATTTTTCTGGTATAATATAGAAAAGTTCATTAAAGGAAGTATGCGGTATGGTAGATTTAGGAATACAAAAAATACATCAATTTGTAGGTGCTGACTCTTATACAAAAGGGCTTCAATATCCTAAAAGATATGTAAAATATACAGATAAGTTTGATTTCAAGGATATTCATATTCATCAGTTTCAAGTGGAGTCAGAGCGTACTTATGATTTTTATGAGGTGGAAATTCATGAGCGTGCTTGTGAAGTTTTAAATGCTACTTGTACTTGTCTTCAATATCAAAGAGTGGAGAGTTGTAAACATATTGCTGCTTGTTTGCTCCAATATAAAGAAGATATTTTTGTTGTTGATCCACTTGAGAAAAGTTTTTTGATTTCTAAAGGGATTTTAGAAGAATTTTATCAAAAACCGACAACTCGAAAAGTAAAATTAAAGAAACAGTTAACACTTGCTTTAGAACTTGAGTTTCACAATTCTTACTATGGTTCTAGCGTTTATTTTAAATTTAAAATAGGGGAAGAGAAACTTTATAGTCTTAATAATAAATTAAGTAGATTTTTAGCCAATTATGATAGACGTGATGATGTTATTGAGTTTGGTAAGAATTTTACTTATGATCCAGAAGCTTATTTCTTTTCGAAGGAAGATGAAGAAATTATTTATTACTTGGTAGCACTTTATAAGAGAAATCCTTATTATAATTATAGAGATTTTTCTCTTAGTTTGGAGGAGGCCTCTCGACTTTTTTCGCTTTTGAGTCATAAAACTTTTTCGGTGGTAAAGCACGGGGAAATGCATCACTTTTTGGAAGAAAGTCCTATTGCTATATTATTTGCTAAAGAAGGGGAGTATTATCGTCTTTCTTTTCAAACAGATGGGGTTTCTTTTCTTACGAATGATTATCAGTATGCTATAAAGGAAGATACTTTGTATCAAATTCCATCTAAAATTAGTCGGATTATTCAGGCGGTGAAGGAGAATAAACTAGATAATCTTATTTTTAAAAAACAGGATTTATCGCTTTTTCATCAAGGAATTTTGCCTATTGTTCAAAATGATATTATTCTTGATGATTCTTTAAAAGATGAAATTGTTTTAGGAGTAAAGCCTGCAATTAAAATTTATTTAGATTTAAAAAATAAGATGATTCTTTGCAATGTTAAACTTCAGTATCAAGAAGAAGAGATTGATTACTTTGATTCTTTCTCTCATATTGTTCGAGATGAACAAATAGAAAGTCAGGTGATAGAGGATCTTTTGAAATATGGCTTTTTGGTGGAGAATAAGAAAATTTATATAGATGATGTTGATGTTATTGGAGAGTTTTTGACTTGTTATTTAGAAGCGCTTGCAACAGATTATGAGGTTTTTACATCTGAGAAAGTAAAGAAGACCAATATTTTGAAAGATATGAGTATTCGTTCTAGTTTTAGTATTGGTCAAGATAATATTATGAAGTATGAGTTTGATTTGGGGGATATTCATAAGAGTGAGATTGGTCATGTTTTGGATAGCATGAGGAAGAATAAGAAATATTATCGTTTGAAAAATGGACATTTGTTAGATTTAAGTGAGAATCATGAATTGAAACAGTTACAATCTTTGATAAATGATATGGAACTCACCGATAAAGATTTACAAAATGGTAATGGTAGTCTTCCGAAATATAGGGCTATATATTTGGACAGTATCAAGAAGGAGCAATATCATATTATTCAAACTGATAATTTATTTGATGAGTTGATTTATAATTTTAATTCTTATAAGGATGAGAGGATACAGCTTAGTCCTAAAGAAAAAAAGATTTTGCGTGATTATCAGGAAATAGGAGTGAAATGGTTATATAATATTTATAAGTGTGGATTTGGTGGTATTTTAGCCGATGAAATGGGACTTGGAAAGTCTATTCAACTTATTTATTTTCTTAAGCAAGTTTTAAAAGAGAAAAGGGATGCTAAGATTTTAATTGTAGCACCTACTGCGCTTATTTATAATTGGAAAAATGAGTTTGATAAATTTGGTAGAGAGATGAAGTATAAAGTTTTTGCTGAGAGTAGAGTTTTACGAAAAAAGGAATTAGAACGTGCTCAAGATATTAATGTTTTTATTACTACTTATGGTCTTCTTAAGCAAGATCAAGAACTATATTCTGCTATTTCTTTTGATGTGATTGCGATTGATGAAGCTCAAAATATTAAGAATGCTAATTCACAAATGACTAAAATAGTGAAATCTATGCAAGGATCTGTTATGCTTGCTTTAACTGGGACTCCGCTTGAAAACTCTGTTTTAGAACTTTGGAGTATTTTTGATTTTATTATGCCAGGTTATTTGTCTAGTTATATGAGTTTTCAAAAGAAATATAATGTGAGAGATGTTGATAAGGATAACTTAAAGTTATTAGATAATCTAAATCAAAAAATCCAACCATTTATTCTTAGAAGACGAAAAAAAGATGTTGTGACAGAACTTCCAGAGAAGCTTGAAAATAATATTTATATTGATTTAACTGAACAACAGAAGAAGCTTTATGTTGCACAACTTGAAAAGACAAAAAAGGAAATGGATGAAATTATAGCGACAGAAGGATTTCGAAAGGGTAGTTTTAAAATTTTACAGTTGCTTACGAAATTGAGGCAACTTTGTATTGATCCTAGAATTTTGTATGAAAATTATAAAGGGGGCAGTGCTAAGATAGAGAATTTGGTTTCTTTGGTGGAAGAAGTGATTCAAAATGGTCATAAGATTTTACTTTTTACTAGTTACAAGACGGCTTTAGATATTGTCAATCGAGAATTTACTAATCGCAATATTTCTACTTATGTTATTGATGGAAGTGTATCTTCTAAAAAGCGAATGGAACTGGTTGATAAGTTTAATCAAGATGATACTAATGTTTTTTTAATCACTTTGAAAGCTGGAGGGACAGGGCTTAATCTTACTAGTGCAGATGTTGTGATTCACTTAGATTTATGGTGGAATCCACAAGTTGAAAATCAAGCTACTGATAGGGCTCATAGAATTGGCCAGAAGAATACGGTTGAAGTAATTAAACTAATTTGTAAAGGAACTATTGAAGAGAGAATTTTGGAACTTCAAAATAAGAAGAAAGTTCTTAGTGATAAGGTAATTGAAGGGGATGAACGCGATCAGAATATTCTTTCTCGACTTACTGAAAAAGATATTCAGCGCTTGTTATCTTTGGATTATGAGGATGTTTAGTATTTTTGGATGAGCAAATATGAAGTACATAGTTATTTTAACTTTATAAAAATAAAAACTGTATTTATGAATATTAACATGTATTTGCAATGTCTAATTTTGATTAAAAATTGTTTTACCTAATAGGGTTTTGTGTTATACTAGTTTTGTAGCAAGTCATGCCGACTTAGCTCAGTTGGTAGAGCAACGCCCTCGTAACGCGTAGGTCGAAGGTTCAAGTCCTTTAGTCGGCACCAGAGTGATACTAAACTCGAACTTTTGAATTATAAAGTTCGGGTTTTAATATGTTTAGAATATGATAGAATATTTATGAAAACTTGAAGATGTCAATTTAGTAAAAATATACTTGTACAGTGACATTATTAATATATATTTTCAATTAATAAGGAGCAGTCTTATGAAAGTGAAAAATATTACAATTAGTGATATTCAAGATATTGATTCCTAATTTTCATTTTTTCATTATACGAATAAAAATAATATTGAGAGTATAGATAAAAATGGGCTAATTTCTAAAATTGGAGATAGTGCAACAGGTATAGAAATAACTGAAAAAATATTTTTTGCTATTGGAATAAAGGGAGTATTTTCTATTTTTGATTCTTGGATAAGGTGGTTAATAGCCAAAAGATTAACAGATTTACCAGGAAAAAAAGCGGATATATCGTTTTATCGTTTCTGTACTTTTGTGATGAGATTACCAGTTTTGCATTATTTTGTGGCAATCATTGTTAATTTAGCAGTTTGGTTAGAATTTAGATTTAAACCATTTAAAATCAAATCTTTTAAAATTATGAAAGATATATTAGATAATAGTTGCTTTCTAATATTAGATTTAGAAGAAGAGGTCTACTTTTCATATAAAGATATTGGCGAGGTAAAGAATCAAAAATTTAATAGAAAGTTATTAAAAACAGTATATGCTAGGCAAAATAAAATGAATAGTAAAAAAATGGATTATTGGAATATGCATACTTTTAGTAATGTAGCTATTCCTCCTAATAAAATAACATTAATTAAACTTCACGATTCTTATAATTGCTTAGATATTTTATTATGGATGATAGAAAATATAAAATTAGATTTAAAAGTATTATCTCCTTATTTATATGAATTTTTAGATTATTATAAGTTACTGAAGAAATAATTATAAATGCTATTGTACTTGATCAGATTGATTGTTATTTGGACTTTTCCTAACTAAAAATAGTTAGATTTTTGTTCTTTCTCGGAAAGTGAGAATCATAATTATGGTAATAGAAACAAAAGTACTTGTAATATGTGAAGATTTAGAAAGAAAAGTAGATGAAAATAGCTGGTTATTATTTGGTGAAGTGAAAATATATTTATTAAATAGCATTTATGATATAATATAGAAGCAGTAGTGATTGGATTATTTCCTACTTTAGCGAGTCGTTAAGGGACTTTAATAATTGTGATGATTAATAGTAATATTCCAAAGGACTAAACTACACGCTGTGTAGACGCTACGTTCTACTTCGCTTCAGTCCATTTCCATATTACAATATCATTTGTACTGCAAATTAAATAGGAGGTAGTAAAAATGTGGAAGTACATAGGAACTAAAGAATGTAATGAATTTTTGCTATCTCTTAATTTATTTGATTTTAAGAATAAAGACATGTATATAAAAACTATTTATTCTATTACTAATAATATAGAGTCAAATTACAAAATCTATAAAATTAAAAAGAAAAATGGCAATTACAGAACTATATATGAACCAAATCCATTATTAAAATCTATTCAAAGAAATATTTTGGCAAATATACTTAATCATAAATCTGTATCTAAATATGCCAAAGCATATCATAAGGGAACTTCATTACTAGATAATGCACTGCCACATATTAATAAAAGAATGATTTTAAAACTAGATATAAAAAATTTTTTTGAAAATATATCTTTTTTTGATATTTATAATTGTTGTTTCCCGATAGAATACTTTCCTAAATCTGTAGGGATGGTGTTGACTTATCTATGTACTTATGATGGGCATTTGACGCAAGGATCTCCAACATCTTCCTATATTTCAAATCTTGTTATGAAGGATTTTGATGAAGAAATTGGCACTTGGTGTGATTTGAATCATATTGCTTATACACGATATTCAGATGATATGACTTTTTCTGGAATTTTTAATCCCAGTGAAATAATCATTAAAGTTAGAAAGTTATTATATAAATTAGGATTAGAATTAAATAATAGTAAAATTCATGTGGTAAGTAATCATTTTAGTCAAAAAGTTACAGGAATTGTAGTTAATGAAAAAGCACAGGTCTGTTTAAAGTATCGTAAAGAAATAAGAAAAGAAATATACTATATAAATAAATTTGGATTATGTTCTCATTTAAAACGATGTAATATAGATGTTTCTCCTGAAAAATATTTGCAGAAATTATATGGAAAAATATTGTATGTTTTGCAAATTGATTCACACAATCAAGAATTTTTAAAGTATAAAGAAATCATTAATAAGTTTAAATTGTAACTATCATATAGTCATTTTTATTATTTGAGTAAAAGTGAAATTCATAAATCAATAGAGAAAATCGGCAAGAAGACAAAATAACTATAATACACTGTGATATAATATAAGTACTATACGATTTACGGAGGTATTCCATGAAGAATGAAAATAGGCAAAAGGTGGAAGTGGCAAGACAATTTTGTCAGGCAGTTAAGGATTTAGCCCAAAACTATAATTTACCATTTTTTGTGGTGACAGATGGGGCTAGTGCCACTAGTAATAATGGTTGTGAAGCAGTAAAGAATGCAAGAGATCATCATATTAGATGGGAACAGGAAAATGGATATGATCCTTATGAAGATTGGAGTAAAAAAGATGGAACAAAAAATCAATAATATAATGAATTTGATGGATTCTATTGAATATGGTTTTAAAGATGAAAATGGTAAAAATATAATTAATACCAATCCTCAGAAATGGGATGATGAATTTTATAAGTTCTATTATTTGCAAACTCCAGACGAATTGTTAAAATCTAAATGTGGCGTATGTTGGGATCAAGTAGAATTGGAAAGAAAATTGTTCCAGGATAATAATATCAAATTTAAAACTTATTTTATTTATATGGTAGATCATGATATGTTACCATCCCATACTTTTTTAACTTATGAAAATAATAATAAATATTATTGGTTTGAACATTCTTGGAGTGCATATAAAGGAGTTCATGAATACAAAAGTGAATTAGAACTATTATTAGATGTGAAAAAAAATTTTATGAAAGAACATAATTATGTTAGTGAGAATTGTTTTTTATATATTTATGAGTATCAAAAACCTAAAAAACATATCACTTGTGATGAATTCTATCAGTATATTGAAACACAAAAATTGATGAAAATAAATAAACCATTCTATTTTTATCATTTAGTAAATAAAAATGTTGATATGAGCAATGGTTTATTAAGTCTTCAATATATGTATGATAACAAGATGTATGATTTATTTGATAAAAATGTTTTAAAGTATAAAGATAGAATATTAAATGATTGGGATATAAAAAAATATAAGGGAAAATCTAATTTGACTCGTGAAGAATATATGGATGCTTTAAATATTTTTAGGGGAAAATATGGCTCCAATTATATATACTTTTTTAGATATCCTCCATATAAAAATTTGGGCAATAAAATAAATGAATTATCTAAGTATAAAGATATTTATAGAATTAATATAAATGATGAAGAGGTTCAAAAATCAATAACTGATATTTTTTATGGCTATGATATGAGTGATAGTGATCAGCAATTATTAAATCGGAAGTATTATGAAAATATTTCAGAAGAAGAATACTTTTCTAAGTATGATGATACTCTTTCTATGAATTTTAGTACATTAAATCATATCGGCATCAGTTTTCAAAATGGGTATTGTCCAAGTCAATTTTTAGAACAGATTAACTGGGAATAAAGCATAGTGGAAATATGTATTAATGGGAGGTTATTATGAAAGATAGGGTGAATACTACTAATATAGCGATGCATTTAGTCCAATCATTTTGCTGAACCTAGTATGTTTACGGATAAAAAAGGATATTTTGAATTCTTAAGAGAAAAGAATCAAGGGATTAATTCACAGTTTTGGATCGATTTTGAAGAAGATATATATAAAGTAGAAAGAGAAAAATTGAATGCTGAAGGTCCAGATGAAATTGTATCGAGGGGTGTTCATTATATAAATGTCCTTCAGGAGTTTTCTAATTACTTTCATATAAAAAAGCCAAATAGTAAGTTGATTGTTTGGTGTGGTACTCACTATGATTTCATAAGTCCATTTGCCAAGCAAACTATTTTTGGCTATGAGAAAAATGATGTTGTTAGTGTAGATTATTGTGGTGGAATATCATTAGGAATTGATAACTCTAACCATATCATTGCTAATGTTAATAATCAGTTTTATCCAATTTGTTTTGAAGATATAAAACCGCATCATCGACACTTGGGAAAATAGGGACGCCCTTTTCTTTAAAACGAGAAAAGTACTCTCTATTTCTTTTTATTTTTTCAATGTCATCGCTTTTCATACCACCATCATAATTATGTTCTTCTCTGTGTTTTATATATTTTAAGTGAGTATCGAAATCTGGGATAACAATAGCATCTGGAATCATATTTACTGAACTGGCACCAATGACCCAAAATCCTAGTTTTTTTGCCTGTTCTGTAATAACGTCTGCTTTTCTTTCAATGCTATCGATTTCTTCCTCGCTCCAATTCCACCAATCTCCTTTAGGAAAAGCATTACAAGATTCCCATAAAACATCCCCATCTATCCAGTTGTTTTCTTTTTGATGTTTCACATAATAGGTTTTTCCAATCCCACTTGGACCATAAATAAATAGTCCTTTCTTGTGCGTTATATATCTTTGTTTTAACTCGTTCCAAACAGTAGAACCATCACTAAAAATAATTGGCGTATTTTTATCTAATAAGTTATCATTTAAAAAATCATTATCCATATAATCCATCCTTTCGTTCTTTTATTATATCATTATATAATAAATCGGTATAATATTTTGTATTCGAAAAATAATATGTAATATGAAGAAATTATTTTTAATGAAAAATCCTGATTTATTTCAGGGAGAACAATACTTGAATACGAACACCAATTATTTTGAAGGATGGTATTTTAAAAATGTAAATGGCGAGAGGGGGATTTCTTTTATTCCTGGGATTCATATTAGTGATACTGCAAAGAATGCTTTTATCCAAGTGATTACGAATGATTCGTCTTATTATGTTCCTTATTCTATTTCAGATTTTGCATTTTCTTTTGATCCTTTTTGTATTACAATTGGCAAGAATACTTTTACAAAAGAGGGACTTCATATTGAGATAGAAGATAAAAAACAAAAGCTTCATATTTTGGGTGATATTTTCTATTTTGATAGTAAAAATATAAAACCACGGTTTTTAGCCCCTAATATCATGGGCCCTTTTTCTTATATTCCTTTTATGGAGTGTAATCATGCTATTTTGAGTATGCAAAATAAAATAAATGGTTTTATTAAGATTAATGGAAATTTATTGGATTTTGGGCATGGTACTGGTTATATTGAGAAAGATTGGGGTTTTTCTTTTCCTAAATCTTATATTTGGTGTCAGGGGAATTGTTTTAAGAAGGATGCTAGCTTTATGCTCTCTATTGCCGATATTCCTTTTCAACTTTTTCATTTTAGAGGATTTATTTGTGTGCTCATGATAGATAATCAGGAATTTCAATTTACTACATATAATCATGCTAAAATAGAAAAATATCATGTTGATGATTCCTTATTAGATATTATTTTAAAAAAAGGCTGCTACTTTCTTCATATACAATCAGAATATGAAAACGGGATGAAGCTGATGGCCCCAGTGAAAGGCAAAATGGAGAAGGATATTTTAGAAAGTATTACGACTTTTGTTACAGTGACTTTGAAGAAGGATGATGAAATTATTTTTTCTGATACTAGTACTAACTGTGGCTTAGAAATTGTTCTTTCATAGTTTCATGTATAAAACTGTTCTTTTTTCACATATTATGTGTAGGAGCGTGAAAAAATGGAAGAAAATATAAATGCACTAGATGAAATTCATAAAGGTGCCTGTATGGGTATGGATGCGTTACACTTTATTTCAGATAAAGTAGAAGATGATAAGCTACGTGAGGAACTTCGGAAACAGTATGATGATTATAAAAAGATTATGAGTCGAATAGAAGAGATTTATCCTAAATATAATGATGGTCTTCCTCATAAAACAACTACCATGAATAAAGCTCTCACTTGGTATGGTATTTCTATGAAGACTTTTTCTGACAAAAGTACGTCTAAGCTTGCGGAACTTTTATTAGAAGGAGTGAATATGGGCATTATTGAAGGTAGAAAAGTACTGAATAATAAAAATGTGGATAAAGAAGTTCATAAAATTATTGATCAATTTGTTTCTATGCAAGAAAAAAGTGTAGAAGCTTTAAAAAAATATTTATAGATACTTTGGTATCTTTTTTTCTTGTGATTTATTTAGTATAATAAAAGAGGAGGTAGAAAATGGAAAAATTAGTATTAAAAAAATGTGGTATTTGTGGAGGACTTGTTGAAGATTTACATTCTAGTCATCTTTCTTGTTGTGGAAAAGAAATGACGGAAGTTTTATCTAATTCTGTTGATGCTGCAGTAGAAAAACATGTACCAATTTATGAAATAAGCGATGGAAATATTGTTGTTACAGTTCATCATGTAATGGAGGAAGATCATTATATTGAATGGATAGCACTAGTATCTGGAGAGTCTTTAGAACGTATTTATTTAAAACCAGGGGATTCTGCTGTTGTTACTTTTTGCTCTAAAACAAATGGTATTTTATATGCTTACTGCAATAAACATGGACTTTGGGAGACTGAAATCAAATAGTTTAGAATGATTTTTGTTTCATTGTTTAGAAAAGAAAAAGTATTAGATTTTTTGTCTAATACTTTTTATGTGTATATACTATTTGTCATTTTGCTTACTGCAGCGTAGATATAAGAGATTCTATACCAAGTTTGTTTGTTGACTGTTCCTGTTTGTGATAAATAAAATACACTTTGAAACTTTAAAACAGCACGTTTGGTATCACCATCAAATAGACCAGAAGGGTTGTTGATTATGGGAATGCCTGGATAGCTTCCTCTAATATAGTTTAGAACATTTTGCAGAACATAAACATCTTTACTACAGTCTCCTTCTTTCAATGTCTTTGTAAATGAATAAGGATATTCTCCAATTGTTTCTGCTTCGTAAATATTGATGTTATTACCATAGTAATACTTTAAAATTTGCAATGCTTCATAACCTCTGTCTCCTAATTCTTTTGAACCCCATTGACTTAGGTAACCAGGATCTGTCGTATTACTTTTGTAATGAGCGAGTAGGGGTTGTGGTCTAAAGCCACTTCTGATATAGTTTGTAAATATTTCATCAACCATATCTGAAATTGGCTGAAATATTGTTCCGTTTCTAGTATATTTCTGATCATAACTAGTTGTTGATGTAATGGTAAAATCAAATCCTTTACTTGGATACCATTCTGTAAATATTCTATTTAGTGTAAAAGAAATAATTGCTAAGATGTTTGCTTTGATGGTCTCTTCTGGCCAGGTACTGTATATTTCGCTACTTGCTACATTCTTGATGTAATCTACGAATGGGACTGTGTAGTTTGCCGCATTCGCATTCGTAGGAATACCATCATGGACGATAATGTTTTCTGGTATTACTACTTTTGATAAAACATATGGTGTAGCTTGTTGTTCTGTTTCTGTTTCTTCTATACTAGGTGGGTAGTCTCCCCATAAAGTATTGGGTGGAATTACTGCTATATCTTCTTCCTCATTTTCATCAAGAGAAGTCATGTAGATATTTTGAATGGATGTAATGCCATCAAAGATTTGTACTCCTTCTATTCTGGTCTCTGTAAGACCTAGTGCATTTATTAGTACATCATAAGTTTCATAAGGTCGTGTTTCGTGCTGATTGTTTTCTGAAAAACTTTTGTCTACAGTATCCAATG
>CAJUCU010000011.1:18388-28922 GCA_910585335.1 uncultured Bacilli bacterium
TTTTACCATCTTCATTTGTTTTTGTCTCTTTTATTATATTTCCATTTTTTAGTATTTGTACAGTTGCATTTTTAACAGGATTTGCAATGGTATCACTATAGACATTTACAATTAAATAACCTTTTGCCATATTTCACCTCATTCTATTATACATAATATATTATCAATAAATGAATATAATTTATCGAGGTGATGAGAATGGAGATGAATAATTTACAATTAGGGGATACTGGTGATTCTGTTAAAATCTTGCAAGAAAAATTAAAGATTTTGGGATTTTATAATGCTTTAATTACTGGTATTTTTGGTGTATCAACAGAGGTGGGGGTTCGTACTTTTCAAAGAGAGTTTGATTTAGATGTGACTGGGATAGTGACAGCGGAGATGTGGGAGATTTTATATGCACTGACTGCTGTTGCCACCCCTGCTACTTCTAATAAGGTTTTACGCTTAGGGGATAGTGGTAGTGAAGTCAGGGAACTTCAATTAAAGTTACGAGCACTTCTTTATTATACTGGACCTATTACTAGTAAATTTGATTTGGAAACAGAAAATGCTGTGAAGAGACTTCAATTTAATAATGATATTACAACTAATGGAATTGTCGATAGTGCTACTTGGATTTTAATTGAAGTTTTATATGGTAGACTGAATCAATGTGTACTAGATCAAATTGACGATGATGGTTCGAGTGAAGATGAACCATATAAGGTTTATGTCGTAAAAGCGGGAGATACATTATATGCGATTGCTAGTCGTTATGGTACTACTGTGGATGCTATAAAGAGACTTAATCATTTGACTAGTAATACCTTAAGTATCGGGCAGGAGTTGAAGCTTCCAATTAGTGATGGTAATAATGATACTGGTTCAGATTCTACTTTGCGCTATATTGTAAAACCAGGGGATACTTTGTATGCAATTGCTAGTCGATATGATACTACAGTAGATGAGATAAAGCGGCTTAATAATCTAAGTAGTAATGTTTTAACAGTTGGGCAGGTTTTAAATATTCCAACTGCTAATCAGGGGGGAGCTAATATACTTTATACAGTACAAAGAGGAGATACACTATTTTCTATTGCTAGTCGTTATGGTACTACTGTAGATGAAATAAAACGACTTAACAATTTAACAAGTAATGTCTTAAGTATTGGACAGACATTGAGGATTCCATCTACTAATAGTAGTTATATTACTTATACAGTACAAAGAGGAGATACACTATTTTCTATTGCTAGTCGCTATGGTACTACTGTAGATGCTATAAAGAGACTCAATAATTTAACAAGTAATGTTTTAAGTATTGGGCAAGTGTTAAAAATTACTTTTTCTTAAATAAAAAGACTGGTTTGGTACCAGTCTTTATTGTCCTACTTTTTCTCTTTTTCTTATTTTTATTGCGCCATTATCACATTTATTGCCCCATGAGTCGATTAATTCTTTATCTTTATAGACGCATATGATTTCACAGTTATTTGCACAACGCTTGCATTCTATGCCTTTTGTTTCAAACTCAATATCCTCTATATCAAAACTAAAGTCTATTTCTTTGCCATCATTTCTTGCTAAAATTGCGACACCTAAAGCTCCCATTAAATGAGAATTATCATCTACGATAATCTCTTCTCCAGTAGCATCTTCGAAAGCTTTAATAACACCAACATTTTTGGAAACGCCTCCTTGGAAAACGATAGGAGCATAAATTTTCTTTCCCTTTCCAACATTATTTAAGTAGTTTGTTACAACAGCTTTGCAAAGTCCTGCCACAATATCTTCTTTTTTGTGACCAATTTGTGCTTTATGAACTAAGTCACTTTCCGCGAAGACTGTACATCTAGCGGCGATGTTAGTTGGATTTTTACTTTTTAATGCTAGTGGTCCAAATTCTTCTACTTCTAAACCTAAACGTTTTGATTGGCTAGAAAGAAAAGATCCTGTTCCAGCAGCACATAAAGTATTCATTGCATAATCGACAACGATACCATCATCGATTAAAATAATTTTAGAATCTTGTCCACCAATTTCAAAGATTGTTTTTACTTCTGGATATAGTGAAAGTGTTCCAATCGCATGGGCCGTAATTTCATTTTTAACGACATTAGCTCCTAGTAAAACACCAATTAGTTTTCTAGCAGAACCAGTGGTACCTACTGCAACTATTTTATATTTCTTAAGATTTACTTGCCCTTTTAAATCTGCAATTAATCTTTTTACGGCATCCATAGGATTTCCTTCTGTCCATAAGTACTTGCTCGCTAAAATGTTGTTTTCTTCATCTATAATGATTCCTTTTGTAGAAATAGAGCCTATGTCGACTCCAAGGTATGCCTTTTTCATTATTTTTTCTCCTTTCGCATCATAATCATATCGTAGAAAGCTTCTATTCTAGTATTAATTCCTACATCACTTGTCTGTGAATCAAAACTGAAGTAGATAATAGGAATTTTATAGTCTTCTGAAATTCTTTGTAATACAGGCATTGCATCAATTTCAGGAGTACAACCAAAACTTTTTAAGTGAATAATACCATCAAAATCTTCTTTAGCATAGTCAAGAGCGCTTTTAATTGTATACATTGAAGTTGCTCCCATATCATATTTGGCATAGTTCTTGATACTTTTTTTGATTTCTTTTTCTGGAGCATTGAAGAAACTATTTGTAATATTCATCCATCGTTTGATTACGATTCCCTTTTTGGCTAGTTCTTTTTCCATATGATGATTACTATAGGGATCCATGATGGTGTAATACTCACCAATAAAACCTACTTGTAGAGGGTGTTCTGGTTTGTTGGTTTCTACCTTCTTCAACTTGGCCATATATCTTTTATAAATTTCATTTAACGCTTTTTTATTTTTAACGCTTTTTAACTCTGTTAGAAAATCTTTATGAATTATATCGAAGTCTCCATCATGTAGTTCAAAACCAACATTTTGGCGAATGTAATCTTCTACTTTATCAATTTTTTCTACTATTTTTACTACCAAAAGCAGTGTAGAGGTTACTTTCTTTAAATTTAGTTTCGGGTTTATTTTTTTAAATTCATTGTAAAAAGTTAATGGTTTAGCAAAGTCTGCTTCTGCCATATTGATGAAATGCACATCATAGCCTAAGTCTTTTAGAATTTGTTCATGTAGTTCACCATAATAGCCTAATCTACAAGGTCCACCTACTTGAATTAAGGTATTTGCTCCTGCCTCGATTGCCTCTATATATCCTCCTAGTTGATATTTAAAAGGAGTGCAGACGAAATCAGGTGAATACTTGGTACCGATTTCTAGTGTTTTCTTTGTTGTAAGGGGAGCGTCGACATAATCACATTCTAGACCTTCTTTCATTAGGATTTCAATTGCGATATTGTAATTTCCGAATCTAGGAAAACTAATTTTGCAGTTCTTTTTCATGTTCCCGTTCCTCCTTAATTCTGATAATATCAATAAAACTTTCTAGTCTTGTCTCCATTCCTGCCGTTCCCTCTTGAGCATCCAAAACTAAGGTGATGATTGGTTTATCTTTTAGGCGTCTTAAAATCATTTCATTTACGAGAGAGTCTGGACCACAAGGGAAAGCAGAGACTAAAATGATACCATCTACCTTGTCTTTATAAAGCGATATTGCACCTACTAGTTCTTTATTAAAAGTCCATGGTAGTGTTCTTGTTACCATACGCGATGCTTCTCTTGCTTTTTTTGTTTCTACCACACAACCTAGAATTGGAACACAATCTAGTTCTTTTAGGGTATCTAGCACTGGTCTTCCAATATACTCATCATAAATATTATATGGATGAGAAATTACTAGAATTTTTAGTTTATCACTTTCTAAATTTTTTCTTTGTTCATTTAATTCAATTAATGCAGTTGTTTTTTCTGCCTGTTTTGCTATATAGTAGGCTTTTAACACTTGGGCTTTGTTTTTCCCTAAGAATTTTCCCATTTTCAAGAAAGCTTTTAGCTCCGTGTCTTTATTTAAAATATCAATACTATAATATAAAAGTTTTAAATCTTTTTCTTTATAAGTGTTTTTAACTAAATCATAAATCGCTTGAAATCTAGAACATACAATATCTTTTGTACCACCGAGTGTTGCAATGCGGGGGACAAAAATATAGTCGCATTTATCTACTAGATAGTTTACATGTCCTAAATAAATTTTGTGAGGAAGACAAGCTTCATCAATCGCAAGGGATGTTCCCTCACGCATTAGTTCTTTATTTGTTTTTGGACTTACTATATATTCAATTCCTAACTCTTCAAAAAATGTTTCCCATAATACATGATATTTGTAATAAAGAAATGCTCTAGGAATCCCTATTTTCATATACTACACCTCTACTTCTCTAATACATTTTATCAAGAAATAAATTTCTTGTAAATGCACTTTAGGTATGATACTCTTAGTAAAAGGAGAATGGTTTATGTATTATATTGATTTAGGTTCTTCTACTATCAAAGTATATCGTTATGAAGATACTTTAGAATTGTTGGAAGAGCATTCTATCTATTTTAAAAATGGGTTTTCTAAAGAACATGGCATTAGTACTGAAAATTTGACGGAGCTTTGTTCTTATTTTTCTATTATTAAAGAGAAATATGCGCTTCGTTATGAAAATACTTTTATTTATGTTACAGGTATTTTCCGTAATTTATCTCTTTCTTTGAGGCAGGAGATGGTACGATTATTTAATGACAGGTTCGATTTGTATTTTAATATTATTAGTCATGGTATTGAAAACTATTATTTGGCTAGTGCGATGAAGCATGACTATAATGGGAAGAAAATCTTAATTATCAATATGGGTGGCAAGACGACAGAACTGGTTACTTTTCTAGATGGTGTTATTATAGATACTCATAATTTGAATGTAGGTGTTGCCGATTTATTAAATCAATTTACGAAGGTGAATGAGAGTATCAGTGGGGATAAAATAGAAGAGATGGAAGCATTTGTTTTAGAAAAGCTAGGGGATTTAAAGTTGGCGCAAGATTATGATGCTGCTATTTTCACTGGTGGGGAAGAACGATTTGAGCTTTTGACTGATTTTCATTTAGTAGAGAATACTTTATTTCAAGATGGTATACATCGTTATATGGTTTCTTTTGATGATTATATTTTGGGAACGGAAAAAGTATTTTATTCTATTACTATGGATGAACTATATCAATTGATGCCAGGAAATCCTAAATGGATGGATGGTGCTAGAAGTGGAGCTATAATACCTCTTGCTTTATTCCGTCTTGCTGGAATAAAGTGGATTATACCGTCAGATCTTAATTTAATTCATGGTGTTATTCGTGATTTGTATTAAAATTCTTTTGTTGTAGATTGAGAATGATTCTGTTATAATACATAGTATTTAAAAAGAACGGTGATGTAAATATGATTCAATTAGAAAACTTAGGGAATTTTGAATTTGTTAATTGTTTTTTATCTATGCATTATATGACTTTTGGTTATACTGAAAAAGAAAGAGATAAGAGAGGGTATGAGCCTTGTAATGTTTCTCAAAAATATTTAGCAGAACTTTTTCATTTGCCTACCGATTTTTTTCAGTTTCGTGCACCTATATTAGATCCTACTGATTCTAAAGAGGTAAAAGCAGTTTATGAACAATTTTTAGCGGAAGCTTTTAAAAGAGGGCTTTGTTTCGAGCGTCATATAGAAAAAAAGGATATTATCTATACAGAGGATTTTTCTGAGTGGCAAATTTATATGAAAAATCATCCTACCTATATTAGAGAGATTTCTGCGACTAATTTTTTTGGTGATAATGATATTTGTTATGTGGATCATGAAGTGATTGGTTTTGATTATCCAGTTCGCTCTTCTTGTAAGATTTTAAGTGAGAAGGGTTATCATACTTATTGGTCTTCGGCAAATTATGAAGATGCTAAAAGACGATATGGTGAGGTTATGAAAGATCAAGCCGTTGCCTATATTCTCATTGATTCTAAAAACTTAACGGAATCCTTAAAGACAGAATTACTTTTAGATGGTAGTTGTGATTTTTGGGGAATTGCAACCGCTTATAGCGATTTTTCTAAATATTATGGTATTTGGTCTCCTATTACTTCTCTTGATATGAGATGTGAGGAAATCAGTGGAATATTAGAGAAAAAAGCATTAGACTTACCTGTTTTAACAAAAAGCCTATCTTATTGATGGTGATTATTTTAGGGGGAAATACTTTTACAAAGAAGTATTTCCTTTTTTTTGATTTATTCTGTTTATATATTTGGTAATAAACTAGTTTGCTATAAAATAAAATATTTAGTAAATGCTCATCTATTTTTCTGCTATCTTTTTTATGGTATTGTAAAAGTTTTCAAGTAATGGTATTATAATAATAAGAATAGAGGGTGGAAAGATGGATTTTATTATTACTTTTTTTAGAGATATATTAGATGGGCCAGTTTATACTATCGTGACGGTTATTAGTTCTATTTTCATTTGTGCATCTATTGGGTATTTGGCTGAGAAGAAGCAAAGGGAGAAGAAGGAGAAAGAACAATATGTGGAGGCACCTGTTGTTTCTCAAGCAGTACCATCATCCATTCCTGTCACTTCTTTTTCTGTGTCTGCTCCGCCACCAACGCCAGAAGTTACTACTTTTCCAAGTCCTTCTACTACTCCAGAAAGTGTAGGGGTAGCTTATCCTACGACAGCAGCTGGTCCTGTTGTTCAAATTGATCAACCACCTGTCGGGCCAATTCCATCCCCTGCTGATCCCGTTGCTGTTTTATCCCCACAAATTCCTTCTACGGCCCCTGCTGTACAAGGAACTGCTACTGTGCAAAGTCCTGGTTCTGTTGTCTTGCAAGCACCTAATTTGAATCAGAATTCTGAAGTGCCAACTTCTGTTAATCAAGGGTAAAAAAACTTTATTTCAAAATGAATATTTGATATACTGAATAAGTAACATTGGAGAAGGAGATGATGTAATGCCTTTAACTGTAACAGATATTTTATCAATTGCTCGTAAACTTGTTGATATATGTCTTGTCTGGGCAATTTTCTATTTTATTTTAAAAAATATTCGTAATAATGTAAAACTTTCTTTAATTTTTAAAGGGGTTGCCTTTATTATTATTTTAAAAGTAGTTAGTAAGATTTGTGGATTTACTACAATTGGTGTATTACTAGAATATATTATTATGTGGGGACCACTTGCTTTAATTATTGTTTTTCAACCAGAGATTCGTACTATTTTGGAGCAGCTTGGAAGAACACAATTATTAGGACGTCATAAAACACTTACCGTTGATGAAAGAGAGCATTTGGTTTATCAAATCATTCAATCTCTTGAGTATTTGCGTAAACAAAGAATTGGAGCGCTTATCGTTTTAGAAAGAGATGTTAGTTTGTCAGACTATATTGGAAAAGCGAAAAAACTTTATGCTGATTTATCAAGTGATTTACTAATTTCTATCTTTTTCCCTAACAATCCACTTCATGATGGTGGTGTCATTATTCAAGGTGATCGTGTTACTTGTGCGGGTGCTGTTTTTCCAACTAGTAGTAGTTCGAAGATTAATCGTCATTTAGGAACTCGTCATCGTGCTGCACTTGGTATTGCCGAAGAGACAGATTGTATTTCTATTGTGGTAAGTGAAGAGACAGGACGTTTATCTATTGCTGTTAAAGGGGAATTATTTTATAACCTTTCCATGGATGATGTCCGTATTATGTTAATTGATGAACTTAGACCAAAACAAGATTTGGATTATGATGAAGATGAAATAGATGAGGAAGAGATATATGAAGAGAATAATTAAACCATTTAAAATTTTATTTCGTCATATTGGTAACTTTTTTGATAAATTATTAATTACTCCTATTACGAAAGTATTTCTTAAAATTGCAGAGTTTTTCAAAGATAATGGCAAAATCATTGAACGATTCTTTGGAAAAAAGTCAACATTAATTGTGTTATCTTTGATTCTTGCGTTCTTGGTCTTTGTTATTATTGATCGTGAGAGCAATGTCATGATTGATCAGTATGCAGAAATTTTGTATGATCAACCAGTCTCAGCAGTTTATAATGAAGAGCTTTATGTAGTAGAAGGCTTACCAAAGGCAGTTGATATTACTTTAGTCGGGCAAAAACGTCATATCTTTTTGGCAAAACAAGCACCATCTAAAGGTGTGTCAGTGGATCTTACTGGGCTTAAGCCAGGAAATCATAAGGTAACACTTAAATATTCCCAACGTTTGAAATCTCTTGATTATAAACTAGATCCTTCTACCATTACTGTCACGATTTATGAAAAAGTATCTGAGACGAAGAGCTTGACTGTAGATATTTTACATAAAGATAATTTAGATAGTAAACTTTATATTAAAGATATTGAACTTGATCGAAGTGATGTTATTGTTAAGGGTGCTGCTTATAAACTTAAGAAAGTTGCAACAGTTAAGGCTTTGGTCGATGTTGATAATTTCGTAAATCCAAAAGCTGGTACTATGACACTTAAGGATGTTCCTCTTGTCGCTTATGATACGGATGGAAAGATTGTGGATGTTGAAATCGTGCCAAAGAGCGTCGATGCAAAAGTTGTGATTACATCTCCACATAAAGAAGTTCCAATTAAAATAGTACCAAAAGGTAACTTAGCATTTGGTAAATCTATTAATGCTATTACTACTAGTATCAATACAATCACTGTTTATGGTGAACAGTCTGCAGTTGATAAATTAGAAGAATTAGAAGTAGAGATTGATGTTAAGGATTTGGATAAGAATAAAGACTTTAATATTACTCTAAAACGTCCTAATGGTATTACAGAATTAAGTCAAAAAACAATTACTGTCAAAGTGGAAATTGATAATTCTACTACAAAAGAATTTAAAAATATTCATATTGTCACTGAAAACTTAAACAACAATTATGCAGTTCAAGCGTTATCTGCTGAAGATAGTATCGTAACTGTTGTAGTTAAGGGTAGTGAAAGTGCCATTAAGTTATTAGATGAATCTACTATTAAAGCATATATTGATCTTAAAAACTATGGTGTTGGAGAACATGAGGTTCCAGTTGAAGTAAAAGGTGATGACTTAAAATTAACCTATACTTCTAAGACTAAAAAAGTACGAGTTCGTATTACACAAAAATAAAAAGATTTGCATGATTTGATTTGCAAATCTTTTTTTTAATCTTCAAAATGATGAAATAATAGTGTAATACTAATTAATCCACAGATTCCTATTAGCACATATACAATTTTGGCAATGATATTATCTACGCCACCAAAGATTGTTGCTACAAGGTCTAGATTAAATAGTCCAACTAGTGCCCAATTTAGCGCACCAATAATAATTAGTACTAAGGCAATCTTTTTTAATATTTCCATGTTATCGCTCCTTTACTCATACTTCTTTACTACTTATTATGAACGCATTTTTCTAAAATTATTCGTAATAATCTTTATTTTTTTCCATATAGTTAAATGAGAATATAAATGAGGTGAAAAAATGAAAAAATTATTGCTTTGTATTTTTTTATCGCTATTTTTAATTACAGGTTGTGGGAAAAATAGTGAAAGTGATATTGTAGTGGATATAGATAAAAAAATTAATAAATTAAAATCTTATCAAATAGAAGGAAAACTAGAAATTGTTAATAATGATGATGTATATAATTACGATGTTTTAGTGGCTTATAAGGAAAAGGATTTTTATAAAGTTTCTTTGAAAAACGTGGCCAATAATCATGAGCAGATTATTTTAAAAAATAAAGATGGCGTATATGTTTTGACACCTTCCTTAAATAAAAGCTTTAAATTTCAAAGTGATTGGCCATATAGTAATTCTCAAATTTATTTATTGTCTTCCTTGCGCGATGATATCAAAAATGATGATAAACGGGAATTTGTAGAAAATAAGAGTAGTTATGAATTTGTGACAAAAGTAAATTATCCTAATAATCGAAAATTAACTTCACAAAAGATTATTCTTGATAAAGATTTAAAGCCGAAAACGGTTAAAGTTTTAAACGAAGAAAAAATACCACAAATGACTATGACTTTTACTGACATTGATTATAGTCCTACATTTAAGAAAGATTTTTTTAATCTAGATGTGGCAATGAAAAGTGCTAAAGTAGAAGAGCAGGCTGAGCGAACTTCTAAAATTGATGAAGCGATTTATCCTCTTGTTACACCAACTGGAACGAAACTAGTTAGTGAAGAGAAGATTAAAAAGACAGATGGAGAACGTGTTATTTTAACTTTTGATGGGGAAAAACCATTTCTGTTAGTTGAGGAGACTGCGAATGTTTCTGATGAATTGACTGTAGTACCTACTTATGGTGATATTTATCGCTTGATGGATACGATTGGTGTTATGACGGATAATTCTCTTTCTTGGACTTCTGCTGGAATTGAATACTATTTAGTAAGTGACGTCATGAGCACAGATGAATTAGTAGAAATAGCACAATCCATTAATGTCTTACCTACGATGAAATAAACAGTTATTGTTTATTTTTTCTTTTTTTATTTTGGGACTTGTGTTATACTCTTGTTGGTGATGG
>CAJUCU010000011.1:28932-29551 GCA_910585335.1 uncultured Bacilli bacterium
AAAATGGCAAAAAATAAAAAAAACAGTAAAAATAAGAATAAAATAGATTATTCTAAATATAATAAGAAAGTAGAAGTAGAAAATGATTCTTTACAAGTTTCTAAAGTAGTGAAATGTGTTGTTGGAACATTATTGGTTTTCGCATTGTTTTATCTTTTCACTTTGTATATTACAGATAAAAATATGCGAGATGCCATTAAAGTAGGGGAAGCTAATATTCAGTATGAAGTGATTTTAGCTGGAGAAAGTTTTAATCAAAATGAGGATGATTATTTCGTTTTATATTTTGATGAAGCACATATTTCTGAATATAGTGCTACTTTGAGCAAGTATCATGATAAAGAAGATAATCCCACTCTTTATAAATGTTATACAAATGAAGCTTTAAATAAAAAACATGTTTCTAGTGATATTACTCGTCAACCTGAAAAACCAGAACATTTACGTGTTTCTGAACATACATTGATTCGCTATAAAGATCATAAAGTAGTAGAATATATTACTGGAAAAGCTGAAATTATTTCTTATCTAGAAAATTTATAATCATCAAGTTGATGATTATATGCCTCAATAGCTCAGTTGGTTAGAGCACTTGACTGTTAATCAAGGGGTCCTAGGT
>CAJUCU010000012.1:0-5832 GCA_910585335.1 uncultured Bacilli bacterium
GGTATCTATCGCTTTTTGTATACTCTCAAGGTGCCACATCAATTGTAACTCTACAGCGTTAAAAATAAAATTTAACGATATTAGTTGCATAATAGAGAAAGGTATGTTACAATTATAAACGTCAAAAAAAGTGATCCGCTGTAGTGTTTCTATAAGATCTCTGGTTAAAGAAAGTGAGGAAAAATCTATGAACGTAATTGACAAAATTAACGAAAAACAAATGAGAAAAGATATTCCTGAATTCCGTGTTGGTGATACTGTTCGTGTTGATGTAAAAATCATCGAAGGAAAAAGAGAACGTATCCAAGCGTTTGAAGGAATCGTTATTTCAAGAAAAGGTGGTTCTGTATCTGAGACATTTACAGTACGTAAAATTTCAGCAGGTATTGGAGTAGAGAGAATCTTCCCAATTAATTCACCTAAGATTGCAAAAATTACTGTAGTACGTAAAGGAAAAGTAAGACGTGCAAAATTAAATTTCTTGAAAGATTATGTTGGTCAATACAAAATCAAAGAAAGAGGACAAAAATAAGGCCAAAGCCTTATTTTTTATTTGAAATTATGAAAAAGTTTTTAAAAGAGGTATGGCCTTATATACTAGTGTTATCAACTGTGGTGTTCATAAAAGCATTTATAGTTTCTCCGATTCGGGTGAATGGACCTTCTATGCAAGAGACACTGCAACATAAAGATATTATGATATTAGATAAAATTAGCTATCGTTTTCAAAAAGTAAAGAGATTTGATATCGTTGTTATCCATTTAGATGAAGAGGATATCATAAAAAGAGTAGTTGGTCTTCCTGGCGAAAAAATAGAATATAAAGACCAGAAGCTCTATATTAATGGCGAATATGTAAAAGAAGATTTTTATCATGAAGAAACAGATGATTTTGATTTATCAAAATTCAAAAGTAAAACAATACCAAAGGATTCTTACTTTGTTTTAGGTGATAATCGTGTTGAATCATTAGATAGTAGAGTCTTAGGGTTTATCCCTAAAAAAAGAATAAAAGGGCATGCAACCTTTACAATACTACCATTTTCAAGATGGGGAGAGAAAAAATAAAAAAGGAGAAAAATATGAATGCCAAAAAAATAGTAACAGAGTTTTTAACTCACATAACAGAATATGAAAGATTATTAAATACTGTAGTAATAGAAGATAACGGAAATAAGCTGACTCTAGAAGTGCAAGAGGAAACAGATTCAATACATTATCAAGTGATAAGTGACTTTAGAGATGAAGGAGAAGTATATAGTTTAGCTGAACTATATGATATTGCAAATGCAACGGTAGAAGGGAAAATAAGACAAACAGAAAAAGATGGCTTTTCTTTAGAAACAATCCATGATACTGTTGTGCCAGTGCCAACTTTCATTAAAGTAAAAAAATAAGAGATAAAAATATAACCTATAAAGTAATTTTCAAAAAAAGCATACTTTATAGGTTTTTGTTATTTTTTGTCGTATAATATATAAAAATGATAAAGAACAAAGAATATGAGATTTTTTGATTAGTAAATGGAGGGAAAAGATGAAAGTAATAACAATTAATTGAAGTAAATAGCAAATTAAGTTTATAGGACTATGATTATGAAAATGAATAATATAAATTGAGGAGTATCGTTTGAATACTATAATTACTGTGAGGTATTAAATACCATTTTCTTTAAAAGATTCTATTTGAAATTTACTATAAAAAAACATAGCCCTTAGGAAAGTAGCCTATAATATAGGCAAAAAGAGTATTTTGCTGTATAATTATATTAGAAAGAAATGATTTTATGAAGAATAGAAAACTTGGTGCAATAAGATGGGATGCATGGGTTGGAAACTTACATTCTGTAGGACTTGAAGTTGAAAAATGTTTAACACCTAAGAAGTATCATAACCGTTTGCCTTTTTATGCATCCATAAATGAAAATAATGTTCAAATTAGATGTGATTCAAAAAAAGTAGTGATGCAAGAAATTGATTATGCCAGTAAATATGGGATAGATTATTTTGCTTTTTGTTGGTATCCGTTTAATTCTGGATTGGATACTGCTAGAAATTTATTTTTAGAGATAGAGCAACAAAAGATGAAGTGGTGTCTAATTATTGGTACTAATCCATTTAATGAAAGTGATGCCTTATGGTTAATTGAACAGTTTTCTAAGGATTGTTATCTGAAAGTTCATAATAGACCTGTTGTTTATATTTTTGATATAAATGAAAGTCTACTGGATATTGTTAGCTATATTAGAAAGAACTCTAAAAATTATAATCCTTATTTTATTGGGATGGTTTGGACTAAAAACCAGGCTGAATTAATGAGTGATTTATTTAAGCTAGATGCCATTACGCAATATTGCACTCCAGGTAAAAACAATATTACTTATAAAGAAATAAGTAGCTTGGAAATGGCCAAATGGAATGAATACCATACTATAAATAATGTGGTACCATGGGTAACAACAGGATAGGATAAAAGACCTAGATATGATTCTCCAGTGTCTTGGGAAAATTGTAAAGATTTTAATGTTCAATTTATTCAACAACCTACCTCAGCTGAATTAAAAAAGGCCTTAGCTAACGCTTATAGGTTTCAAAATAAAGATGACCTTATATTACTGTATGCATGGAATGAATTTGATGAAGGAGGATTTATTGAACCAACATTGACTAAAGATGGTCTAATAAATATAAATAAACTAGAGACCATAAAAGAAGTGGTTGATAACAATAAAAGAAGGTAACAATATGAAAAATGAAAAGTTGATAAAAATATAGAAATTTTAGTAGGAATTAAAAAGGCAATTACGACATTACAGCCCCTTAATTAAAATAAGAAAGAAGGTGTTATATTTGAATGATAAATTAAAGACGATATCAAATTTATTTGAAGGCAATGAAATAAGAAGTATTTGGGATAGTGAAAAAGAAGAATACTATTTTAGCATAATTGATGTTATTAGAGTTTTAACAGAGAGCAAAAATCCAAATGATTATTGGTATAGATTAAAAACAAGAATGACTAATGAAGAAAAAAGTGAACTATCGACAAAATGTCGACAGTTGAAATTGAAATCTAAAGATGGTAAATATAGAGAAACGGATACTTTAGATACAAAAGGAATTTTAAGGTTAATTGAATCTGTACCGAGTCCGAAAGCAGAACCCTTTAAAATGTGGCTTGCAAATATCGGAAGCGAAAGAATTGACGAAGTGTTTAATCCTGAAATAGCAATAAATCGTGCAGTAAATTATTATCGCAATAAAGGATATTCTGATGAATGGATTAAGGCTAGACTAACAGGAATTGTAGATAGATTTAAACTTACAGATATTTGGAAAGAGGGAGGCGTTGAAAAGCCATTGGAATATGCTTTGCTTACCAATGAAATCTATAAAGGTTGGTCTGGAATGAAAGCTAGTGAATATAAGGAGTTGAAAGGGCTTAGGAAAGAATCTTTAAGGGATAATATGACCGATATAGAAGTTGCACTTACCAATATAGGAGAAATTGTAACACGAGATATTGCAAGACAAGAACATCCACAAGGAAACAAAAAAATCTGCAATTTCTAAAGATAATGCATTGAATTATCAATATGTTAATGAACAACGAAAAATAGAGAAAAAAGTGAATTAACAAAATAAAGTATTGCACATTTAACATTAATTATATTTGAATTTATAATTAAAATGGAGTGTGATTTTATGAATAGATATAATATTAATGAGTTAAATGTCAAACTGGATGATATAAAATTAGAATATGTGAATGAAATAACTGGTATAAAAATAGACAGAAAAAAACCAAACAAGGAAAGAATATTGAAACTTTTAGTAAAAGTAAAAAAACTGACTCCAATTAGATATAAAAATAGATTAAGACAAGTTATAGATGATAGAAAAAGATAAAAATAGACAACCGACAAAATCCGACAGCTAGGGTATCTGAATAAAAAGATAACTATAATCAAAGTCTATAAATAAAAGGATTTCTCAAATTTTTAACATATTTAGGAGAACGGAGATAAGATAACTATGAATAACGTAACTTACAAATTTGATATTTCAAAAGAAAACAAAGAACTTCTTAATCATAATTTGGAATTGTATAATTTTTCAAAAAATGCATGGTTAAATCCTATTCGCTATCAAATGAAAGAAAAAGAATTTGGATTTTATGCATATTTAGATGAGAAAATTATTGGTGGCGCTTATGGTTATATAGACGATTGTTACTGGGCTTTCCTAGACTTACTTTTTGTAGAAGAAACCTATCGAACCAATGATATTGCTACCAACTTAATAAAACAAGTTGAAGATTTTGCTAGAGAAAATAAATGTGTGGGGATTAAAACAGAGACTTGGAGTTTTCAAGCAAGAGGATTTTATGAAAAAATGGGATTTACTGTTTATGGACAATTGGAAAATCATCCACCTCACGCAATTGATTATTTATTAAAAAAAGTTTTAATAATGGATGAGCAGGATTTTCCAGAGCCTATTAAAGAAAAAAAGGAAATGATATAAATGAATAACGACACTTAACAAACTTCGACAATCAATTGGTTTACGAATTATTTTAAGTGAAATATATGGTAAGAATTAATAAGGTGATTACGAACTTTAAGAACATAGAAAAGAGGCGAATATATGACAAACAAAATAATCGAAGTTCAAAATATTAAAGTGAACATAACAAATATGAATGACAGCGATTATATTTGTATTTCTGATTTTACCAAATTTAAAGAAGGAAAATCCACATCAGATGATGTTATCAGAAATTGGTTAAGAAATAGAATTACTTTAGAATTTTTAGGTACTTGGGAGTCAATTTACAATCCAAATTTTAATTCCGTCGAATTCGACGGGTTTAAAAGTGAGGCGGGACTTCATACTTTTACACTAAGTGTTACAGAATGGTGTAGTAAAACAAATGCAATTGGTATATATTCGAAGCGTGGAAAATATGGTGGAACTTATGCTCATAAAGATATTGCTTTTGAATTTGCGTCTTCAATTAGCCCGGTTTTTAAACTATATTTGATAAAAGAATTTGAAAGACTTAAGGAATTAGAAAATCAAAATAGGGAATGGGATATAAAAAGAATTTTAACCAAAAATAATTATCTTACTCATACAGATGCAATTAAAAATTATATATTACCTGATAACGATTATTATAAAGATAGAAAATGGTTAAAGTATGCAGAAGAAGCAGATATTTTAAATGTTGCTTTATTTAATACAACTGCTAAAAGATGGAGAGAACTTAATCCGAACTTGGCAAAAAATTCAAATGTTAGAGATTATGCTTCAATAAATGAATTAACTGTATTGTCTAATTTAGAATCACATAATGCAGAATTAATTAAAGAGGGGAAAAACAAAGAAGAAAGATTTGAAATATTAAGTAGCATAGCAGAGTATCAACTTAATATATTGAACAATGCAGAAAAGATAAAATTATTAGGAGAAAAAGATAATATATAGTATTTTGCACATTTGTATTACTTCTTTCAAAATAATAAAATTATTATAGAAAGAAGGTAAAATATGTATAAATATAATATTAAAGAATTAGCAGAAAAATTAGAAAGATGTAGAAATGTAAATCTTGATGATGTAAAATTAGAAGAAGTGGATGAAATAACGGATATAAAGATAGATAGAAGAAAACCTAGTGAAGAAAGAATATTGGATTTTATAATGAAAGCAAAAAATCCTTATATATTTAAGGTAAATGGAAAATTAGTTAGAATAAGATTTTCAGATACTGATAAAACTGCTGACGATTGTCTTACTAAAGTTTTAGAGAATTTATATAGATGAA
>CAJUCU010000012.1:5842-7030 GCA_910585335.1 uncultured Bacilli bacterium
GGAGGTAAAAATGAAAGTTATAACTATAAAGCAACCGTGGGCAACATTAATTGCTGAAGGCTATAAAGAATATGAATTTAGAACTTGGAAAACTAAATATCGTGGAGATATATTAATTCACGCTAGTAAAAGTATAGATAAAAAAGCAATGAATAGATTCAAACATTTAAATTTAGAATATCCTGTTGGTCAAATAATTGCAAAAGCAATTATTACAGACTGCATATATGTAGATGAAGAATTTGCGCAAAAAATGTGTAAAAAAGATCCTGTTGTATATAAAGGATTAATTAATAAAGGTGACTGGGACGGATATGGATTTAAAATAGAAAATGTTGAAAAAATAAATCCTATTGAAGTAAATGGTAAATTAAGCTTATGGGATTATGATTACGAAAATTAAAAAATAATTAATTGTGGAGGATAAGTATGAAAACAACACATAATATGAATTTAAATAATGGTCCATTTAATCGTATAAAAGATGGAACAAAAACCATAGAGTTGCGATTAAATGATGAAAAAAGACAATTATTAAAAGAAAATGACTTCATAGAATTTACAAATAGAGTAACTTTAGAAAAAATTATAGTTAAAATAGAGGGATTATATAAATATTCGAATTTTAAAGAATTATATAAACATTTTGATAAAATATCAATGGGATATGATATAAATGATATTGCAAATCCTGAAGATATGGAAAAATATTATTCTAAAGAAGAACAAGATAAATATGGAGTTATTGGCATAGAAGTAAGAGTGATAGAAGATAGGAAGTGAGAATAATGAACAATCGACAAAATACGACAAATATCAACTGGTTCCCTGGCCATATGGCAAAAACCAAAAGAGAAATAGGAGAAAAATTAAATCTAATTGATATCGTATATGAAGTAATAGATGCTAGAATGCCTAAGTCATCTAAAATTATAGATATTGACAATCTAATAAAAAATAAGCCACGTATCTTAATTATGACAAAATATGATTTATGTGATAAAGAAGAAACAAATAAATGGATAGAAAAATATCAAAAAGAAGGATATTATGTTGTGCCACTAGATTTAATGAATGGTGGAAATGTAAAAGAAATCATAGATATTAGTAAAAAAGTACTAGAAACAGAAAATAAAAAAAGACTAGAAAAAGGAATGAAGCCAAGAAGCATTCGAGCTTTAATTATAG
>CAJUCU010000012.1:7074-11537 GCA_910585335.1 uncultured Bacilli bacterium
AACGTAGGGAAAAGTACGTTAATCAATCGTCTAGTAGGGAAGAAATCAGCAGGAGTTGGTAACCGACCAGGCTTTACAAAAAGTCTTAGTTGGATTCGAATCCATAAGGATATTGAACTTCTAGATACACCTGGTATTTTGTGGCCCAAACTAGAAAATCAGGAAGAAGCTCACATCTTAGCAGCACTTTCTTCCATCAAAGAAGAAATTCTAGATTCTATGGATATAGGAAACTTCATTTTACGAAAAATATTCGAACTATATCCAGAGTACTTAAAAGAGCGTTATGACATAGAAAAGTTGTCAGAAGACCTGATAGAAGAATATGACCAAATTGCCCAAAAAAGGGGTGCACTAATGAAAGGTGGAATAACAGACTACGAGAAAACAGCAGGAATCATATTAAACGATTTAAAAAATGGCTATTTAGGAAAAATAACATTAGATCAAGTGGAAGAATAATCTAACAATTAGTAATAAAACATTTGTTGCTAGAATTTAAAAAAATCAGTATAATAATAGATAGGTGACAAAGATGAGAAAAAGGCCAAAAATTAAAAAACGAATCCAACCACGAAGTGATTATAAAAAAAATAATACAATCACTCTTTTTTTGATACTTATTCCATTCGTAACACTCATCTTCCTTTTAACACTCGATTTTTATACACCTCAGATTAATTTAACGCTAAACCACAAAAAAATAGGGAATTCTATTACTATTAACTATAAGGAAAAATATATCGAACCAACAGCAGAAGCCTTTTATCAAAATCGCAATATTACAGACCAAATAACAACATCAGGAAAAGTAGATTCTAATAAAATCGGGGAATATAAAATATATTATAAAGTAAAAGAAGGCCTATTTTATAAAACCAAAGTCTTAAAAGTATCTGTAAAAGATCTTTCAGCCCCAACAATTAAATTAGTAGGATTACAAAATACTGCTGTTTGTCCTGGGCGAAAATATCAAGAAGAAGGATATAAAGCCTATGATAATTTAGAGGGAGATATAACTGAAAAAGTAAAGGTAAAAAAAGTACGTGATAAAATCATTTACTCAGTAAAGGATAAAGCAGGAAACGAAAAAGAAATCGTTAGAACGATAACTTATAAAGATAAAACTCCACCAGTGTTAGAATTAAAAGGTTCTGCTTATGAAACGGCATATTTAAACGAAAAATTCATAGACCCAGGAGTAGTCGTATCAGATAATTGTGATAACAACTTAGAAGATAAGATAGAAGTAGAAGGTGATGTTGACACATCAAAACCAGCTTCGTATGAGAGAATCTACAAAGTAGAAGATCAATCTGGCAATAAAGCAACCATCAAAAGAACGATAAATGTAGTGGAACATGGTCAAAACGGAACAATCTATCTAACTTTTGATGACGGGCCAAAAAAAGGAACAACAGATGTAATCTTAGATATTTTAAAAGAAGAAAATGTGAAAGCGACCTTCTTTATTACAAATGGTGGGCCAGATGATTTAGTAGTACGAGAATTCAAGGAAGGACATACGGTAGCACTTCATACAGCAAGTCATAATTATTCTTATCTTTATTCTTCAGTAGATAATTACTACCAAGATTTATATAGCGTCAAAGAAAGAGTAAAACGCTTGACGGGAAGTGATGCTAAAATCATTCGTTTTCCTGGTGGTTCAAGTAACACAATAAGTCGTAGATATTCTGATAAAATCATGTCATTTTTAACAAAAGATGTAGTAGAAAAAGGATTCCGTTATTATGATTGGAATTTAGCAAGTGGTGATGCAGGAGAAATCCATACAGCCGAGGGGATTTATGAACATGTAACAAAAAATTTATCCAAAGACCGAGTGAATATGGTCCTAATGCACGATATTAAACCATATACAAGAGATGCTTTAAAGAAAATTATAGAATACGGAAAAGAAAATGGTTATAACTTTGATAAAATTACAGAAAAAACAGATATGATAAAACAGAGGGTGAATAACTAGTAAAATAAGAAGTTATATAGTATAATAAAAGCGAGGTGTCTTATGCTATTTAAACCAACCATATATAAAAAAAATATCTATGAAATTGACTATAATCAATTAAAAAAAGAAGGAATCCGAGTTTTAATTTTCGACCTAGATAATACCCTTGCATTAATCGATGAAGAACTCTGTCCAGCTAGAAGCAGAAAGTTAATTCAAAACCTAAAGAAAGAATTTACCATCTATATCATTTCAAATAACGAAGAGTGGCGTATCAAACCATATACTGATGAACTACAAATTAAAGGTATTGCTAAAGCAAAAAAACCCCTAACCGTAGGACTTAGAAAAATAGCAAAAGAAGGACACAAAAAAGAAGAAATGATAATGATTGGAGACCAAATAGTAACAGATGTCCTATCCGGTAATCTATTTTCCATTAAAACAATATGGACAGATCCTTTAGGGAAAAAAGATTTAAAAATCACAAAGTTCAACCGCTTTTTAGAAAATAAAATTCTAAACTATTATAAAAAGAAAAAAATCTTAGAAAGAGGTAAGTATTATGAATAGTAAAAAATGTAGTGGCTGTGGTGTATTTTTACAAAATGAAAATATGACCCAAGAAGGCTATGTGCTAAATTTAGAAGATGATTTATGCCAAAGATGTTTTCGAATGAAAAACTATGGAGAATATCAAGTGGTAGCAAAATCAAATGAAGAGTATTTAGATATTATCAAAAGTGTAGGCGAGACAAAAGACCTAGTACTTTATGTAACAGATTTATTAAATATCGAAAAAGACTTGCTTGAAATAAGAAAACTTCTTTCTAATAAAATGATTTTAGTGTTAAATAAAAAAGATGTTTTACCAAAAAGTGTGAAAGAAGAAAAGTTGATTCATTATTTTGAAGAGATGAACATTAACTTTGAAGACATTATAGTAATAAGTGTAGAGAAAAATTATAACATTGACTATTTAATGTCTCGAATAAAAGTAAATCAAACCAGTAAAAATGTTTATGTAGTAGGACATACCAATGCTGGTAAATCTACCTTAATCAACAAACTAATCAAAAACTACTCTGAAAATACACAAGAGTTGACCATGTCTCCACTGCCATCTACGACACTAAATACCGTAAGTATTATTTTAAATGATTATCTAACTCTAATTGATACTCCAGGTTTAGTCGATGCTAGAAGCTTGGTGAATTACGTAGATAAAGACATGCTAAAAAAAATAAGTCCCAAAAAAGAAATAAAACCTAGAACTTATCAGCTTAGAAAAAATCAAAGTATTATAATTGAAGATATTTTAAGAATTGATTATAAAGAAGGTGAAAAAAATAGTTTCACATTATATATTTCAAACGATTTAAAAACAAAACGATTCATCAATCCTAATCATCAAGATTTAAAAGACTTATCTAAAACAACATATGAAATGAAATATGGTGAAGATATCGTGATTAATGGCTTAGGCTTTATCAAAATCGTAAATCGAGGAGTAGTAGATATCTATTTAGATCAAAATATAGAGTCCTTCGTTCGGAAATCACTCATCTAAAATATCAATTCCATACTTTTTATTCTCCTCATCAAAGAATAGTTTTTCAAAAATAGGATGATAAACAAAGTAAGTAAAAAGAATATAAATACCAATAAGTAGAAAAACACTCGCTACATTCCAATAGCAATGGTGTTTTTTCTTGGGTAAAAAAGTAAGAATGTACTCTGTTAAAAGAATGGTAATAAATAATATCAGAAAGGTAACAAGCATTACTTCTCCCAAAAGATAGTAAATAGGAAGATAAAGCATTAAAAGAATAAAAACAGAAAGACATCCACGTAAAAACATTCGTAAGAAAAAAGAATAATCTTTCTTTGAAAAAGTAAAAATACTAAATAAAACTTCCGCAGTAAAAAGCATCTTCAAATGTTCAAAAATACTTTCATTTACAGGAAAGAAAATACTAGTAATAAAAGAAGGAAAAATAGTATAGCCAAAATGACAAAGAGAACACAACAAAAAAATAATAATAGTAGATAGCACGAGTTTCTTAAATTTCATAGAATCACCAGTATTAATTTATACATTTTAAAAGAATTTATGCTATAATAGGCTTGTTAGGGAGGATTTTGTAGGATGGATAAAAAAGTAGTAATGGCCTATGAGTGTGCAGAAAAAATGCATGATGGAACAAAAAGAAAATCTAGTGAGGAGCCATATTTCACACATGTCAGGAAAGTATACGAAATAGTAAGAAAGTATTGTGCTGATTCTGATGTGCAGTGTGCAGCACTATTGCATGATGTAGCAGAAGATACTATAATGACAATAGAAGAAATTAAGATAATATTTGGAGAGAAAGTAGCCAAAATTGTAACAGAAGTATCTACTAGTAAAGAAGATAAAAAGTCATTAAATTGGGAAGAGAGAAAGAAAAATACCATTGCCAGCATCTCTAAGATTTCTAAAGAGGCCCAA
>CAJUCU010000012.1:11547-12964 GCA_910585335.1 uncultured Bacilli bacterium
TGGCAAATGCGATGGATTTAGAAAAACTAAGAGGAACAGATGGTAGGCTTTCTTTTTCTTGCTTTAAAGAAAAAAGAGTAGAAAAACAAGAATGGTATTATCGAAGTTTATATGAAGCATTTCTAGAAAATGGGAAGTCAAACGATGTGAAGATTTTAGCGCAAGAATTAGGAAACTATATAGATATAGCTTTTCAAAGAAGTTATGAAGAATATAAAAAAGCACAAGACAATACGGCACACCATATGCCCTTACTTTTTGAAGTGACAGGAGTAAGTTTTTCCTCAAAAGAAAAGTGGATAGAACAAATGACAGACGCTTTAACGAAAAGAAGACTAAAGGTTCTACCTGTCCAACCAGCAGCAATAGAAAAAACAAAGATGACAAAAGAAGAATTAGCCACTATGATTAGAAGGTTAAAAGAAAACCCAGTAGATATTATTCTAATGGATCAAGCATTTTTGGAAGAGCGCTTACAAGTTTTATTACAGTTTGAAGAAAGTAAAAAGAATCTAAGTTGCATTTCTGCTACAATAGAAAAATTAAACGATGCGAAAAGTTATGAAAAAGAATTAATCGATGGTGTCATTGCCATCCATGAAGAAAATCCTAACATCCCGTTTATTGATGATAATAAAGTAAAACAGTATAATGACCATCTATTAGGCGCATTAGATAGTTTAGGAGAAACACCACATTTTACAATTTATCAAGATATAATAAACACAGACCAAATAAAAAACAATGTATTAAACGAAGTAGTAACAGTAGTCGAGTCTATTCATGAAAACTGTAAAAAGAAAGCGGCTCCTACATATCGTAAAGTAAAATAAAAGTAAAAGGAGGAATCTAGATGCAAAATGATATAATAAACGAGATTCGAAGAAAAGTAGATATTGTTGATATCATTGGCGAAAGGATTCCTTTAATTACGAAAGGAAAAAACTATTTTTGTGTTTGTCCCTTTCACGATGATTCCAATCCTTCCATGTCTGTGTCGCGAGAAAAACAAATTTATACCTGTTTTTCCTGCCATGCTACTGGAAATGTCTATACTTTCTTAGAAAACTATGAACATTGGAGCTTTAAAGAAACTCTAAAATATTTAGGTGACTTAGTAGGTATTGATGTTGGGATTAAAAACAACGAACATAAAAATAGTAAATATGATAAATTATACGAAGCGTATGTACTAGCACTCAAATATTATCAAAACAATTTAGCCTCTCCACTAGGTAGAGAAGCAAGAAAATATTTGAATGATCGAAAAATAACAGATGCCATGATAAAAGAGTTTTCAATCGGTCTTTCATTAACAGGAAATAGTTTGACCGAACTTCTAACCCAAAAAGAGTATTCTTTAGCCGAGTTAAATAAACTAGGACTATCCAGCGATAATAGAGATATTTATCATGAT
>CAJUCU010000012.1:13000-22657 GCA_910585335.1 uncultured Bacilli bacterium
AATGGAAAACCCGTCGCTTTTTCAGGACGTATATATAAAGATAATAATCAAAACAAATATCTAAATACCAAAGAGACAGAAATATTTAAAAAAGGGCATGTTCTATATCACTATCATATTGCCAAAGAAGAAGCTAGAAAAGAAAAATATGTCTTAGTAATGGAAGGCTTCATGGATGTAATAAGAGCAAGTAGTATTGGAATTAAAAATACAATTGCCTTGATGGGAACCGCTTTAACACAAGAACAAGTCCAATTGATAAAACGACTATCGCCTAATATTATTTTATGTTTAGATGGTGATAATCCAGGACAAGAAGCCATGCTCAAAGCAGGAGAACTATTTCTAAAAGAAAATATCGAAGTAAAAACAATCATTTTACCAGAACAAGATGATCCAGACACTTTTATTATGAGAGAAGGAAGAGAACGTTTCTTAGGATTAATGGAAAATGCCATTTATTTTAATAATTATAAAATACGCATGCTTAAGAAAAAAGTCAATTTAGGAAGCGATAAAGAAAAAGCAAAATATATCGATCAAGCAATAGAAGAGGCTAGTAAAATAGAGGATGCTATCCGTGTCGAAATTATACTAAAAAACCTTGCAAAAGAATTTGATATAGGGTATAATACTCTGGAAATACGGTTTCGGGAGAAAAAGAAAGCAAGAGAAAAACCGGAATCTCCCTCTTTTACAATACCACTTAGAACAAAACAAAAAACAAAGTATATAAAAGCAGTTGAAATGCTAATATATGCTTTATTAAATTATGATTGGGCTATCACATTAAGTCGAAAACAACATCTAATTTTTCCAGAAGAGAAGTATAGAATCACAATGAATGAGATATTCTATTATTATGAGAAATATGGAAACATAGAGTTTGCTGACTTTTATACTTATGCAATGGACAAAAAAGAAGTAAAAGAGGTACTGGATGAAGTATTACAGGAAGAAGAAAGTGTAGTAACATCTGCCGTACTAGAAGATTTGTTTAAGTCAATCCGCGAAAATAGTTTGAACCTAGAAAATAAAAGGTTACAGGAAAAGTTGAAAGAAGAGCTGGATCCTTTAGAACAAGCAAAAGTAGCAGAGCAGATTAGAAAGTTGCGAATAGGAGATTAGTAAAAATGGTTGGAGAAATTAAAACATTAGAAGAAAGAAAAGAGAAACTACTAGCGTTAGGAACAAAACAAGGATTTATTACATATGAACAATTAGCCGATGAGTTAAAAGGATTAGATATTGATAGTGATGCTTTAGATGAGCTTTATAACTCCATTATTGATGCCAATATTGAAATTGTAGCAGAAGATGGTAGTGATGATGCCTCAGGAGAAGAAATCACACCAGATATGAGTGCTGAAGATTTAACACTTTCAAAAGATATTAAAATTAATGACCCAGTTCGTATGTATTTAAAAGAAATTGGTCGTATTAATTTATTAACTTCAGACGAAGAGTTTGAATATGCTCGTCGTGCAGAAGAGGGGGATGAAGAAGCAAAGAAAATGCTTGCTGAATCCAATCTTCGTCTAGTAGTATCTATTGCAAAACGTTATGTAGGCCGTGGAATGTTATTTCTTGATTTGATTCAAGAAGGAAATATCGGTCTAATGAAAGCAGTAGATAAATTTGATCCAACAAAAGGATATAAATTCTCGACATATGCCACTTGGTGGATTCGTCAAGCAATTACTCGTGCAATCGCAGATCAAGCAAGAACGATTCGTGTTCCAGTACATATGGTGGAGACAATTAATAAACTAGCACGTATTCAGCGTCAATTAACGCAAGAGTTAAACCGTGAACCAACAGATGAAGAAATTGCTGAAAAGTTAGGAATCTCTGTAGAAAAAGTAAGAGAGGTTTATAAAATTAGCCAAGATCCAGTATCGCTTGAAACCCCAATTGGAGAAGAAGATGATTCTCACTTGGGAGACTTCATTAAAGATGAGAGAATGATGGGACCAGAAGAGTATGCAACAGTAGAGATGCTAAAAGAAGAGCTGGCTGGTGTATTACTAACGCTGACAGATCGTGAAGAAAAAGTACTTCGTCTTCGTTTTGGTCTAGATGATGGTCAATGTAGAACTCTAGAAGAAGTAGGTCAAATTTTCGGTGTAACAAGAGAGCGTATTCGTCAAATTGAAGCCAAAGCATTACGTAAATTAAGACATCCATCTAGAAGTAGAAAATTAAAGGACTTTTTAACAGACTAATGAAAATCAATAATCGATTAAAAGCTATCGCTATGATGGTAGAAGATGATGCCAAAGTGATGGACATTGGATGTGATCATGCTTTATTAGATATTTATCTAGTAGAAGAGAAAAATATTCCAAAGTGCGTGGCCAGTGATATTGCCGAAGGACCAATAGAAGCAGCCAAAAAGAATATTAAACTCCATCATTTGGAAGATAAGATAGAAACCAAACTAGGGAATGGACTTGATGTCTACAGTAGTGATTTAGATACTGTGATTATTTCTGGACTAGGTGGAAAGACAATGCAAGGTGTCTTCTATCGTAATTTAAAAAAGTTAAAAACAATAAATACCATTATTTTATCACCTAATAACTATCAAGCTGATATTAAAAAGTATCTATGCCATAAAGGTTATTATATAGAAGAAGAACAAATGATAAAAGAACATCGGATTATCTATCAAATCATAAAATTCAAGAAAGGGAAAAAGAGATATACAAAAAAAGAATTTTTCTTTGGGCCCATTCTTTTACAAAACAAAGATAGCTTATTTAAAGAGTTTTATAGTCGCGAGTTAAAGTCAAGAGAAATTCTTTTGGCACTTCTTCCTAAAAACTATCGGTATAAACGTTTTAAAACAAAAAAAGAAATTAAATTATTAAACGAAGAACTAAAGGATTCAAATAAAAAATGATTACGAAGAATGGTCAATGTAGCTAGCATTGGCTATTTTTTCATTTTCTATGACATTTTTCAATTTATATTCATAACAATAACTACAATTTCATTAAAAAATCGAGAAATAAATCAAATTTGTCACTAGTAATAGAATAGATTTTATAAGCATAATGGAAAAAGTATTTAATGAAAACCTTCAGAGCATTGTTTACAGCAATATCAATTGCTTGGCAAAGGATAGTGTGACGCATACTAAAAATTATACAATCTAAACATGTCAATCGACATATTTTTCTATGCCAAAATGCTATTATTTTGTTATACTGGTATAGTAAGATAATAGGGAGGATAAAAGTATGAAATATGTATATGCCTTTCGTGAAGGTAATAAAGATATGAAAAATATTTTAGGAGGAAAGGGAGCAAATCTTGCAGAGATGACATCAATTGGTTTGCCAGTTCCTCAAGGCTTTACTATTACAACAGAAGCTTGCCTAAAATATTATAATGATAATAAAACACTGAGTGACGATGTAATCGAGCAAATAAAAGACAAGATTATAGAATTAGAAAGCATCACAGGAAAGAATTTTGGAGACTCACTAAATCCACTGTTATTATCAGTTAGAAGCGGAGCACGCACTTCAATGCCAGGAATGATGGATACCATATTAAACCTTGGAATGAACGATACAGTTGCAGAAGGGTTTAGTAAACTAACAGCAAATCCTCGATTTGTATATGATAATTATAGAAGATTGATTCAAATGTATGCGGATGTCGTAATGGGATTTCCAAAGTCATCATTTGAAGAGTTATTTGACAAAATGAAAAAAGAAAAAGGAGTAGAAGAAGATAAAAATCTTACAGCGACTGATTTACAAGAGATTGTAGAAGTTTATAAAAACGAATTCTTTCGTCTTGCTGGCTATCCTTTTCCAGAAGATCCAGAAGAACAGCTACTTGAAGCAGTAAAAGCAGTATTTCGCAGTTGGAATAATGAAAGAGCCGTTGCTTACAGAAAACTAAACGACATTCCATCCAATTGGGGAACTGCAGTCAATGTGCAAGAAATGGTTTATGGAAATAGAGGAGAAACCTCTGGGACAGGAGTAGCCTTTACCAGAAATCCTGCCACAGGAGAAGCACACTTATATGGAGAGTATTTGATGAATGCACAAGGAGAAGATATAGTAGCAGGAGTCCGTACCCCTAAAAGTATTGACACCCTAAAAGAAGTGATGCCAGACTGTTATAAAGAGTTTGTTCGTATTTGTACTTTTCTAGAAGAACATTATAAAGATATGCAAGATATGGAGTTTACAATCGAAGAGGGTCAACTTTATATGTTACAAACTAGAAATGGAAAGAGAACAGGAGAAGCAGCGATTAAAATAGCAGTTGATATGGTAAAAGAAGGAATGATTACCAAACAAGAAGCTATTTTAAAAGTAGAACCAAAACAGCTAGATCAATTGCTTCACCCAACCTTTGATAAAAAAAGTCTATCTGCTGCAACAAAAGTAGCAGAAGGTCTTGCGGCTTCCCCTGGTGCTGCCACTGGAAAACTTTATTTTACTGCAGAAGATATTAAAAGAGCTTCCGAAAACGGAGAGAAGGATTTGCTACTAGTTAGAGCAGAAACCTCACCAGAAGATATAGAAGGAATGAATTTAGCCCATGGTGTGTTAACAGTTCGAGGTGGTATGACATCACATGCTGCTGTTGTTGCCCGCGGTATGGGAACATGTTGTGTCTCTGGATGTGGAGATTTAATAGTAGATGAAGAAAATAAAACACTAACACTCCCAGATGGAAAAATCTATCATGAAGGAGATTATATGAGTCTAGATGGCTCTACTGGAATGGTCTATGGCGAAAAAATAGAGACAGTAGAACCAGAAATATCAGGAGACTTTGGAGAATTTATGACATGGGCAGACGAAATGCGAGAATTGGGAATTCGAGCAAATGCTGATACACCAAAAGATGCAGAACAAGCCCGTAAATTTGGAGCAGAAGGAATTGGTTTATGCAGAACAGAACACATGTTTTTTGAAGAAAACAGAATCTTTCATTTCCGCCAAATGATTACAGCAGACACAGAAGAGAAAAGAACGAATGCTTTAAATGAAATTCTTCCATATCAACGTGATGATTTCGCAGGATTATTTCGTGCAATGGAAGGAAATCCTGTAATTATTCGCTTTCTAGATCCTCCACTTCATGAATTCTTACCACAAAAAGAAGAGGAAATAAAAGAGTTGGCAGAAAGTCTAAATATGACATTAGAAGAATTAAATAACAGAATTGATTCCCTAAAAGAATTTAATCCAATGATGGGTCATCGTGGTTGTAGACTTGCTGTAACATTCCCAGAAATTGCGCGTATGCAAACAAGAGCAGTAATAGAGGCGGCTATTTTAGTTCAAGAAGAAGGAAAAGTAGTAAAACCAGAAATTATGATACCATTGATTGGAAGTATGAAAGAATATCTCTATGTAAAAGAAATTATAGAAAAAACAGCAGAGGAAGTAATGCGTGAAAAATCTGTCGCTGTTTCTTATGAAATTGGGGCCATGATTGAACTACCACGTTCCGTTTTAATTGCAGATGAAATTGCCGAAGAAGCAGATTTCTTCTCATTTGGAACCAATGATTTAACACAAATGACATATGGTTTTTCAAGAGATGATGCTTCTAAATTCTTAAAAGACTACTATGAAAAAAGAATACTAGAAAAAGATCCTTTCAAAACAATAGATGAAGATGGCGTTGGAAGATTAGTACATTTAGGAACAGAGTTAGCAAGAGGAGAAAAAGAAGATATTTCGTTAGGAATTTGCGGAGAACATGGAGGAGATCCAAAAAGTATTGAATTTTGCCACAGAATAGGGTTGGATTATGTTTCTTGTTCACCATATAGAGTTCCTGTAGCAAGACTTGCAGCAGCACAGGCCTCAATAAAGGCAAATGAGTCAAAATAAAAAATGATATTTTAAAATACCAAGAAAGTATAAGGTTAGAAAAACGAATTATAGTGGATATTGATATTTAATTTAGACTAAGATAGCTGATATCTTGGTTTTTTTCATTAAAAAGTGGTAAATAAACAATAAAATGAATATTTCGTTTCTTCATGTATCCCCTGAAAATAGTGATGTTTTACCAAATGAATCAAAATGATATTAAATAGTATTATTTATATTTTTGATTTTGTTCCACATATCCTTGAAAAAATGTCTATAAGTGAAAAATAAACAATTTTATCATTAAAATTAAACGGTGATTATGGTATACTAAATAATAGGTGATAATATATGAAAGCAATTTGTGTTGGGCATGCCTCTTATGATATTACATTACCAGTAGAAGCATTTCCTGAAGAAAATATAAAATATAGAATAGAAAGTCACGTGGAGTGTGGGGGAGGACCTGCCTCTAACGCTGCCTATCTCCTAGCAAAATGGGGTGTTGATACTAGTTTTGTTGGAGCGGTCGGAAAAGATTATTATGGTGGAGCCATTGCGGAAGAATTAAAACAAATTGGTGTAAACACTGATTATTTAGAACAAAGAGAAGATTATAAGACTTCTAGCAGCTACATTATCGCTAACAAATCAAATGGTTCTAGAACGATTGTAACTTCCAAAGATCCAAGTAAAAAGAATTTAGTTCAAAGCGAAATTTTATTAACAGGCGAGATTATCTTAGTTGATGGAGAGGAAATGGACGCATCAGTAAAAGTACTGAACGCTAACAAAGAAGCTTTAAGTATCCTAGATGCAGGTTCGCTAAAAGAATCAACACTTTTATTAGGTAGAATGGTGAAAATACTTGCCTGTTCTAAAGATTTTGCTGAAAGTTTTACCAAAAAGAAAATAGATTCCTATGATATAGATTTTTTGGCAAGCATTCATAAAGAGTTAGAAGACTATTTTGGTAATACAGTAATTATTACTTTAGAATCAAAAGGAGCTTTTATTAAAAGTGACACTTATAAATTAATTCCATCTATAAAAGTAGTAGCCCTAGATTCAACAGGGGCAGGAGATATTTTTCATGGTGCACTTGCATACTTTTTAGGGACAAATCGCCCCTTAGAAGAAGCAGTAAGACTTTCCAACATCACAGGAGCTATTTCTGTAGAAAGAATCGGAGGACGATATTCAATACCAACACTAGAAGAAGTAAAAACAAGAAGTGAGGAGAAAAAACAAGATGAAATTATATAGCTCACTACCTAGTTTGGACTTACATGGGATGGATAGAGTATATGCAAAAATACGAGTGGAAGAGTTTATAGAAGATCAAAGAAAAATGAAAAATTATAAATTTTTAATTATCCATGGAATAGGAACTGGTATACTTCGAAAAAAAACACAAGAAACATTAAAAGCAAATCATTGGGTAGAAGAGTATAAAATCGATAACTTTAATCCTGGTTGTACTATTGTAAAACTAAAAAAACATTGACAAATAAAGAGTTTTATGGTATTATATAGAACACAAAAGAGAGGGGTATGGGAATGTATACAGAAGAATACGAAGCAAATGGTTTTCCGCTTCGAAAGTTTTTATTACGATTGATATTTGCGTTAATTTTTATTTGTTTATTAATTTGGTTAGTTCCTAAATTTACATCCTCAAGAATTGAAAATAACAACAAAACAGATCTCTCACCAACGAAAGACCGCACATTTATGAGCAATTTAGAAAAAATGCAAGCGGTTGGTGTTGATTATTATACAGAACAAAGATTACCAAAAGAAGTTGGAAAATCAGCAAAATTAACGCTTTATGACATGGTGCAAAAAAAATTAATTGTACCACTAGTGGATCGTAACGATAAGATATGTGATATGAAAAAATCATATGTAAAAATGACAAAACTAGAAAAAGAATATTTGATGAAGATTAATTTAAAGTGTGAAGCAGAAGAAGATTATCTTTTAATTCATTTAGGCGCATATAAATATTGTGATTCTGCAGTTTGTCCTAAAGAAGAAATAACAATAGAAGAAGAAAAATCAAAACAAAAAAAGGAAGTGGCATTTGGAAAAAACACTTCTGCGAAATCTAAAATAAAGCCTTCAAGTGAGTTAGCAATAAATGCAGATGAAATAACAGCAGAAGGGGCTACAAATGAACCAACAGAAGAAAAGCCACAATGGGTAGTTGGTTATCAATATGAATATAAAAAGGCAATAGGTAGCAAATATTCAGACTGGAGCAGTTGGACTCCATGGCAACATACAAGTTGTCAGACAAAAGCCTATGGGTGTAATGACCAAGACCCTAGTTGTCTTAAAAAAGTACAGGTATTCAAAAGAAAAGAACAAGTAGGAACTTATAATAAAGAATATGTAGCAGCAAGAAACAAAGTGATATATACAAATTCGTATCAAAAAGGTGTTTGTTCTAATTATGATTATATCTCATACAACAACAAAACCTATCTAGCCACTGCACCATATAGCACAATCAATAATGTCACAAGTACAACGGGTAGAAATATAGAGGGTTGGCAATACAACGGTAGAAAAACTTATATAGAACCACCTCATGATACTTTAACAACTAGGTATATATATGTAAGTGCAGATTTCAGCAATTGTAGGGGCACTTGTGAAGTAGCACCTAAAAAAATCTATGATGTTTATACTTATACTGGATCTATCGGAGTAGTCACTAGTACAACGACATCTGGAAGTATAAAAAATCAGTATAATCAGACTATAAAAATTAACTGTAATCAAACAGTAAATAAGACAGTACCTATTTATGCAAATATCACCACTTATGAAAAAGCATTAAGAAAAGAAGCACTATATGGTACAGTATGTTATGCTAGTGAAAAAACAAGAAGTTTATTATCACAAGGTAGTATAGATACAAAATGGAGTAATTATAACGATCAAAAGTTACTTAGTAATGGTTATTACTATACAGGTAACAAAAGACAAAAAGGATAAAATTAGGAGGAACGGTTTATGAAGTTAGAAGATTTAAAACCAGGAGAATTATTATTAAAAGAGGAAAATGGAGTACCGATATTAGTATATCGCATAGAGTCAAAAGGGAAAGAAGATAAGATTACAAAGATTCCTTTATTAACACGAGAAGGCGAGTTTATGCCAAGAGTGTTAAATTTAATTGCCTATACCAATGAATTAGGAAAGGATAGAATTCATTCCGAATTGACAAATAAAGCTGTAATAAAAGGGTTAGAACATTATACAAATGTTAATTTAATGCCAAAAGAAAATCTAGAGAAGTTAAATCAAGGAATTCATACTAAACAACCAGAGAAAAAGAAGAATTTTGGTGTCTATGACCTTCAAGGTACTAATAACATCATGGTAACAGAACAATATGGAAGACCAGAAGTTTTATACTATGGAGAAGGAGCAGGGCTTAATTCAATTCCATTAAAAAAAGAAAATGGTGAGTATAATGAAGAGGCTCTAGATTTAATAAGAAAAGCAGATTCTAAGAAACAAGATATTATATTTTCAGGATTATCAGAAGATATGGGACAGGGGATTCTAGAAAAGACAAAAGCGAAAGTAAAAATAATTACAAATCAAAACAACGTATCAAAAACACCTGTAGAAAATATAAGTTCTGAACCATTAATGTTAGAAGATAAAAATTTAACGAAAGAAAAAGCGCTAAATCATGCAACAAGAAGTATGGGGCTTAATGATATGTTTAGTGATATTCCAACACCACAAGAACCAATGATGATAGAAGATAAGAGTCTAG
>CAJUCU010000012.1:22757-29052 GCA_910585335.1 uncultured Bacilli bacterium
ATAACTCTATGACAGCTGAAGAACAAACACAAGCAATTGAAGAGCTAATACAAACAGCTAAGAGAAGAGCACAAGAGCCATTAATGTTAGAAGATAAAAACCTAACAAAAGAAAAAACATTAAATCATGCGACCAGAGGTATGGGACTTAATGATATGTTTAGTGATATTCCAACACCACAAGAGCCGTTAATGTTAGAAGACAAAAGAGCACAAGATAAAAAGCCAACATTAAACATAACAGGTCGATATAATGAAAATGGTGAGTTGACTACACCAATGCTAGGGTTAGTTTACCCATCAGAAGAAGAAAATTATAATGCCCCTTACGTACCATTATATGTAGAAAATAACGTTTATAGCGACGATGCTTTTGATTATATTTCACGAGTATTAGAAGAAAATAATATGACATTTTCAGAAGCGATGGAACAAAAAGTCATCACTTGGATAAATGACAAAGAAATAGAAAAAGAGGTAGACTACTTATACTTTATATTTAGTCCAGATGAAATAGTATCCCTAAAAATAGAAGGAACTGCAGAAGAGAAAAACTCAAAACTAAATATAAAATACAAAAATGGTAAAGTTGCAAAGATGAGCTTATTAGATGAAAATAATAAGATAAACCCAACCGTAGAGAGTTATATAAATCAAATTTTAAAAGATAGAAATATGTCATATGAAGATGCTATTAAAAAGGGATTTATTGAGTTTGCTAACCAAAATACAACAAAGAAAGCCGATAAAAAGGTAACAAAAATCATAGCTTATAATTTTTCTGAAAACTACAATATAGAAAATATAGATGCAAAAACTAGTCAAGATCCAACATTTCTAAAGACAACAAGAAAAGTGACACAAGCCTGTGTCTTCTACCAAGATGGTAGCTTCAAAAATATTTTAATAGAGCAAGCTGAAAAAAATCCTACTGGTAGCAACAATGTATATCGCTTCGAAGACGATATTCGAGAGGAAATTGAAAAGTTTGTAGGAAAAAAACTATCTTTTGATGAGGCGATAGAGCAAGGAATTGTTAGTAAAGTCACAGGAAAAGAATTTGAAAGTAATTTCTCTAAGTACATAGCAGAATCAGGAACCAAAAAAGAACCAACAGAAAAGTTATCACTAAAAGAAAAAATAGAGAAAAAACTAAAGTCTATTGGACATAGAATCAAATTAGGTATAGAAATGATAACGAATTCTAACGCAAGAACGAATGCAATTTGTAAACTAGTAAATGAATCAAAACTAGGTACTATGAAAAAAAGAGAAAAGAAATCTCTTACAGAAAAGTTCAAATTAGTAAAAGAAAGCAAAATAGGAAAAATAAAAGATATGACTTCGTCTTTTGCTAAAAATAAATGGGAAAATATTAAAGATCATTCAAAGGTAGCATCTGTTGCTGCAATATTAGGAGCTACATCTCTTGTCGTTGCTATAGCAGGTTTGAACGCAAAGTCACAAGAAAAGATTTTTGCCGCTGGCTACAGTGATACAATAGGCAATATAGATGATATTCCTAATGATATGAACATGTCCATAGATGAACTGCTTAAAAATCAACAAAATGGTAGTGATAATCTGAATTATAATGAGGAGAAAAATAACGAGGCACAAGAAACTAATACATCACAAGAAGAAAATGAAGCAAAACAAGTAGCTTCTACTAGCGAAGTGACTATAACACCAGTAGAACCAGAAAAAGATACCTCTACTAGTATAGATATAGTGCCAGTTATTCCTCAAGTAGAAAATCCAGTAAAAAATCCTGTTGAAAAGCCAATTCCACCATCTATAGAAGTATCAGAAGAAGTAGACGAGCAAAAAGAAGAAGATAAAGCACTAGAGGAATCTGCAGAAATCAAAGAAAATGAAGAAAAACAAGAAGAACAAAATAAGGAACAGCTAGAGGAAGAAGTAGAGGAAAATAGTGACTCTTATGAAGAAAATTTAGAGGATGCTAATAATAAAGATCAGATTAATGAAGGTGATTTAGATAATAGTACAGAGTTTGATGAAGATATGAGTGATGAAAATGGAAACTTAGAAGACTTTGCAGAAGATATTACAACTGATGATACAGGTATAAATGAAGAATTGCCAGATTTAAACTTAGAAGAAAATTTTGATAATGATCAGACTTCTAATGATGAAAACAGTAATTTAGAAAACGATACAGAGAGTATAGAATATGCAGAAGAAGGGGAATATAACATAACAGAAGAGGAGATTTCAGTAGAAACTCTAGCAGATCAACTACTACAAACGATGGAAGATACAACAGCTTATAAAGAACCGATACCTGCAAAAACAAGATAAAATATAGCATTTTGTTGACAAAATAAAACAAATGTGCTATAATATGCTTACTTTGAAGATACAGGGGTCTTCAATTAACAAGTCAGGGGGTTGAATATAATGGATGGATTTATATTCGAATATTTAGATGAAAATGATTTTCGTAAAAAAGAAAGATCAGTAAGAAAGTATAACATGCTAGCTTATAAGAAATTAACTTTTAACTACTATCCAGAACTTCGAAAAGGAAACTTCCTTGGAGAAGAAGTAGCAAGCAATGAAAAGGACAAAACAATCTCTTATGAACTAAAATTGCCAACAGATGACTTATTTGCAAAAGTTCATGGAGAAATTAGAGTGCATTATACTGTATATACAGAAAAGAAAATCATTCTACTTACGAATATTACACCAGAAGGAATTTTAGATGAAGGGCACCGTGCAGAACTTTCTACATATAAAGGTGTTATGATTTCTAAAACGAATCCAGAAAAAGATATGTTTAAAATTAATTTGTTAAATATGTTACAAAAATAGGGCAAATAAAAATTGCTCTTTTTTTATTTTTCTATTGCGTTCATTAAAAACTTGTGATATGATTAAAAGGCAATGGACCCTTAGCTCAGTTGGTTAGAGCATCCGGCTCATAACCGGACGGTCGGTGGTTCGAGTCCACCAGGGTCCACCACTAAAAATGCGGGTATGGCGGAATTGGCAGACGCACTAGACTTAGGATCTAGCGGGGCAACCCTTGCAGGTTCAACTCCTGTTACCCGCACCATTTAGGATAAAAATCGCACTTTAAGCGATTACTATATATAAAGTTCATAGTATCTGATATTATGGGCTTTTTTCATTCCCTAAAGAGTGATGAATATTTATGAAAGCACCCATAGAAGAATTGATTTTCCCAGAAAGCATTAAAACAAAACTAAAAATGAAAGTAAGTTGTGGCAATTTGAAGGTAGAATATATAAATAAGTATATTATTAAATTTAATAAAACAAATTTAAGTATTATGGAACCACATAAGATAATTATTAGTAATAATAAAGCTACTTTAATTGGACTACTCTATGAAGATATCGAAAAGATTTATTTACCAAGGGAAAAAGATATTATAAGTTTTACTAAGTATATTTCTATTCTTAATACAATGAATAAAAATTAGCAATATTTACAGAGTCATTTACCTAATCATTTGCCAAGTAATTTACAGAGTAAAGTGACTAGTAAAGTCATATAATATATGTTAAAGTAAGTATGGCAGATGATAAATCTATCAAGAAATTTATTCTTTTATTTTTATTGATTATGTTTATTTAATGGTTTATTTTCTTATCAATCTCCTATAAAATAATGATAAATGTTATCAAGAATTTTTAATGGATAATAATAAAGATAGAGATGGTTCTATAAATTAGAAAAATGTCATATTAGAGAAGAAAACAATAAAAAATTATAGTATAATTTATATAGTGAAGTGAAGCCTTATGAACCGTGTAAAATTTTATTCAAATATTGATATGAGCAGTAGCTATAATTTCAATAAGGCGTTAGATGTTATAAAAAATCTGCAGGAAACAAATGATAATTATAGTATTAATGATATGCTAGAAATGTTTAATATACTTAAATTTTATAATAAAGAATGACTAAAGTATGTTGAAGAAGAAAAGCGGGAATTGTGTAAAAAAGTGAAAAAGTGATAAATAAAATTATATTGATATTTTTTTGAATTTATTGATAAATATAAAATATTTAATAGAATATCAGCAACTATCGTTGAGAAAATAGTTAAAAAGAAAAAATATTTATATTATATTAAATTAAAGAAAGGAGTTATAGATGAATAATAATTTAATTAAAAATGAGGAACTATTTGGAAATTATTATAATAAAAACTTATTTGCTTCTAAACATCAATTATATTTGCCAACTGAAAAAGAGTTAGCATTGGAAATAGAAAAACAAAAAGCTGAATTTAATGATAAGAATTAAAATGGTTCCACATGTGAAACCAAAGAAATGTAATGCTTGGAGGTAGTTATGATTCATATAATGAAAATAAACGATAATGCTTTTGAAAGAATGAAAAAAGGAATTAAAAAAAGAGAATATAGGGTTAATGACGAAAAAAGAAAATTAGTTAGAGTTGAAGATATAATAGAATTTCAAAAGATTTCTAATCAAGAAGAAAAAATACAAATGGATGTAAAGGGTATAAATTATTTTCATTCTTTAAATGATGCTATTTCTTTACATTTTGATGAAGATTTTAGCGATAGATATAGCAATATTGAGAGTACAGTTAATTCGTTTTATCAAAAATGTTATTATACTAAAGAAGAAATCGAAAAAAATGGAATGGTGGCTTTTGAAATAAAAAAGCATAGAATTACCCATGCAAATGCTACAGCCTGTTATTTAAAAAAGGATAATAAAGTATTGATGATAAAATTTTCTAAGAAAATGAATTATTTGAAGGAAAATTTTTGTTAGATGACAACTGTAAGGTTTTAAAATATGAAATAAGAAAGATGTAGGTGGTAAGATGAATTTCAGTGAAGAAGATTTATTAAAAATATTTGATGAGAACAAGTATAAAAGAATATGTGTGTTAGGTACTACTTGTACAGGAAAATCTACTTTAATTAGCAAATTAAATATTGGGGAAGATATGGATAAATTAATTTTTCCGTTGTTGACAAAAGAAGAAAGTGATTATGTTTGCCAGACTCCATGGACAGAAGAAATTGGTAAAAAGATGGATGGACTAGTTAGAGCTAGACTAACAATTAAACCAGGAACTCCATTATTTGGAACTGTATTGCTTCCTTGTGATTTAATTGTATATCTTCATATATCTGATGAATTGCTTTTAGAACGCACTAAATTAAGGAATGCTGATTTTAGAAATGCTAAAAATATGCAATATAAGATTGAACAAGAAATATATGCATCAAATATAGAAACAATAGTGTTGGAAATAGAACAAAAGGAGAAAACATTATAATGAAAACGATAATGGTTGATATGGATGATGTATTAACTTATGGCAATTTTTCTACAATATTAGAAGATTACTTAGGTTACAAACCAGATTATAATAATATTAAAACATATTATATACAAGACATTCTAGGTGATAAAAAAGACGATTTCTTTAGTAAATTTAAAGATATGGATATGTACAAAAATGCTGTTCTTTTACCAGATTGTTATGATATTTTAAAAGAACTAAGTAAACACTATAAAATTTATATATGCACAGATTATATTTGGAGAGAAATCATTGAGTATGCTGGAAATAATCTTAAAAATAAATATAATTTCTTATATGAAAAATTAGATTTTATAAATCCTAATAATTTTATATTTACAGTTGATAAAACAATTGTTAATTGCGATATAAAAATTGATGATAAAATAAATAATATTGAAGGTGCAGAAACTAAACTATTATTTACTGCATGGCATAATAAAGATTTAAGTGATAAAAAATTGAAAGAACAAGGCATTATTAGAGTTAATAATTGGAAAGAGATTAAAGAAGTATTAGAAAATATTTAGCTTTGTTTAATTCAGGAGGTCTATATGTATATATTTTTAGCAATCGATGTAGATAATCAGTTTTCAGAAATTAAAAATAAAGCAAGTATAATAGATGAAAATATTGGATTTCAAAATTCATGTTTTACTTTACCAATGCATATTTCATTAAAGGCATCCTTTAAAATCGACAGCTCTAATTTTGATAGTGTTATTGAAGAAGTTGTAAATTATTATTCATCTATACAATCATTTAAGATAGATATTTATAGGTTAGAAATGTATGACAATATAGTTTGGATAAGAATGTGCAGAAATAGAGAATTAGATAAAGCACATGATGATATAAATAGAATTTTATTAGAAAAACATAATATTGGACTACACGAATATGACTTGGATTACAAATATCATACAACATTATTTATGGATGATAATACTCA
>CAJUCU010000013.1:0-12498 GCA_910585335.1 uncultured Bacilli bacterium
ACCATATTTTTCCATTTTATTATAGATGATTAACAAAAAAGCAACTCTATTTTTTAGATGTTGCCTTTCTTCTCTTTTTTGTCTTAATTGGTGTTTTTACATGTAACTTGTCCTTTACTTTTTTAGTAAGCTTTGGACTCTTATCCGATATAATACTTGTATGGAAAACAAACCAAAATACAATAATTAATAAAATAATATAAATTACTTTACCAATAACAGGATCCTTTAGTTGATAAAGAATCGATGCTGCTGCAAATAATATATTAATACAGTATATTATTAACACTGTTGTTCTTTGTGAAAAGTTCATTCCTAATAATTGATGATGCAAATGCTCTTTATCTGGTGAAAATATAGGTTGACGTTTTAAAATTCTTCTAACTATAGCAAATGTAGTATCTAGAATTGGAATTGCTAGTATTAATAACGGTACAAATAAAGAGGTAAGCGCTGGCCCTTTAAATTCTAACAATGAAATTACTGCAATAATAAATCCTTCAAATTGTGTACAATCCCCAGCGAAAATGGTAGCTGGATAAAAATTATGTAGTAAAAAACCTAAGGTAGATCCTAACATAATAAAAGTAAGCAACATAACTAGACTTCCACTTCGCGCTTGATAAAACCCAATGATACCAATCGTTAAATAGAAAATAGAGCATATTCCTCCACTTAACCCATCTAACCCATCAATTAAGTTAATGATATTGCAACAGGCTACAATAAATAAAATTGTTAATGGATACGACCAAATACCAAAGTTTATCGAAAATCCTAGTGCTGTTACATTATTTAATAAAATACCACCATAAAACACTATAACAGAAGCGGCTATTATCTGCCCTAAAAATTTGTAAGATGCCCTAATTGAATTAATATCATCTACGATTCCAACTAGCACAATAATAAAGCTTCCAATTAAAATTGAATTCATCTGCAGGCTTTGTTCCCCAAATAACATATAGCCAAATAAAAATCCCAAAAATATACCAACAGCTCCCAATTTAGGAACTTCTTTTTTATGAATATGTCTATTTCCTTCATCACTTCTAGGCTTGTCCATTGCATCAATGTGCTTGGCTACTTTTTTCATTAAAGGTTGAATTAATGCTGATGTAAAGAATGTTACTAATACAATCTTCATAGCACTCAATATCTCTTGGCTCATACTCTACCTCTCTTCTATCTAAATTATAAACAATATTTTATTAATTAGCAAATGAAAAAACCGATTTTTATCGGTCTTCCTCTAAACGATTAATGTTATCTAATAGTACTCCTGTACCTTCTACAACACAAGTTAATGGCGTATCTGCAATAAACACTGGTACTTCTAACTCTTTGGTTAATAATTCTGTCATTCCTTGGAGCATAGCACCACCACCTGTTAAAATAATCCCTTTATGAACAATATCTGCTGATAATTCTGGCGGAGTCTGCTCTAGTACATTGGTACAAGCTTTAATGATACGATAAATACTTTCATGAAGTGCTTCTTCTATTTCTGGTTGATTAATTGTAATCGTATGTGGAAGTCCTGTAATCAAATTTCTTCCTCTTACTTCCATTGTCTGTTTTTTATCTGGATTAAATACATTACCAAAATTAATCTTAATATCTTCCGCTGTTCTATCGCCAATTAATAATTTATACTTTTCTTTAATATGCTTAATAATATCCTGGTCAAAAACATTACCAGCAACACGTACAGAAGTAGATGTTACAATGTCATCTAGAGATAAAACAGCAATATCTGTAGTTCCTCCCCCAATATCAATTACCATATTAGCACTCGGCTTTGATATATCCATACCTGCACCAATTGCTGCTACCTTTGGTTCTTCTTCTATATAGACTTTTCTAGCACCCGTTCTTTCAGCTGCTTCTTTAATTGCATTTTTTTCTACTGGTGTTACATTAGTTGGGCAACAAATTAATATACGTGGTCGTGAAAATAGAGAACTTGCTTTGATTTTTTTGATAAATGTATTTAGCATAATTTCTGTGATTTCAAAGTCAGCAATGACTCCATCTTTCATTGGTTTAATCGCTTTTACTTTTCCTGGCGTTCTTCCTAACATTTCATTTGCTTCTCGACCGACAGCAATTACTTTTTTTGAATCTGTATCAATTGCTACAATACTCGGTTCATTTAAAACAATTCCTTGTCCTTTAATATAAATTAATACATTAGCTGTTCCTAAATCTATCCCAATATCTTTTGCTAACACTCTTATCACTTCCTTTTCTTTCTAAACATTATTATTTTACCATAAATTCTCTAATTTATTTTATTTTTTTGATATTTTTTCTTTGTAGACTCTCCTCCCCGCAAATGTCTTATTCTAATGTGCTCTTTAAAAATTTCTTGAACTTCTTGATAGAGATGTTTATCTATATTTTTTAGACGAATTTGCATGTCTTTATGAATCGTACTTTTTCCTATTTTTAATTCACTTGCTAAGTCCCTTAACGTTTTTCCCGACTCTATAATCAAATTAGCCTCTTTTATCACTCTTTTAGATATTTCTGGTTCCATAGTTACCTTCTTTCTAATAAAGTATATATGGAAATATTCTAAAATATGAAAAAAGAAGCACTATGTATTATTGCTCCTCTTGTTTTGGAAGTTCTTTATCAATGTAGTCTACAGGATTTACTACTTTACCTTTTAGATACATTTCAAAATGTAAATGATTTCCTAGATCTTTATCTAGTTCATTGGTACCACTTTTTCCAATTATTTGTCCTTGAGTTACTACATCCCCTTTTTTTACACTGATTTCAGATAAACTTTGATATACAGTGATATATTCATCATCATGCTTTACTTCTACTATTTTTCCAAGTAGTTCATCTTCTGTTACCTTTGTTACTGTTCCATTTAACACAGAAACAACATCAAAAACTTCTGCTGCTTTATAATCAAGACCTGAGTTTTGAATATATGTATTTTCGTGTCTTGTTAAAGATTTTTCTTGATTTGCTGCTTCTCCTTTGTAATCATAGTAATATTTTCCAATTTCTACGCTTTCACTTGTATATGGTTTTACAATTGTTGTGGTTTCATTAATAACTGGAATATCTTTGCTTAAAATAATACTAGATACATAGTTGTAGTCTGGATTTATTTTGGATTTTTGCATATTTTTTGCTATAAAATAAGTTCCAATTGTAAGTCCTACTACAAAGATAACGTACACACTTGGTAAAACATAGGGTTTTAACTTCAATTTTCTCTTCATAATTTCACCTCATTAAAAGTTTGTACCAAAATGAGGTTTTTATTCATTTTTTAAATAATTTTTGAATATTCAAAGAAATCCATAATAAAATTAGTAATTAAATAGATCATAGCAAGTCCTAATAAAAAGTAAAAAACTCTAGCTTGCATTACTTTATTTTTTTTAAAAATTGCATTTATATTTACAGAATCCATTGCCCAAACTACAATTATTGTAATAAAAAGATAGACAAAAAATTTAACGCTCATTTTCATACCTCGTTATTTTATCTATTCTTCTTTGATGTCTTACATCACTTATTACTTCAGCGCTTAAGAAGGCATCAATATATGTTTTAATACTCTCCATCGGATCCGTATAATTAAAAGTCATTACGTTGGCTCCATTGTCATTTCTACTTAAAATAGCATCTTCTTTTGAATTTATTTTAGCACAACGAATCCCTTTTACTTTATTTGCCGCAATGGACATGCCGATTCCACTTCTACATACTAGTATTCCTACTTCTACTTCCTCTTTTACTACATTCTCACATACTTTAAAAGCAAAATCTGGATAATCATCTGTATCTGTGTTTTCTGGACTATAGTCTACTACAATATGATTTTTACTTTTTAAGTATTCTATAATTTCTTTTTTATATTCTACACCACGGTGATCACTGGCAATACCTATTTTCATATTTTTTCTCCCTCTATTTCCTTTATTTGTTATTAGTATAGCATAATTTAGACAAAAATAAAAACTGCCGATTAAGCAGCTTCATTTTGATCAAAACCATATTTCTTATTGAACTTATCTACACGACCTGCGCGCGACTTTCTACTTTGTTGTCCAGTATAGAATGGATGACATTTTGAACAAACTTCCACATTGATTTCTTCTTTGCTTGATTTTGCTTGAAATGTTTCTCCACATGCACAAATAATTGTACAATCTTTATAATCTGGATGAATACCTTTTTTCATTTGATTCACTCCTTCCGCCATGACTTTTTCGTCATAGTAATTAAATGCATTGTTAATATAACAGATTTTTTATATTTTGGCAAGAGAAACGCTTATATTTTCTATAATTTGTTGATAAATATATTGATATCCTTCAATAGATGGGTGAATGTTAAAGGGATTAGGTAAATATTTATCATATGGGAAATTTTCATAGAGACTAATATAGGTTATATTCTTTTTTTTACTGATTTGTTCATATTTTTTATCCATTTTTTGAAATAAAAGACGGTAAGTTTCATTTTGTGGATATAAATTATAGTAGCCCACTAAAATAATATTTTTATTGTACTTTTTCATTTCTGTTAATAGCTCATCTAAATTTGTCTCTACTGTTGCTATTATATTATCCATTTTTCTTTCTAGCATTACTTCTCCTATGATATTTACTTGACTAATAATATCATTAGCACCGACTGATAGTGTTATTACATTTGCCTCTCGAAGAGCGTTTTTTAGACCCAAACTTCTTCCATTTACATACACTTTTTTATTTAGTAGTATATCTTGGGTTACATCTTTTATTCGGGCATCTTTATTGGCAAACCTTTTCGTATATAGTTTCAAATGATGATTTTCAGCATAGTAATTAGATAAATAATCTGTATAACCATAAGCAATTTCACCGTATGGATTTTCTCCTAAGGCAAAAGAATCACCAAGTGCTAAATAAGAAATATCATCGGGAGATGCTAAAATATAAATAAAATAGACTAGTGTTATTGTTAGAATTATACATATTAATTTTAGATGTTTTAAATGATTGATTTGTTTGATGTATTTCATTTCGGCCTCCAAATAAAAAGAGAGTATATGAAATTATATTTCTTTACTCTCTATTTTAGCACCGACACTGGTTAATTTTTCTACGATTTGTTCATAGCCACGTAAGATATGTTCTACGTTTGTAATCGTTGTTTTTCCACTAGCAATAAGTCCTGCTGCTACCATAGCAGCGCCTGCTCTTAAATCTGTTGCTTTCACTCTAGTTCCAATTAGTTCAGTTGGTCCTGAAATGCAGGCACTTTGGCCTTTTAGGGCGATTTCTGCTCCCATTGCTTGTAAATATGGTAGGTGCATAAATCTATTTTCCCAAATAGTCTCTGTGACTTTACTTTTTCCACTGCACTGTGTTAATAATACTGTAAATGGTTGTTGTAAGTCTGTTGGGAATCCTGGATAAACTAGTGTTTTTATGTTAGTTGGTTTATAACTTCCTTTTTTATTTATAATGATATAGTCTACTCCTACATCCAAATCAGCTTCTATTTCTTGTAATTTGGAAATAAGAGAGTCTAGATGCTCTGGGATAATATTATCAATTTTTAGATTTTTTCCACATAATGCACCTATGATTAAGTAAGTTCCTGCTTCAATTCGATCTGGTATTACTTCATGGAAACAGCCATGTAGTTCTTCTACTCCAGTGATTTTGATGGTTGATGTTCCAGCCCCTGTAATTTTAGCCCCCATATTATTTAGGAGTGTAGCAACATTTACGATTTCTGGTTCTTTGGCTGCATTATCAATTTGAGTTATTCCTTCTGCTTTTACAGCTGCTAACATAATGTTAATTGTGGCTCCAACACTTGCAATATCTAAGTAAATATTAGCTCCTACTAGCTTTTCTGCTTCTACTGTGTATTTATTTTTATCGTTTGTCACTTGTGCTCCTAGGGCTTCAAAACCTTTTAAATGTAAATCAATGGGACGTTCACCGATAGAGCATCCACCTGGAAAGTACATAGTTACTTTTTTATATTTTCCAAGTAGTGCTCCCATAAAATAATAAGATGCTCTTAGTTTTTTTGCTAAATCTTCTGGTATTTCTTTATTACTAATTGATTTTGGGTCTATTACAATGCTTTCGCTAGCCCGTTTTACTTCTGCTCCAAGGGATTTTAATATTTCTGCTAGAGAATCGATATCTGTAATATCTGGGACGTTACAAATTGTGACATCGTCATCTGCTAAAAGAGCGGCAGGAATTAAGGCAACGGCGCTATTTTTGGCACCACTTACACGAAGGGAACCAGTAAGTTCTTGTTCTCCAATAATTTCTAATACTTTCATACTTTATCCTCCACTATTGTCATTATATTTTATTAGAAAGTTCTATTTTGTTTCCTATTAACCCCTTTTTGTTTGAAATAATACTACTATTTCTTCTATTCTTTGTTTGATACTATCTTCTCCACTTCCTATTACTTTTCGTGGATCGTACACTTTTTCATCTTTTAGCAAAAAGTTTCTTACTGCTTTGGACCAAACTGCTTGTAGGTCTGTATTGATATTAATTTTAGCAATGCCACACTCGATTGCTTTTTCTATATCATAATTGGGAATTCCAGTTCCGCCATGTAAAACAAGGGGAATGGGTAGTGTTTCATTTATTCTTCTCATCATAACAAAATCTAAGTTTGGCTCTCCTTGATAAAAACCATGCACACTTCCTAAAGCTGGGGCAATGGAATCAATTCCTGTACTTTTATATAATGTAATACAGTCTCCTAGAGTTGCATTTAGCGATGTTCCTGTAATATTATCTTCCGTTCCGCCAATATGACCTACTTCTGCTTCTACACTTACTCCCTTTTGATGGGCGTAGTCGACTACTTTTTTCGTTATATTAATATTTTCATCTAATGGATATTTAGAGGCATCTATCATAACAGAAGTAAAACCAGCATCAATTGCTTTTAAGCAAGAATCTATACTAGAACCATGATCTAGGTGGATAGCGACAGGTACTGTAATACCTAAGTCTTTCATTAATCCTGTTACAATTGAAACAACAGTATGATAACCACCAATGTATTTTGCAGCACCTTCACTAACTCCTAGGATTACGGGAATTTTTAATTCTTCGCTTTTTTCTAAAATATATTTGGTCCATTCTAGGTTATTTATATTAAAATGTGGAACTGCATAATGATTTCTTTTTGCATCTAGTAACATTTCTTTTGTGTTTACTAACATATCTTTATCACCTTTAATATAAATATAGACAAATTCACAATCAATGTCAAGAAAATCAATGGATTTCTAATGCTTTCACTATATTTTTTTCCACAAAAAATGTGGATATTTATTTACTTATATCCACACTCTTCTGGTAAGAAGTCTTATTTTTTAAGACTGCATTATAATATTTAGTTCCTAATAAATAGGACTGTGCATATCTTTCTTTCAACTTACATCACCATTCTTAGTATTTACTAAATTTTAAAAATTATGTTGCCATAAAATATTTTAGTGAGAGTATAATTAAAATCCAAGCACCGACAATCGTTGCCTTGTTGCTATATTTTTTACTTACGAACTTGCCTAGTTTTAGACCTAAATATGTAAACATGGCACTGATGATACTAAAGATCGTTCCTGCTAAAATTACTGTTTCATGTCCTAGGCTTAGAACAATGCCAACGGAAAAACTATCTAGACTGACTGTGAATGCGAAGAACAGAAGATGATAAAATTTGCTTAAAGACATTATTTTTTCTTCTTCTTTTAGGGAAGAAAGCATCTCGATGGCAATGATTAAGAAAACACTCCCTGCAATGAAATTTGCTTTATCCACAAAAACTGTTAATAAATTAATCCCAATTATGCTTCCAATACAAGGCATAAAAAAGTGAAAAAGTCCAACTAATATACTTAATATAATTGTCTTTTTCTTGCCTATTTTATTCATTCCATAAATAACGGCTAAAGAAAAAGCATCTACACTAAGTCCTACGGCCATAAAAATATATAAAATAATCTTTTCCACAGTATCACCTTATATATTTTATTACATAGTATTAGTGAAAATACTTGTTGATTACTTCTTTTACAAATGATTTATATTCTACGTCCTTTTGCTCGTTAGAATCTTCTGCTTCTAATAGGCAAAGTGGTGGAAATAGAACACACCAGAAATTTTTACCTTTTCCATTTCCGAGAGTTACTACGAGAGATTCATACATTCCTTCTTCATATACTACACCTTTATATTTTTTTTCTGGAAAATAGTGAGTTCCATAATCAATATCATAGGTGGCATTGCTTTTGTTTTGGGTCAATGTATTTTCTATATTTTTGCTAAACTCTGGTAGTTTTTTTTGGAGCATTTTTCTAGAATCGTTTAGATTATTTGCTGTTAGCATTGTTTCTCTTAGTTGCTGTTGAAGATTTTTTGCTACTTGTTTTTTTAAGGCTTGATCTTTTTCTTTATTACTTGATGCAATTACTCGAAAGCGGATGGCATCTTTTGGAATTAATACAACCTCTTCTTCTGTTCCTAATATTCCTAACATCGCTACTGCTAAAATGATTAAAACCATTGTTTTTTTCATATTATCACCCTTCACTTTCATAATGAGTGATTCATTATTATTTTATACATATTTTATTTTTTCCACAGAAAAAGTGAATAACACTATATTGCTATTCACTAGGTATTTTATTTTATCTATTTTTTTGTTTTAACAAGTGCATCGTTTGATAGAGTATTGTCGCCAGAACTTGTAGGACAACCTCCTCCACACTTTTCTAATATATCGCATTCTTTGCAATTATCGTCTAAATATTCTTTACTTCTGAATTTAATTAGTGTTGGTGAGTTCTCCCATATTTCACTTAACGGAGTTTCCAAAACATTACCTAGTAAGTTTTCTCCACTATGATTTGCCACTGCACATCTTGTAATATTTCCATTCATATCTAGAGATGCTGTGTGATATCCCCAATCACATTTTTCCAAATATTTGTGATATTCTTCTGGAATTAAGCACAGAGGAAAGGCATCTACCATTACAGATTCTACACCTAGTTCTTTGTTTATTTTATCAATTTGTTCAAATGCGGTTGCTAAGCGCTCTTGTATTAAAGAAAATCCTTTTTTATCTTCTGCTCTTCCATATAAGCCTACTCTTTGAATTAAAACATAATCGGGATTTAATCCTTGTTCCAATAAACTCTCTATGTTGCATACAAACGATTATAGCTATGATTCATTACGTTTAATACGGCTCCAAGTTTTTGCTCTTTCGTTTTTACTTTATCGTATCTCTTTAAATTTGAAAACATTTCTTGATAAGAGTTTGGAGAAGCATTGAATCTATTATGCTCTTCAGCGGTTGGAGCATGAAAAGTACCCTCTAATGAAGTTATATAAGGGGCAATCTTTTCAACTGAAGAATTTTTATATTTATGTGTATTGGAAAGGATTAGGACATCTAATCCTAACTCGGATAAATATTCCACTAATTCTTGAATATGAGAATATTCCGCTGGATCTCCTCCTACTAAATTTACTTCTCTTACATTTGCTTTTTTTAGTTCATCCGAAATTGCTTTCAAAATTTCGATATTTCCTTCATGCTTTACTGTATCTTTCTTAGCATAATAACACATTGGACACTTTCCAGAACATTCATCAGTAATATGTAATGCGACAGAATTTAATTGATATGACATTATATCCCCCCTAAATTGGTCTGTATTATAGCATTTTTTTACTTCAATGTCAAAAGTTAAACTTTGCTCCTTCATTACCTTCTTCATCTAGTATTGTCGAAGTGGCATTACTAATATATAATACTTGGAAGTCTGGGTTATCTAGAGTATATCCTGCTTCTTCTGCCCAATCAAATTCTTCCAGGATTGCTTTTTTTGCCTCTATATTATCACTATCATCTATCAGTTCACAATCAATACGGATCCATTCATTTTCATCATACGCAACAATACATACATGATTATTTTCCGCAATTTGTTTTGATACACTTTTATTTTTACTTGTTAGAACATAAATCTTATTATCAAATAAAACAGGATCTCCAAAAGGTCTACAACTTGGTCTTTCTCCATTGATTGTTGCAACATAATTTACTTGTGTTTTCACTTTTAGAAATTCGTAAGTCTCTTTCATTTTCTTCCTCTTTTCTTCATTATTTTATTATTTATATATCATCTTTTTGTTATTTTTATTATTTTCTATCTTTTTAAGATTATTATCATTCCATAGTATTTCTAATTGTCTTATTGCTGTTTTATTTAGTACGTCCAGTCTTTCTTGTTGTGATATTCCTTGGCGGATCATTTCTGCATTGATTACTTCCAAATTACTTAAAACTACTAATTGTAAAATGCTCGTATAATCTCTTATATTTCCTTTCGCATCTGGATGTTCTTTTTTCCATCCTTTAGCAGTTTTTCCAAATAATGCAACATTTAAAACATCTGCTTCATTACTATAACAAAACTTTCTTTGTTCATCTGTTAATGTTGGATATATATTTTCTTTTATAGAGTCTGTATGAATACGATAGTTTGTTTTTGACAAACTTCTTCTAACATCCCACTCTATTCTTTCTTGATAAGCCTCACTTGTCTTTAATCTTTCAAATTCTTTGATTAGATATAGCTTGAAACTAGTATCTATCCAAGAGGCAAACTCCAGTGCTATATCAGGATGCGCAAACGTACCTTTACTGTATCTTCCTCCTCCAGCGATGATTCCAATTGCCTTTGTTCTTTTTACCCACTGTCTTGGTGTCATAGTAAAGCAGTTATAGCCTACTTCATCACTTTTAATTCGGCTAAATTCCGCCGAATTAAACTCTTTATTAAATAGTTGTTCCCATAACGAATAAAAATCAAATGCATTTTTGTTTGACATCCACTTTTTTATCACATCATTTGGAAATTCTGGATTTTTGTAATGTGCTAAGTCTGTTAGAGAAATATAGTCAACTCCATTTACTTTCATAATCCCAATTAAATTATCTTTTACTTTTAATTCTACTTTTTGTTTTTCCATATAAACACTCCTCTATATTCATATTTTTATATATTATAGTGTTTATATTTCTTTTTACTGTGATTTTTTACATATTTTTTAAAATAAATATCATTCTATCTTTTCCTGATAGGTCTTTTTTACAGATTACTTTAACGTCTTCTAGATATTGTTCTATTAGCTTACAAATTGCTTCTTTTTGAAGATATCCAATTTCAAAAGCGATAAGGCATCTATCTTTCATATGCGGTTTTACTTTGCTTAATATTTTTCTATAACAATCTAAGCCATCTAATCCAGCATAAAGTGCTAGATGTGGTTCATTATTTTTTACAATCTCTTCTATTTCTTCATCATCTCTAATATATGGTGGATTACTAATGATTACATCATACTTTTTTTCCACATTCGAAAACATATCGCTTTTTATTATGTTTGCTTTCGAATTTAATTTTCCACAGTTTTTGTGCGTAACTTCTAGTGCTTTTTCACTAATATCGATTAAATCCACAGAATTAGTGGAAACTTTTTTCTCAAGAGTCAGACCGATTACTCCACTACCACATCCGAGATCAATAATATCCACAGGTTCTGTGAAAAACTCATGGATATACTTTACTGTATTTTCTACAAGCTCTTCTGTTTCAAAACGCGGAATTAAAACTCTTTCATCTATATTGAACTCTAAACCATAAAAGTTTACTTTTCCTAGTGCATATTGAAGAGGGGTCCCTTTTTCTATTGCTTCTACTGCTCTTTTGTATTTTTCACTTAATTCCTCATTTACTTCTAAATCTAAACAAGTCAGTAGTTCTAAAGGATTTTTGCCTATGATATCAGCGAGTAGTAACTTAGCAAAATCAGAGTGACAATGTGCTTTTCCATAAATTAGTAATTCTTCTACTTTCACTTTTTCACCATTTCTGTTTTAGTTAATACCTTTTTTATCGCCTTAGCATTTTCGGTTGCTTGCTTAGATAAACTATTATCTATTTCTGTCCACAATGGTGATTGTAGAAATTTTGAATATGATATTTTTTCTAGTTCTAAAAAGATAGGGCACATTATAAAATCACATTCTGGTTTTTCAGTTATTGGCGGCTCGATTGTTAGTTCTAATTCTTCACTTAAATATTGTTGACATTCTTTTTCATTATGACAATTAACCATTTTTTCTCCTTTATGCTTCTTCTCCTGCTAAGCGTCTTTTTTGATCTTCAGTAATTAAGGCTGTAATGATATCTTCTAAGTCTCCATCCATTACACGGTCCAAATTTTTGGTAGTGAATCCAATTCGATGGTCTGTTACACGGTTTTGTGGATAGTTATATGTTCTAATTTTCTCAGCTCTATCCCCTGTTCCTATTTTACTACGTCGAACATTTCCTTCCTTTTCTTCCATTTCTTGTTGTTTTATTTCATAAAGTCTACTTTTTAATACTTTCATAGCTTGTTCTTT
>CAJUCU010000013.1:12508-20769 GCA_910585335.1 uncultured Bacilli bacterium
TCTTTATTTTGAATTTGGCTTCGCTCATTTTGACAAGTTACAACAGTGTTAGTCGGAATATGTGTGATTCTTACAGCAGAGTCTGTGGTATTGACTCCTTGACCACCACAACCACTAGAACGATAAATATCTATTCTTAAATCACTTTGCTTAATTTCGATATCTACTTCTTCCGCTTCTGGCATTACTAAAACTGTTGCCGTAGAAGTTTGCAAGCGTCCATTAGATTCTGTTACTGGAACACGTTGGACTCTGTGAGAACCACTTTCATACTTAAATTTGGAATAGGCTCCATTTCCTTTAATCATGAACTCTATTTGGCTAAATCCGCCTGCTTCCCCGTCAATTGCATTATAAACATCACATTTAAAACCTTGTTTTTCTGCATATCTTGTATACATTCTATACAAGTCTCCTGCAAAGATATTGGCTTCATCGCCACCAGCGGCACCACGAATTTCTACAATAACATTTTTAGAATCATTCGGATCTTTTGGAATCAGTAGAATTTCAAGTGCAGACTCTAGGGATGCCTTTTTTTCTTCTAAGCCAGGTAGCTCTTCTTTGGCCATTTCTCCAAGATCTGGGTCTTTTTGCATTTCTTTTGTCTCTTCCATTGCTGCTTTTGTCTTTTTATAATCTTGATATACTCGAACCGTTTCTTCCAAATCACTCATCTCTTTGGATAATTCCTTGGTTTTATTAATATTAGATAGTATCTCTGGCTTTGTTAACTCACTTTCTATTTCTCGAAATCGCGCTTCAATTGCTTCTAATCTTTCAATCATAAAATCACCTTTTTCCTTATTAATTCATACGTATTATATCATGTATTAAAAACAAAAACTAGAATTATCCTTCTAATTCTAGTTCATCTTCGTCAAGAACTACCAAATCTTTTAAATCATCTTCTGCATTATCATCGTAGTCTTCATCGGTATCGTCATAATTATCTTCTTCTATTTCTTCTTCAGGCTCTTCTTCTTTTACTAAATCTTCTTCTATTTCATCATCTTCATCCATGATTTTTACTACCTTATCTGAAGTATGACGACTTTTTAAGTCCCAAGTGCCGTCTTCTAGAAGAATAAATCTTTTATCTGTTGTTAGAGATGTATAATAGTCTCCTATTTTATTTTCAAATGTTTTTGCTGGTAATTCTAATAAACTAATTATGGTTTTGAATAATTCTGCAGTATTCAGTGGCTTTTTACTTTCTTCTAATAGTAAGTTTGTTATATCTTTATTTGATAATAACTCTAACTCTTCTTTTGTCATTTTTTTAATACTCATAATTTCCTCCTAAACCGAATTCCCAAGTAAACTTATATCATTTCTTATGGGTAATTGCAAGCCTTTTTACATTTTTTCTGGTACTTTTATTCCAAGTGTTTTTAGAAGTAGAGAATTTATATTAAATGTCAATTTTGTAAGGGCAGTCCAGCTGCTTTTTAACTGTTTATCTTCCTCTGTTAGAACTTTATTTTCTGCATAAAAGCTGTTGTAAATACTAGTTAATTTGTATAAATATTCTGCAATTTCATTTAGTGATTTTACTTCTAAGGATTTTTTTAGTACCATTGGCATTTTCAATATAGTTAATGCAAGTAGTCTATCGTTTGTTCCTTTTAATTTATGGAAAGAGATTTCTTTTATTCCATCTTTTTCTACTTTTTCTAATAAAGATTTCATTCTGACTGTAGAATATAATAAATATGGGCCTGTTTTTCCTTCTAAATCCGTAAATTTTACAGGGTCAAAAACATAGTCTTTCGTTCTAAATGGAAGAAAATCTGCGTATTTTAAAGCTGCTATGGCAATCATTTCGGCTGTTTCTTCTCTTTTTTCTTCCTCTACCATATCAATATTTATTCTTTTTAGGGTCTCGTCTTTGATACTTGCAATTAAATCTTTCAATGCCATAACACTACCATCTCTTGTTTTAAATGGGCGTCCGTCTTTGCCTGTCATGGTTCCAAATCCAAAAAACTCTAGTTTTGTTTCCTCTTTTACTAAGCCAGTTAGCATAGAAGCACGGAAGACTTGTTCAAAATATAGAGCTTGACGATTATCAACAAAATACCATATCTCATCAGGAGAAAAACGTTCCATTCTAGAGTGGATTGTTGCTAAATCTCTTGTTGCATAAAGAGTCCCATCATTTGATTTTATTACTACAAGCGGTGGCATTGGACTGTTATCCTCTTCTCTTTTTACGTTGATAATTTTAGCTCCTTCGCTTTCTTCTAAAAGGCCACTTTTCTCCATAATATTTATAGTTTCCTTAATATAGGGATAACAATCACTTTCTCCTTCTAATAAGTCAAACTCTGTGTTTATTCTTTTATATACTGCTGTGATATCCTCTATTGATACTTCTTTTATTTTATTCCATAAGGAAACATATGCTGCTTTTCCTTCTTCTAACTCTTTTGTAATTTCAATTACTTCTTCCATTTTAGTTTCATCTTCTTTAGCTTTGATGCTTGCCGTTGGATAGATCTCGCCTAGTTCTTCTGGCGTAATAGAAAACTCTATTTTGTCGTAGTTTCCTCTATATTCTTCATCAAAATAGGGAAGATGGGGATATCGTTCTTTTATTTCTGAGATAACCATCCCTGATTGTCTTCCTATATCTCCAAAATGAACATCACTTATTACTTCGTGTCCTAATAGTCTAGCAAGACGCTTTACTGCTTCTCCGATATTAGCTGATCGCAAGTGTCCTACATGCAATGTTTTTGCAATATTAGCACCACCGTAATCCATCATAATTTTTTTACCACTTACTCGGTCAATATTATTATTGATATCTTCTAATATTTTATTCATACTACTAATTAAAAACTCATCAGATAGTGTGATATTGATAAAGCCTGGTCCTGCAATATTAATATTTGTAAAACGATTATCCATCTCTAGTTCTTTGACTATTTTTTCAGCAATGGCACGAGGTGGTTCTTGATATACTTTGGCCAAAGCCATAGCATCATTAATTTGATAATCACCAAGGTCAGGACGTGATGATGGAGTAAAGACAAAGTTTTCACTTTTGTAACCCGCTTTTTTTATTTTCTCTTCTACTTCTTTTTCTAATTCTTTTATGATACTCATACTATCACCTTCTCATACTATTTTAAATAAATATTCTACTTCATTTAACTCATACTCTATTTTTATCGCTTTAGGAGTTATCTCGCATTTTCTTGTTTTTAAGTCTAGGCTATATTCTAGGTGTTCCTTTTTTAAATATATTTTACTATTTTTCTCATTTTTAAAATCTAATTCTAGCATCATTTCGCCTGTTTCGCGAATTAGATTCTTATCTTTTATTGAAAAACGATGTCTACTATTATCCTTTAGTGAAAAATAATAAATTCCCTCTTGTTCTTCTATTATTGTTTCTTCTGCTATTTCTTCTTTTGGCGATACTAATATAATATTTGCTTTCTTTTTTATCATAGAATACCCCACAAATAAAATTCTACTCCAAATTATAGCATAACTTATATAAAAATCATACATATTTAAAAATTATTTTTTCATACTAACTGTAGAAGGTGACATTTATGAAAAAATATTTAAAAAAACTGATTCAATTTTCTTGTTTTTCGATGTTGTTCTTTCTTATTTTGGTTATTGGTGCCTATACTTATGCGCGACTTTCTCCTAAACTTGAAATTAACGGGGCGAATAGTCTTGCTATTTTTGATCATAATGGCGAGATGTTCTTTCAAGGAAGTGGTTCTAAGAAATGGGTAGAACTTAAAAATATTTCACCACATTTAATTCATGCAACGATTGCCGCTGAAGATAAGAACTTTTATAAACACAAAGGATTTGATCTTTTACGAATTTTAAAAGCAACCTATATTAATATTACTTCGAAATCTGTTGAGCAAGGGGCTTCTACAATTACACAACAATATGCCAAAAACTTATTTTTAGATTTTGATAAAACTTGGAAGAGAAAACTAGAGGAAATGTGGTATACCATTGAAATTGAGTCTCATTACAATAAAGATGAAATTTTAGAGGGATATCTTAATACGATTAATTATGGACATGGGATGTATGGAATTGAAAACGCCTCTAAGTTTTATTTTAATAAAAAGGCAAAAGATTTGAGTCTAGCTGAAGCCTCTCTTTTGACAGGAATTCCCAAATCCCCTTCTAATTATTCCCCTCTTGTGGATTTAGAAGCTGCAAAAAAAAGGCAACTTCTCATATTAAATTTAATGGTCAAAAATGGGGACATTACAGAAAATGAAAAAGAGGCAGCTTATCGTGAAGAACTAAAATTTATTGGAAAAGAAGGGGACACAACCTTAAATACTGTAATGTATTATCAAGATGCTGTATTAAAAGAATTAGAAGGAATTTCTTCGATTCCTAGTTCTTATTCTAAAACAAAAGGTCTTAAGATATATACTAGTTTAAATATGAGTGCTCAAATGAATTTGGAAAAAACAGTGAAAGAACAGTTTCCTGATGACTCCAACCTTCAAGTTTCTACTGTTATGATGAATCCTAATAATGGTAAAATTGTGGCAATGATTGGCGGCAGAGATTATACTCGTTCTCAATATAATCGGGCAACTAGCTCTTTGCGACAAGTAGGATCTACTATGAAACCTTATCTTTATTATGCTGCACTTGAAAATGGATTTACTTCTAGTTCTTCCTTTACTAGTGAAAAAACAACTTTTACTTTTGCTAACAATTCTACTTATTCTCCTAAAAATAATAATGACTTATATGGTGGAAAAGCGATTTCTATGGCTACTGCTATTGCCTATTCAGAAAATATATATGCTGTTAAAACTCATATGTTTTTAGGGAGTGAAGCATTAATCGATGTAGCAAAAAGAGTTGGTATTACAGCGAATCTTGAAGATGTTGCCTCTCTTCCACTTGGTACTAAGGAAATTAGCATTATTGAAATGGCTGCTGGTTATAGTGCTTTTGCTAATGAGGGATACCGTATTACTCCTCACTTAATTGAACGAGTAGAAGATCATGATGGTAAAGTTTTATATCAAGCTAAAACGGATAAAAAACAAGTGCTTGATAAAAGTCTAACCTTCATTCTAAATAATATGTTAACTGCAACCTACGATGCCGATTATGTCGATTACAATTATCCAACTGCAATTTCCCTTGCACCTAAACTTACTCATAAATATGCTTTGAAATCTGGAACTACTGAATCGGATAACTGGTATATTGGTTATAATAAAGATATTGTTACAGCAGTCTGGGTTGGCTATGATGACAATCAATCTTTGACTTCGAAAGAATATAAGTATGCACAAAATATTTGGTATCAAAATATGGAGTTTTATGAACAAGGAAAAGCGGATAATTGGTATGAGATGCCAGAGAATGTTTCTACAGTTTTAGTGGAACCTATTTCAGGAAAGCCTGCAAATGAAAATAGTACCAAAAAGAAACTTATGTATTTTATCAAAGGAACAGAGCCTACCATCGCTGATACTGTGTTCGATGAAAAACTTACGAATAGTAAAAAGAGTTAAATTTTAGCAATATTTCCTTCTTTTTGGCATAAAGTTAATTGTAAGAAAGAGGGAATGTTATGAATCCTAATTATCCAAATACAGCGTTACCTAATTATACTGGTACAATGCCACCTTATCAAAACGTGCCTAATTCTTCGAATGGAAATGCTATTAATTTATCTCCTGAGGAGTATGCAGAAAGCTTATTAAAATTAAATATGGGTAAATATGCTGAGTTTTATATGTCTTATGCTGATTCTGTAGAATGGAGAGATCGTGTTTTTAAAGGAATTATTCGAGACTCTGGACGGGATTATGCTGTTTTAGAACAAGATGATGGTAGTTATGTTATTTTGTGGTTAGTGTATTTAGGTTATGTTATATTTCCAGAGCGGATAATACATAATTAAAGAAGAATGGTTGTATCATTCTTTTTATTTTGGTATAATGTTTTTATGCTAAAGAGGTGGTTTCATGCTTTATATTATCCTTGCTATTCTTGTATTTATCGCTATTATTATAGGTAGTACCATACTTGTTTATTATCATAAATTTGATTATTTAATGATTCGTATTAATGAAGCGGAAAATAATATCGATATCTTGTTGCAAAAAAAAATAGAATGTATTTCTAGGATTATTCCCATCATTCAAGAAAATACAAAAGAAAAAGATTTTTTAGATGATTTTTCTTTGATTCGTACAAAAGAGAAAGATCATTTTGAAGCAAATGAATTTTTAAAAAATAGTCATATGGATATCTTAAAAATTATTGGAGACTATGAGAAACTACTTAAAAATAAAGATTTTGTTCATCATTTAGAAGATTTAGAAGATAATGATGAAGATTTAGTAGCATCTATCAAATTCTATAACGATAATACGGTTGAGTTTAATCATTTAATTCAATCTTTTCCATCCAATATCATTCGTTTACTTTTTCATTTTAAAAGAAAAGATTTATATTCTACTGAGAAAAAAGAGATTTATGAAATATTAAAAAAATAATCATTAAAAAGACGCAAGTTTCTAATTTAGAAATTTGCGTTTTATATTTGACTTCCTGCTGGGCTTTTATTTGAATCGATTGTTGTAAACTTATTAGCAATGACTTGAAGCTCGGTTAATAGTTTTTTATATCCAGCAAGAGAGGATTCCGATTTGAATAGAACTTGATTATTTTTATATTCTACTTGATTATCGTTTACTTGTAAATAAATTAGCATTTCATCGACTTTATCCAAAAATTCATTTAAAGTAGCAGATAAAGTTTGCATTTTTTCTTTTACTTTTTGTAATTCTTTTAAATCTTTCTTTGTATACATTAATTCTAAGTATAAATCATAATAATATTCTTGATCTTTTAATTTTTCTTTATCTATGAATTCTTTTATTACTTTTTCATCACATAGTTTTTCAATATTTGCAAGTAAAGTTTGCATTTTTTCTTTCATATCTTTTACAGTGGAACGACTTAATATAAAATCAGGATGATCTGTCGTTAAATTTTCAGCGGATAGTATTTTCGTAAATTCATCTTTGGTTAAATAGGAATTGATTTCTTTTACATTATCAGATAGTTCTTTGTAATATTTTTTTATTGTTCTTTCAACATGGGCATAATCCCCTTTTGTTTTAATTTCTATTTGAAAATTATCTGTGGCTAGTTCTTTATTGGAATAGTTCACGATTTCTTTTTTTAGTATTTCCTCTTGCTGTAAATCCTTAATCACAAAAATAACTAAGAAACTTAATATTATAGTTATTATAATTCCTATTATTAATAATACTCGTTTTAAAATTTTGGGGGTCTTTTTTTCTTCATTCATATGTTTCTCCTTTAATATGATTTCTCTTTATTATCTTATACTTCTTATTCAAATTATAGCATTTTTCTTTCTTAGTTTTAAATAAAATTGTAAAGAAAAAACAGTATTTTAATTTATTTTACTGTTTTTGACTTGGTGTGACTTATTTTATATTTGCCAGTTGATTGGTTTTATGTTGTTTTTTTCTAGGAAATGATTAGCTTTTGAGAATGGTTTACTACCAAAGAAACCATTATAAGCCGAAAATGGGGATGGATGAGGAGATTCTATAATACAGTGGATAGGATTGGTAATTAATGTCTTTTTATTTCTAGCATAAGCTCCCCATAGAATAAAAACTACTGGTGTATTTTTTTCATTTATTTTTTGAATCACAGCATCGGTAAATTTTTCCCACCCTTGGTCTTTATGAGAGGCTGCCTTATCCTTTTCTACTGTAAGAACAGCATTTAATAACAGTATTCCTTCTTTGGCCCATGGGATAAGAGAGTTATTTTTTGACATTTTAAGTCCTAAATCACTTTCTATTTCTTTAAAGATATTTTGTAGTGAGGGAGGTCTTCCTACTTCGTTTCGAACAGAAAAAGATAGTCCCTGCGCTTGTCTTTCTCCATGGTAAGGATCTTGTCCTAATATTACTACTTTAACATTGTCATAAGGGGTATAACGAAAAGCATTAAATATTTCATTTTGTGGTGGGAAAATAGTTTTGTTTTTATATTCTTCCTCTACAAATTTTATTAGACTTTTAAAATATTCTTTTTCAAATTCTTCTTTTAAGATTTCATCCCAAGCGTTTCCAATCATTTTTTTCACTTCCTATTTTTATTTATGATATGATTCATTATTCATAATTTTATATGCACGATAAATTTGTTCTAATAGCATTACTCTAAACATTTGATGAGGGAAA
>CAJUCU010000013.1:20779-27243 GCA_910585335.1 uncultured Bacilli bacterium
TGATACTATCACTTAATCCGTAACTTCCTCCGATTATAAATGTAATATTACTATTTTCGATGAGAGACTTTTCTAGTTGTTTAGAAAACTCTGGACTTGTTAATTCGCATCCTTCTATTTCTAAAGTAATAACATAATCTTTTTCGCATAGATATTTTTCTATCTTTTCTTTTTCTTTCTCAATTGCCTTACTTTCTTCTACGAGACCTTCATCTTTTACTTCTATTATTTCTAGATGTGTATATTTTGTTAATCTCTTTTGGTATTCTGCTACTGCATCATTCCAGTATTTTTCTTTTAATTTTCCAACACAAATTATTTTCATATTTATACCTCAATAAAGGGACTTTCTTCCTCTTGTCTTGCTATTAAAACTTCAATATTTTTGTTTTCTAGTTTACTACATACTGCTTCTTTCGCTAAATCTTCGGTGTTATTTTTTTCACTTAAGTGGGCTAAAATAACATATTTTGTATTTTCCCCTACTAAGTTTTCTAAATATTTAGCAGTCGTTTTATTCGATAAGTGACCTCTATCACTGATTACTCGTTGTTTTAAATAATAAGGATAGGGCCCTTCCATTAACATTTTCTCGTCATGATTGCTTTCGATTAAGTAGATATCTTTTGCTTTCATTTTTGTTAGATAATTTCTGTTGATATAACCTGTATCTGTTACATATACTAGGCTTTTATTTTGATATGTAATAATGTATCCTACAGAGGAAGGCGCATCATGTGAGGTATGGATTAATTCAATACTTACATCACGAATCATAAACTCGTCTTCCATATAATAGATATTGTCGTTATATAACTTATCTTTTAAATCTTCATACATTCCTTCTTTTATGTAAACACAAATATTAGAATGTTTTGTCAAAGAAGAAAGCCCTTTAATATGATCAGCATGGGTATGCGTTATTAAAAGGGCATCAAAATCTTCTAGGCAAAGCTTTGATTCTTCTAATTTTCTTTTTAGACTTAGATAGCTGATGCCTATATCAATTAATAACTTTGTCTTTCCACAAAGGATAATACTTGCATTTCCTTTTGAGCCGCTGGCTAATGTTTTTATCTTCATTTTAATATAGAGTTAGTGGGTTTATTGCCACTCCTCCACGGTAAGGATAACCTCTCCAAACTGAGAAGTGTAAGTGTGTTCCTGTTGCAAATCCAGTGTGACCCATACCACCAATTACTTGCCCTTTCGTAACAGTAGCACCTACACCTACATAACGACAACCACTACACAAGTGTGGATACATTGAGTAATAGCCATTATGATGATCAATTAAGATTACCTCTCCTGCACCATTGAATACTCCAACTCCTGATTTTACAACTGTTCCTGATTGTGCCGCATAAATTGGTGAACCTTCTCCACATCCAGCGATATCTACCCCATCATGTAAGCTTCCCCAACGATAACCGAAGCCACTACTTATATAATATGGCACTCTGGTTGGCCAGTACCATTCTCCAACATTTGCTGGAGCACTTCCTCCACCGTTCCATGCATTATAACTGCTTTTCTTTCCACCTTTAACAATAATTTCATTTGTAACCGGTTTAATTTCTTCTGTATTGGTTATAACTACGTTATTCACATCACCATTTAATTTCTTTATTTTTTGAGTTACTTTATTTTGACCATTCACGCCTTCCTGAATCTTTTCTTCTTGACCTACCATCTTACTATTATCATAACGAATTTCTGTCGTGTATTTCTTTTCTTGATATTCTACAATATGATCTTCTTCAATTAAATTAAACTGTGGTTTTAAAATTCCAATTGTTACTTCTTGTCCTGGAAATAATAGACTACTTTCATCTTTAAACTGTGGATTGGCAATTAAGAATTCTTCATTTGATATTTTATTATTAAAAGCAACATCTGGAATCGTATCGCCTTCTTTTACAACATATTTTTGCTGTTCTTTGGTTGTTCCAAATAACAAATATTTACTTAAGTCTTCTTCATTCATATAGATAGTAGCAGTTACTGGAATATTTTGTTTTTTGATTGTAATTTTATTTTCGATATAGATGTTTTCGATAATTTTACCGACATCTTTTATTTCTTTTTGTTTATCATTTTTGAAATTTTCATAATCTTCTTCTTTAATGAATGATTTAATTGCTTTTTCTAGTGAACTTGTAAATACTTTTCGGTCTAGTACATAAATGGTTTGGTCTTTCGTTGTGAATTTTTTACCTTCATTATTTTGAGTTTTTAATCCTTTTATTACAATGGCATATCCACTTATTGTAAAGGGTGACTTGTCTTGAATTTTTTCATAAATTGCTTTCGTTGTTGATATTTTATTATTATAGGTTATTTCTTTTACTATATCTAAGTCATATGGAATATAAACTTTATTTACTTGATATTTCTTTTTTAAGTGTTCTTGTTCTTTATCGATATATTCTTCTAAATCTTTTTTTGATTTGATTAGTCCAATTGATTTTCCTTTTAGATATACACGATAAACAGTTTGTGGCTCTTGTTCGAATTTTTTGTAGCCTACTGTAAAAATATTTATCAATAATATCGCTATAAAAAATGTATAAAGACTTCTTTTTTTCATAGATATCACCTATCCTTCTTCTTTAAATTCTCTTTTTAAATTAACAAATGTAGAGGTGTTTTTCTTAAATAGTAATTCAATAGTTGCGGTTGGTCCATTACGATGTTTTCCAATGATTAGTTCACTAATACTTGTATCATCTTCTCTACGTGCTTCTTTATTGTAATAATCATCTCGATATAAGAACGAAACAATATCAGCATCTTGCTCGATAGAACCTGATTCACGTAAGTCACTCATAATTGGTCTTTTATCTTCACGAGCTTCTACTTGACGTGATAACTGTGCTAAAGCAATAACGGGTATATGTAGTTCCATTGCTAGCGTTTTTAGACTTCTTGAAATATCTGAAACTTCTTGTTGACGATTGCTTCCATAATTTCTTCCACCTGATATTAACTGCAAGTAGTCGATGATGACAATCCCTAGTCCTCTTTCACTACTGGCAAGACGTCTACATTTTGCTCTAATTTCTCCGATTGTAATTCCTGGAGTATCATCGATAAAGATATTGGTATCAGATAATTGGCTTATAGCTTCATTGACACGTTTCCAATCATCATTCATCAACTTCCCTGTACGAAGTTTATATCCTTCTACTTGACCTAGGGATGAGAGAATACGAAGTGCTAATTGCTCAGCACCCATTTCTAGATTAAATAAGGCAACTGCCTTATTATTATTTCTTGCAATATTCGTTACTAAATTTAAGGCAAAAGCCGTTTTTCCCATAGCGGGACGTGCGGCAATGATAATAAATTCATTTTCATGTAATCCTGATGTTAATTTATCTAAATCATACCAACCGGTAGCAAGACCAGTAATTTCTCCTTTGGTTTCCGCTAAACGTTCCAAATCATTTCTTGTTTTTAACAGAACATCTTGGATTGTTCTAAATTCACTAGATTTCCGATTTTTAACAATATTTAGAATTTTCTTTTCGGCTGTATCTAGTGTTTCGTTTACACTTTCTTCAGTATTATAGCCAGTTGTTGCTATATCGGTTGCAGTTTCTATTAGATTTCTAAGAATTGCTGATTCTTCTACCTTTTTAATATAATAGTCAATATTTGCTGCTGTAGGAACAAAATTAACGATTTCAGTTAAGTATTCTACTCCTCCTATTTCTTTTAAAATGTTTTTTTCTTTTAATGATGTCGTAACAGTTGTTAAATCTACTGGGGTATGCTCTTCTAATAATTTTTGTAGGCATGAAAATATTTTACTGTTTGCATCATTATAAAATGATTCTGCTAGAAGGGATTCACATGATTTTTCTAGTGCATGTTTTGATAAAAAGCAGGCTCCTAGTACAGACTTTTCTGCTTCTATATTATGGGGCATTGTCTTTCCTGCCATTATCGTCACCTCACTTTACTACGTGAACTTTTACCTTTGCTGCTACTTTAGGATATAGATTGATTTTTACATAATGAAATCCTAAAGAAGCAATTGGAACATCAAGTTCTATCATGGATTTTTCTATTTTTTCGCCTTCTTTTAAAAGTGCATCTTTTATTTGTTTTACGCTAATACTACCGAATACTTTGTCTCCCTCACCTGTTTTTACTTTAAATTCTAATGTTAATTTTTCTAGTTTTTTCTTTAAAATTAAAGCATCTTCTTTTTGTTGTTCTTGTTTTTTGGCATCTCGTTGTTGTTCGTATTTTAATTGATTTAAGTTTTTGGTATTTGATTTTACTGCATAACCATTTTTAATTAAAAAGTTTTCGGCATAACCATCGGCTACTTCCTTAATATCCCCTTTTTTTGCCTTCTTTTTTAGGTCTTTTATGAAAATCACTTGCATATAATCACCTCTTCTTTTTTGCTAACGCTTGCATTAATTTTTCTTCGACTTTGCTAATTGCTATATTCTCAAATTTGGCAGCACCATTATAATCTTCACCACCACCACCTAGTTTTTCAAGAATTGGCAGAATATTCATATTTCCCATACTTCTTCCACTAATACCAATAGTGTCTTTTCCAATTTTTCCTATTACAAAGGAAGCTTCTACATCATCAAAGAATAAAAGTGTATCGGCTGTTTTAGCTAAGTCTTCACGTCTATAGATAGTATAGGGTGAACCTTTGGTTACAGCAATGTTATTATTTACCATTTTGATTCCTGTTAATAACTTTTGGCGTTCTGTATAGTCTTTTAGGTCCTGTTTTAATAAGTATTGCACTTTTTTTACACTGGCACCTAATGTGGTTAAGTAGTATGCAGCATAAAAGGTGTCATTGGTTGTTTTTAAAGTATAATTATTCGTATCTAATACAATTCCTGATAAAATAACAGTACAGTAATATGGGTCTATTTCTACTTTATATGCTTCAATTAATTGGCAAACCATTTCACAAGTTGATGAAGCATGATCATCTATAATTTCTAGTGTGACATTTTTGATAGATGTTTTCCCTGGTTCATGATGGTCTATTATTATTTTTCTTCCAAAATAATCTAAGGCTTTTTTACTCTGTACTAAATCAGTTTTTGCTGTATCTAATATTAACAATAAATTATTACTATCTACTTTAGATAAGCATTCTTCTATTTGTGTACTTTCTATGATATTTAAGCACCCTTCTAGCTCTCTTAGTACTTTTGCTACTCCTGGTTCTTGTTCCTTTTCATCTATGATTAGATAACAGTTTTTGTTTTGTTTTGTTAATATGTTATACATACCAATAGAACTACCAATCGCATCTAAATCTAAATTTTTATGTGCCATGATGAAGATGTTATTACTTTTCCGAAGTTCTCTTCTTAATTCCTTCTTTTTTTCAACAATTAGCATAGTGCCTCCTTATGAATTAAACCCTAGTCTTATTATATAATAAAAGCGTTACTTTGTCTAATTATTACCATAAAAAAACAGGATAATTCCCTGTTTATCTTGTATATGGCATCAGTGCAATTGCACGAGCTTTTTTGATTTCTCTAGCAATAACACGTTGATGACGTGCACAGTTTCCAGTAATACGACGTGGAACAATTTTTCCTTTTTCGTTGATATATCTTTTTAATGTTTCTGGTTCTTTGTAATTTACTTTTTTACCAGTACACATCATACATACTTTTTTCTTTTTGCGGTAAAATTCTGCCATTTTCTAACCTCCTTCTAGAATGGTAATTCATCATCACTAATTTCAATACTTGATCCAAAGTCAGCGAAAGGATTACTATCAACATCTGTTTTTGATTGCTCACTTTGTGCTGCAAAGTCATATGGTGTTGGTTCTGTAGATGTAGATGCGGCAGATGATTGAGGAGCGCTTGCATTTGCTCCACCTTTTGAACCTAGGAACTCTACATTGTCTGCTACAATTTCAGTAACATATCTTTTTTGTCCATCTTTATCATCATAGCTTCTCGTTTGAATTCTTCCATCAATTGCCACTTGGCTTCCTTGTGTTAGATAATTTTTCACATTTTCTGCTTGTTTTCTCCATACTACAATATTGATGAAATCAGCTTCTCTCTCACCTGCTTGATTTGTAAAATTTCTATTTACAGCGATGGAAAATGATGCTACTGCAGTATTATTCCCTGTATATCTTAGTTCTGGATCTCTGGTCAAGCGACCAATTAAAAAAACTTTATTCATAGTACATCCTCACAATCTTAATCTTCTACTTTAATAATTAAATGACGAAGGATATTTTCATTAATTTTTGCAATACGGTCAAATTCACTTACTGCAGTGGAATCTGCTTCTACTACAAATAAAAAGTAATATCCTGTTTTAAACTTCTTAATTTCGTAAGCAAGTTCTCTTTGTCCCATTGCTTTTTCTTCTAGAAGTTTTGCTTTGTTATCTGTTAAAACCTTCTTTAGTTCTTCAGCAGCTTTTGTAATTTGTGCTTC
>CAJUCU010000013.1:27253-28740 GCA_910585335.1 uncultured Bacilli bacterium
TGGTTTTACGATAAACATTACTTCGTACTTGTTCATCTTTTTACACCTCCTTTTGGACTAACGGCTACATAGTAGCAAGGAGCATTTTCTTTGCTCGTATGTATTATAACAAAAGTTTATTTATTTGTAAATTGAAAAATACCAATTTTTCCTAAATGTTTTCCACAGTTTTTGTTTATTATCTACTTTCTTGATACAATTCTTTCATACCAAAAAAAACTTTCCACAGTTTTTGTGAAAAGTTTTTTAAATGACTTCTACTTCCTCTTTTTTCTTTTTGATCATCGTTAGAATCACTACTCCTAATAGGACAATAACTGTAATTACCACAATCACTATTTTAGGTGCTTGTTCTTTTGTTATTTTACTAGTCTTTTCTTTATTTTTTTCTGGTTCTACTTCCACTTTCTCTTCGTTATTTTTTTCATATGACAGTACATATTTTCCAAGCTTAGTAGTAATTATTGTTATTTTATTCGCTCCTACTTTTTTATAAGATAGCTTCTTTAATGTTCCATCTGCATTGATAGCATATACATCTAATAATTGTTTTGTAGAGTCAATTTGAACCGTTATTTCCATGGTTGTATTTGTAATTTCATGTTTTTGTCCTACCCCTGTTTCAAAATAAATCTCAAAATAATCATTTTCTCTATTTGGTCCTATTTCTTCCTGTAAATGATTCGGAAGAGTTAAGTTTTCTACTTTTAATGTTTCGTCTTTGGCAATCATATTGTTAGGTAATGTAACAGTCACTTTATTTGTTCCATATGTTTTTTTGTTGTTGCTTATATTTTGATCTGTTTTTTCTACTGTATCTGTTACTGGTTTTATTACCTCAGGAACGGAGATGGTTGGTCTATTTGGCTTAGTAGGGTTCGTAGGTTTTGGCGTTGTTGGTTTTTCTGGTTGTGGCTTTTCTTGTGATGGATTGTCATTCTTTTTAATCCAATCTACTTTCGCTGTTGCCTTTCCTTTACGTCCTTTTTCATCTTGAAATTCAAATGTAAACACTCCATTTTCATTAAATACATAAGTATCTTTACCATCATTATTTATAATTGTAATATTGGCACTTGCATTTACCAACTTGGCTGTTACTGGCTCTGTTGTTGGTTCTTTCGTACTATATTCTATCTCAGCAGTTGGATTTTTACTGATTGTTGTATCTTCATAGAAGTTAAAGGCACGTGCGGCAAACCAATTTCCATTTGATCTATCGGCTACTATTTTTACATATTGCACTTTTTGTGGAACTTCTATATCGAAACTTTTGATATTTGCTATCGTATCTATCAATGTGTTTGCTTGGTTAGTATAAGTAATACCTTTCTTTTGCGAAAGTACAGTCCAGTTTTCTCCATCCATACTTCCCCATACGGTTCCATCATAGATTTTTCCATTTCCACCACCTGCTGGTACAAACTCTACTGCTGATATATGCATTGGTTGATCTAGTTTTACAGTAAGATAACGTTCTGTATCAC
>CAJUCU010000014.1:0-7343 GCA_910585335.1 uncultured Bacilli bacterium
AAAATAGCAAAATATGGGAGTTTTTCTATATCATAAAGTATCTTCCTTTGTGATACTCATTTTACAGGAGTTATATAAAAAAATATGTAGAATTTTTGGAATTAGGTACAAAAAAAGTAAACTACAAAACTAGTTTACTTTTCTTATTCTGTCTCATCATGTTCTAAAAGTCCTACTTCTACTCGATTAATAGAATCAAACTTTTTAGTAATTTTATCTGCAGTAATAGAAACACTCTCAATGTCTTTATTAACAGTTTGAATACTACGAGACAATTTATCCCAGCGCTCCTTATAACGAGAAAACTCCAATCCAAGTTTGTTTAGTTCCTCATGAATAATAGAAGTATATTTATCTCGCTCTATATTTTTTACAATCATTTCAACAACAGTAAGTGTAGAAATCAAAGTCGTAGGTGACGTAAGCCAAACACGTCTTTTATAAGCATAATCAATCAAATCCTGATGATAAGCATTAATTTCTGCAAATATAGCTTCCGCTGGCAAAAATAAAATAGCCTGCTCTGCTGTTACACCAGGTATAATATATTTACTGCTAATCGCATCAATATGTTTCTTCACATCCATTTTAAAAAGCTTTTCATATCGATCCCGTTCCTCTTTGGTAATACTTCTATCTACCATAAGTTGATAGTTTTCAAGTGGAAACTTAGAATCAATCGCAATCGTTCCTAAAGGTTCTGGTGCAAAAACGACACTATCAGCAATAACACCAGTTGGAAAAGTATACTGTAACATATAAAGAGAATCATTCTTTTCACCAAAAACACTGGCTAAAATATGTTTTAAATTTACCTCTCCAAAAATACCACGACTTTTCTTATCGGTTAATATTCCCTGTAAAGAAACAATATCAGTAGATAAAGTTTCTATCTTTTTCTGAGCCTCATCAATTTTACTAAGTCTTTCAATGACAGAAGTGAAAGTCTTGTTGGTCTTTTCAAAATTCTGATCAAGCCGCTCATTTACTTTTTCATTAATCAAAATAAGTCGCTTCTCTACTTGTTCATTAAGCCTCGTAAAATCATCATTCATATTACGAGTTAAATCATTTTTAAAATCACCCAGTTCTTTCATGACATTTACTTCAACACGTCCTAATCGCTCTGTAATATTACCTTCATTAATATTTTTAAAAAGTGAAACCACTACCAAAATCAAAATAACAACTAATAGTCCAATTACTACATATTCCATTTACTTACCTCTCTTATTCTTCACATTTTGAGTCGCAAATTTGGGATCAAAATTATCTACTGGCAAAGTTCTAATATCATCCCCTGTAACAACTCCAATATTTTCAAATTTTTGATACTGAGAATCAAAAGAACCTAACATAGCAACTTCCCCAGTTGGCATAATCGTAATTTGATAAACCTCTTTTCCAAAATCCTGGTTTTCTACAGTATCTACAATCATAGAATACTCATCAAGTTCATCAAGACGAATATTAAATTCATCCTCTCGAATATTGTATTTTTCTCTATAATCTAAACTAAGCCTAGAAACAGAAGAATCCTTCTTTTCTTCTTCACTAAGTGTCCCATGCGTTCTTCCCCAAACAATAACATCATAGTTAGGATCTGTTAAAGCATCTAATAACTTAAACGGATCTATATCAACCTTCCTCGAAGATAAAGTAGACTCAATATCATAACAATAAACAAATTTTTCTAACAAGATAACACTGTTATGATCTACTTCTTGACGATTTCCAAGAATAACAAAAGGATATTCAATGGAAGCAAGTTCATGATTAGAAAGACCAACTAAAAGGTCATAATCTCTTTTCACATCTTTATTTAAAAGTACCAAAGTCTGATCATCAGGAATCATAGATGGTGCAATTGGTAAATGCGAATAATCACACCTACTTCCTAACTCCCTTTTATAATCGTCTACTAAAGATGGCTGATTTAAGTGATTTAAAATATTTTGAATACTTTGGTTCATGTAATCACCTCCTAGTCAACATGCGTTTTTTTACTAATATATTTTGAAACAAAGTAAGCAATAACGAGCATTACTGAAATAATCATAATCGTTTTTATATCAGTCATACTCTCTAAAAAACTAGTACCAATCACTCCCCAAAAATAAACAATGGAAAGCTTTCCTACCAAAATGGCAATTAAAAATTTCTTTTTGTCAACACCGGCAAGACCAGATGCAATGTTAATCAAAAATGCTGGTGTAAAAGGTAATGCAATAACAACAACTAAATTAGAAAGCGACATTTTTTTAATCTTTTCCATACTTTTCTTAATCTTTTTCGCATCTTTTTTGGATAAAAACCGATAAAAATATCGACTTAAAAAAGAAGAAAAGACAAGATAAGATATGTAACATCCAAAACAAGTAGAACCCCACGAAATAAGAAAACCAATAATAAAACCAAAAGCATTCATATTTAAAGTAATAAATGCCCCAAGTGGTAAAATAGGAATCACAGATTCTAAGAATACTAAAAACACTCCCATAAGAGGTCCACCCATTTGTAATAAGTCTGTTGCATGATCTACTAAATAGTTAATTGCATTTACCAAATTTCTTCACCCTATTTATATTATAGTACAAAGAGTCCAATTTTAAAAGGCGAAGAAAAAAGAATTTGGACATAATGCCATCTTCTTTTCTTATTTTTAACTATTTTAGATAAATTTAAAACGATAGCTTATTAGAATATTCGTGATAGCCACCATTAATATTGTAAACATGATAACCACGTTCTCTTAAATAGCGAACTACTTTACTACTTTTCACACCATAATCACAAAATAAATAATAGTGAGTAGAATGATCTAAATATTCCTCAGGCATAGTCATTAAAAAATTACTAGGAATATTAATAGCGGTTGGAATCGTACCAAGTTGATAAATATAATTATCGCGCAAGTCAATAATTTTACTGTTTGTATCTTGAATAATGGCATCCAAATCCGTAACTGAAATATCCTTCATCTAAAACACCTCAACATATTATATGAAAAAGAACTATATCAAAATAGTTCTTTTCCCCATATGTTATCTAATTTTATAAGGATCTGTAATAGTACCTTTTCCACCATCATACATCGCTTTACTACTAAGATGAACAACAGGTCGAATAGAATAAGTAGTATAAGCTGCCATTTTTGTTAAATAACCATTAGCATTGACAGAAAAAACGCTTCTAGTATCATCAGCACTAGCAGTAGCAAGCCACCAAGGGTAATCAACATTTAAGTAATTATAATTTTGACATGCTTTAGAATAAGGTTGATTACAAGCAGGATCAGTAGATACATTCAAAAAATCAGAAACAGTAAGAAGTCCCATTGTTTGATTAGAATCAGTCAAAGCACATTCAAGAGAGTTATCATTCACGTTTTGACTATCACTACGTTTTCCAATACACTGATTAAATGCTACCAGTTTAGTTCGAGCCTTCTTTGTCAACACTCTAACTTTTTCATCATCGGAAAGATAAAGTTTTTTAAGTACTTCTCTGATCCTACTAAGACCATAATCATTAATACCATTACGATTCAAGGTAACAGAGTTATAACGATCATCCCAAGCAGAAGTCGCAACTCTCTCTTTTATTAAAACAGCTTCTCCAGTTTGAGTAAACTTAACAATTCTCCATAATGATTTTTCAGAAACATCACCATCTAATGTAATATAATTATTCACTACTTCACCACGATAAACATATTCGTTATTCATATTATATAAACCATAACCACTCGTAACTGTTTTTTCGCGTTCCAGAACCTTTTTACGAAGTTCTACTGTAGAATAAGCTTTCCCACATTCTAAATAAGGTGTATAAATATAATTTCCATTGTTATAGTCCACTTCAACTTTACCAAGACAGTGAACTCCCTCTTCTAAATATTTGCTAAGTGGTTTCATATATTCATTTCGTACTAAGATATCATCATCCACTGCTTCTACTGTTTGATTATCAGTAGGAAGTCTTCCTTTATGATTTTTATAATATTCAATAGCAGCATCTTTCATAATATTTTCAATTTCTACATAAGTTGGTTTCTTTCCGAAAAAGAAAGAAAAGAGAAACAGAAGTAGCAAAACAAGAAGAACAAAACCTAAAATAGAAGCAAAGACCAAAATCATTCGTTTTCGCATTTGTTCACGACTAAGTGAGGTTGTGTTTTCGTTACTTTTAGTGATATTTTTTAAATCTAATTTCATAATATAACCCCATTTCTATTAATTATCAAAAAAGTCATCAAAAAAATCATCATCATCGTCATCTTCATCAATTGCTAATTTTGTTTGACTTCCTTTTTTTTCTGAATCTAGTGCTTTATGATAAAGTTCACTATCTTTATCACCAATAACTTCAACACCTTTTTCTTTTGTTGCTTTTGCTTGTTGTTTTTCATTTGCTTTTTCTTCTTCTTCAATGGCTGCAATTTTAGCATCAATTTTCTTCATTAAATCCTCTACATTAAAGGAAGAATTCGCATCCTTTGGAAAAGTTTCTGCATTAGGCATTCCCATAGATGGATGAGACGTTTGATTTCCATTAGGTGGCATGAAGTTAGGTGGGAAAAATGGTGGCATCCCCTGAGGCATTCCTTGTGGCATCCCTTGAGGAATACCGCGAGGAGGCATACCTGGCATCATCCCTCCAGGTGGCATTGGCATACCGCCTTCTGCATTATTCATCATTTCCATCAATTTTTTCTTTTTTTGTTCTTTTACAAACGCTTTAATATCAAAAGTATGAACTTCCTCTTTCTCACGACTTGGATACTCAGCTTTTGGATATTTCTTTCCCCAGTCTAATTTATAGTATGGTGTAAATTTTGTTTTAAATGGTTGTTTACGCATTCGAAGAATAATCATTTCAAACTGTTGCATTCGTTGTAAATCACTAACCGTAACAAGTGGTGTAGAAGCGGTTTTTTCATCTTTTTTCGATTTTACTTCCCCACACATTTTAGATATTTCTTCTAACGCTTTTAACTCAGTTGTAATTAAGTAAATAATATTACCACAGTTACCACGAATCGTCTCTGCATCTTCTTTTCCATAAACAGAATCTAACTGTGCAAAGTTCTGAATAATCATCGTAAAACGAATCTTACGAGAACGCGCCGCTGTAATCATCGTAGTAACATCATTAAGTGGCGGCATGTTGGCAAACTCATCTAATAAGAAGTTTGTTCGAACAGGAAGTCCTCCCCCATTTTCTTGAGCAACACCAATTAAAATTTCATAGATTTGTTTCAAAAGAATCGTAACAAGAGAATGATACGTTTTCTTCTCATCATGAATAACGATAAATACAGCAGTTGGTTTTTTTCCAATTGTAGCAAGATCAACATCACTATGACTTAACATTTCACTTAAATTTTCACGAGAAGCGAATAATTTAATTTTCTGTTTGAATACAGCCATAATAGAAGCTTTAGTATCGTTAGCAGCCATAATCGTACTAGCAGCATTAATAGAAGCAGCACTATTAGGATCTTTGGCATTGAAATATTCTTTAATATAAGTAGAACCACCAAACTTTTCTTCACCAACTGTAGTAGCTAAAGAAACACTATTGATATTAATTTCATCTTCTTTGGCATCTTCAAAAAGACCAAGGGTAACTCCTGAAAAATAATCAGCAGAAGTCTTCTCCCAAAATGGATCAGCATTGGCATTGGAATCATCATACAAAATATTTAAAGCCAAGTCGTCAAGCAACTCAATTGCCTTATCTTGATTTCCCGATTTATACATTTTGTATGGTAAATCCATTGGATTCCAAGCACTACCATTTTGTGGATCACGGAAATTAAGAAGTAATATCTGATAACCTTTATCCCTTAACATCATACTAGTCTTTTCATAGATTTCACCTTTAGGATCAGTAATAATCATCGACTCTTTTGCTTTAGCTAAACTATAAACCATAGGAAGAATAACCGTTTGTGTTTTACCAGAACCAGTAGCACCGATAACCAAAGAGTGATACTCTCCATTATCTACCCACATTTCTTGATCATTTAAAAGTAATGGAATTCCTGCAACACTAGAATTCTCTGCTTTCACTTCTACTCGAGCAAGTTCGTCTTTCATTTCTTTATCTTTAGCCCATCTAGAATATCCTTTATCTTTTTTATTCATGGTAAAGCCCACACCTTTTTCTCTATCAAAAAAGTAAGAACTTACACTAATAAATAGTCCTGCTAATGATAGAAAATAAAAGCTTAATGTTGCTACAATATATCTAGATGTAAAAGCAGGGAAAGGATTAAATCCAAATAAAGTCCCCTCAGTTGCAAAAGTAGAAAGGTTTAAAACCCCAATAGCAACCACATATAGCAAAAAGATGGCAAAGCCACAAAACATCATAACATCTTCTTTTTCCGCTCTAAATTTTAGTTTCATAAATTAATCACCTTACTTATTATTAAATCGAACTCGATATACCATTATCCCTTCGGCAGTAAAAAAATAATTTACGCCACTTTTGGTTATTATATCATAAATATAAGTATTTTGGGAACTAGAAACCGTTTTTGTTGCAATATTTAATGAATTAGTATCTGCCTTCACTCGATCAACAAATAACTGAAAGGATTGTATCGTAGGATAATGTTCTTGCCTAAATTCATCCTCAAGCAAACCATACGCCTGATTAATATCAGTTATCATTAAATTATAAAAGTCTCGTAAATAGATAGGGGCCATTTCTGACTCCTTCATATTAATAATACTATATTCATTAACTCCATAAACTTTAGGACTTACTAACTGTTGTTTTCCTTTTTCAGCATCTTTTAAATATTGAGGAACATACTCTTCTTCATTTTTGGTAATATAAATTTTTCTACCAACATAAAACAATCCAATAATTGAAAAGATAATAATAAAGATAATTAAAAATCTCCACTCTTGTTTATTCATATATTCCCTCCTATTTAAAAATGGCACCATCATAAGGCATAATAGAAAAAGACAACAAAGAAGAATCTAAAGTAACGATAAAATAGGCTGGTTCCTGTACTGGAACCTCGTTAGCTTCCAAGAATTCTTGTTTGACAATATAACCAAATACATAATACTTTGTAACAGTATTAGAGACTACTTCAGAATACATTTTTCTAGAGTTAAATGTATACTCCCCAGAAGGAAACTTCGGAAGTAGTTCTAAAACATTAGAAGATGTAATTCCTTTTTCACCAATATAAGTTGGATTGAGCAATGTATAAACTTTTTCAGTATCACCATTCGCAAGATAAAGCAAATACTTATCGATACAACCAGAAACGGTATAAAATTTTGAAGCACTATTAACCAATTGTGGTTTTTCTT
>CAJUCU010000014.1:7353-8549 GCA_910585335.1 uncultured Bacilli bacterium
GTCATTCCTAAATCCTTGATAGCAACAAAAATTAAAAATCCAATCAATATGAAAAAGCAAAAGCATATTAAAAGAAGTTTTCTTTTAGATAAATATACATCTGTATTATTCATATTATCCTCCTATAATCCAAAGATATCATTTCTATATTGATATTTTAGTTTTAATTGAAATGCTGTATAGTCTGATTGTTCACATACGGTGGTTGGAGTTCTATTATCAATCGCAGCAGTAGATGGTTTACAATATGGATAATTAGGATACATAAGTTTCAAATAAACACATCCACCTTTACCCCAACTACCAGGATTATAACGATAATCTCCAAGCCAAGAGTATACAGATTGCATCCCTTGTAATGTTCCTGGCATTCCATATCCTGCGGGATCACATCCAGCAGCTTTTCTTTCATTATAACGCTTTTCTATGGCACCAGCAAAACTACCACCAGGTTTATAAGCAGCTAAAGTATTAGCATATCCACGAATACCTGCTTCTAAAGTAGAATAAGAGGCACCCGAACTACAACCCTGTCCATTTGCGATTCCAATACCATAGAAATTATAACCACAAGTTTTTTTCCATCCCTGCTCACATCCAGCAGTAACTACAACAAGCTCTGGATTTACTCCTGCAGCATGTGCAGTATCATAAACACTTTCAGCATGAGCAGCAAAATTAGAACAGAAAGATTGATTACCACTTCTACTACAATAATCTTTCATTTTTGCTACAAATTCAGATTTTGAAAGAGCTGACTTTTCCAAAGACCAATTACTTCCTGTAGATATTGGTCTTGGATTATTAGGATCAATGTAGTTTAACGGGTCAACTGTAGCAGAACCCGTATTAGCACCTTGACGTACTTCAAAATGTAGATGTGTTCCTGTACTTCGTCCACTACTACCCATCTTACCAATAACTTGTCCTTGCTTAACCGTATCACCAGCTTGAACAGTAATCGTATTTTGATGCAAATGCGCATACAAAGTAAAATTACCATCAGCGTGTTGAATCACAACATAATTACCATAACCGCCACCACAACTCTTATCACCAAAAGATTGACAAGTAGCAGAAGACTTAGAAGCAGGATAAACAACTGTACCATCTAAAGAAGCAATAACATTTTCCACTCCTGCAGTACTATTCGCTCCAACTAAATCCATTCCTTTATGAGTACTAATAGCACCAGT
>CAJUCU010000014.1:8559-28526 GCA_910585335.1 uncultured Bacilli bacterium
GGCTCCCCTTTTGCATAAGTAATAGCAAGTTCCTGAGTAGTATCGGCACTTCCCACAGGCCACCAATAAAGTGTATTTTGACCATTGTCACTTAATATAGGCTCCTGATATTGTATTAAATCTTTATAATCTTCAATGTAATCAAATATTTCTTCAGCAATATCTGAATACTGATTTTGAGGAACTTTAGGAAGAAAAAGAGGGAAAATTTGATCAATTAAATTTTGAGTAAAAACCTCTTTATTATATAACTTCGTCTCATCATCACTAGAATCAAACATCGCTTCTACAATAGTTCTAATGGCACTATCATCCATATCAGAAAAAGTAAGCTCTGTATTATGAGTTTGCAAAATAAAGTAGACAGCCCCAATAATTTCAGCATCAAAAGAAACACCATTAGAAGCATATTCATCATGAATAACTTTTACACGCTCATAAAATGCATTTTCTTCTTCGTCCATGGCCTCATACTCTTCTCCACCAGTCTCGCCACCTACTTTGGTATTAATTCCAAGCATAGGACCAAAATTATCTATATTTACTAAAATAACACAGGAAAATAATATTAAAGAAGCTGCAATTGCTGCAATAGGAATTAAAACTGGTAATGATTTTTTTATAAAAGTTTTAAAGTCACCAAATGCATCACCTGAAATTCCTTTACTTTGTTTTTTCTTATTTCTAGAAAAGAAAGAGGTCTGACTAGAAACACGTTCATCTTCTTCTCCTTCTTCTAATACTTCATCTTCCCTCTCTTCTTCTAAAATAGAAGGTCTCGTAGAAGAAGTTTGTTTCCCTTGTGGTAAAGGATTAGGTTTCGGTAATGGCAACGGTGCCTGTTTAGGAGCAAGATTTACTGGTTGTCCTCCTTTTTGCATTAAATTATGAAAAGGATTTTGCAACAAAGGATTTGTCATACCAGGAAGTGCCTGTTTAGGACCTCCTTGCTTGTTGCTACTTTTGTTATCTAATGCTGAGACAACCTTATTCCCTGCACCAGGCAAAGCAGCATTCACAGCACCCTTTAAAGCCGTTTTTGCAACTTTCTTTCCAAGACCTTCTGAATTAGTAGATGCTCTCTTAGAACCTTTTCTTCTAGCAGAATAAGAACCTGCTTCTGCAGATTCTTGTTTTTTTCTTTCATTATCATCATGATTTTTTGGTTCCACTAACATACGCATCACCTACTTCTTTTTTTAAAGAGTTCTAGAAACCTCCTCCAGTTCCAAATGAATCTAACTCTTCCTGAGTAACTGCTACATGAATTCGCATTCTTCTATTTCCACACACAAAGAGCGCTTCACCTTGAGAATAACGTTTAATACTATCTTTTTCATTATCATTAAGATCAACCAATAATGATAAATCTTCTACTGCCTGTTTGCGAAGTCCCATAATTAAGTAATAAGAGGCATTATCAAAGATTGCTTTACCCTGAGTAATAACAGATGGATCAGAGAAATCACTAGGTTGTTGTGTGATAATAATCGTTCCCGTATTGTATTTACGAGCACGTCTTTGTACTTGTGCTAAAAAGTCTGCTCCTAAAATATTGTTTTGTCCAAGTAGAACATGGGCCTCATCTACCATAAGTACAGTATCTACACTAAAATCTAAACAAAGTCCCCAAGCAAATTTTAATACATTAAAGAACAAAGCGTTTCTAACATTAGAATCACTATTCATCAGTTCCTTTATATTAAATACCATAAAGTCACTGTCTGTACTAATGGTAGTATGACCATCGAAATAGAACTTAAGCTCTTTAGTAATAGGACGAACTTTTAGTTCAAGTCGCTCCATAATATCTCGTTCTTGCGTCTGCTCAGTCATAGATAAAAGACGCCCTTTAATAGTAGCATAAACATCACTAAAGGTAGGATAATCTGCCGAAGTAAAACGAGAAAAATCGGTATTAAAATCAATTCCAAAACGACGATAAGTATCCTGTACTACTTCACTAAACATGGTAAGAACATCTTCTGTAATAGAAGGATCATAATACTTCATAAATGCTTTTAATGTTTGAAGAGTTCTAGTTAAAACAGTATATCCAAGTCCTTGTTTTACCTCTTCCTCATCGGCATCAATAATAACTTCTAAAGGGTTGATCATACCATATTCTCCACCCTTACCAATATCGATAGTATCGCCACCAAAAGTACGAGTAATCTCAGCAAGTTCGTTTTCGGGATCAATCGCTACAATTTGAGCTCCATTACGAATATGGCTTCTTAGCATAAGTTTAGCCGCAGTCGACTTACCAGAACCACTGGTTCCAAGAATAATCATATTGGCATTATTTCTATTATTTTCTTTCCGAATTTTATATAAAAATTGATTGAATAAGATAACTCCTCCCGAAAAATCAACACCAAGTAGTGTGGATAATCCAGGGTCTTTAATACTATCAAAGATAAATGGATACATCGCTGCAATAGTAACAGAAGGAATTGGGGTACCAATTCTACTTTCTACATCTTGAGCTGGAAAAATTGGCAAAATAGATTTTAATATTTTCTCTTGTTCAAAACGAAGAGAAAGAGCACGTAGTTCCATTGCATCCAAATAATTTTTGACATTGGTTTTCTTAATTTCCAATTGTTCTTTTGTATCAGCAGTGATCATAATATGCATTTGAAAATCGAAAATTCGAGTCTGGCTTCCAGCAAGCATAGAAGTAAAGTACTCAAGCGACTCAGCATCTTGCCGAATTCTCTCTCTAGCTGTTTGATCCTTCTCTTGGTTATACTTTTCTCGTAAATCAGCGATTTGTCTATTCAACATTTTAGACATAGTAGAAAAAGGAACAGGAATATGTTTGATAACAACTTTAATCCCTGGCATATTTGTTAATGTAGATAAATAACCAGGCGAGATATATTTAGGATAGGAAACTACAGTTAAAATAGTAGCATACTTATCACTAATGAAAAACTCACTTGCTGAAAAAGATAATCCCTTTGGCGCAAGTTGTGATTTTAAACTAATACTCATATAGGCATCACCGTCCCAAACTCTGTTGTAGCCCCTCCATTTAGGAAGTTATCAAGTACAACACGTAAATCATCATTATTGGCTTGTGAAGCATTTAATCCACAGCCAGCAAGTCCATTAATCAACAGACGAATCTTCTTTTGAACCATATCTTCTGTCTTTTCCTTGAACAAAATATAATACTCAGTATCTACGATGTTATTATTGATAAAAGTATTACCTTTCTGAATATCTTGCATAATTAACTTTCGAACTGCTGGTGATTGTGTATCATTATACAAAAGGTGCAACTGTGACATATAAACAGAAATATCAACGGGACGATCAGCCACAACCAACCAAAATTCGAAATCAATCATATTATAAAAATTCTTTAATGCAATTAACACATTATCTTGCGCAGCAGGATCTAAGATGAAAATATTACGTGGTGTAATTTTAACACCAGATATTTTAAAATTATCATTCGTAATAATCATACCATTTTGAATTGATTTAACAGGCAACCAATCCTCAGTGTACTGACTTTGTATCTTCTTCGCCATCTAACACACACCAACCTTTCCATACATATTTTTGTCTATTGGTAAGAAACTGAATAAGCTCAGTAATGACATTGAGCATATTATGGTAATACGGAATGGGTATTACCAAGAATCCTGTAACCATTGCTGGAGACAAAACTAGTAATGTAACAGTAACAGAACTAAGGGGCATAATTGCCAAAAATATAACAGAGATAAGTACCCCAGTTCCAAAAAGAATCAAATCAAAGGGACGAAAAAGTCCAAAGATTAAATTTCCTTTTTTTGTATTTGCCGGAATTAAAAAATTCATATCATATCACCCCATTTTATACTCTATCTAGTACGATCACTCCATCTTTTATTCTTATCATCATACTTTTTATAATCTTGATCATTTCTAGCACGTCCTTGATCACCGGTGTAACGTTGCCAAACACCTTTTCCAAGACCAGTGTTTTCCATACGTTCACCAACATTACGAGTAACTCTATTACCTTGCAATCCTTTAGCCACAGTATTTCTAACTCGTGCCGTATACCTATTAGACCCATATTTTTGTTCCAAAGTAAGTTCGTTTCCATATTTAGTAAGCATTTTATCAGAATCTTCATATGTTTTCTTCTGTTTTTGAAAGTCAGTTTGACTTTTATTAACCATATAATTAAGCATAGTAGCATCATCTATATCGCCATTAAGCCAACTTTGAACAGTTTTATCACCCTGATGGGTATTAACAAATTGCTCCAAAAGCCGTCCATTATTAGAAGTAGTATCTATGTGAAGATTACCAGCGGCATCTCTTGAAGTATACCCTCTAAGATCACCACCATGTAGATTAATATCGCTACGCATATTAGCCACATCAGAAGCATAATCCTGTGCTTCATACATTAAATTTTTAGATCGTTCCGCTTCTGATGCAGTAATTCCAAAGCGTTTTTGCAACTGTTTTGCACCAATAACGCGTTTCGAATGCATCATCATATTTCGTTGTGCTGTATTTAAAATTCCACCTGTCGCTTTTTCGTCTCCAGTTCTCATCTTCGCAATCAAATCTCGACCAGTCGAATAAGCATTAGGAGCAGCCTTTCCTTGTGCCGCAGCTTCACTTGCAGTATTTGCACTAGTCATAGCAGCAGTCATAGCACCACCAAGTCCACCACCACCGATAAAACCGCCCATAAAGCCTAGGGCACCACTAAGTCCAACACCTAGGCCCATAGATTTAATTCCTAAAGCAGTAGTAATAAACTTAGGAGCTTGTTTTGCAAAGTATAAAAGTCCCAAAATAATGAATATCCAAGAAATAGCACCAATCATTCCACCTTCATTATCAATATTAAGACCATTAATCATAATATCCTGAATAATAAAGATAACAAAGAAAACAACGGCAAGTCTCAAAAACAAATCTAAATAAGTGGTAGTAACAGCCTTTACCCATGATCCAAAAGCACCATCTTTTTGTGATTTAGGATCGATATAACTAATAATTGGTATAGGTGCAATCAATCGTAAAACCGCAAGTTTAAAAGCACGAATCGCAATATCAATAATAAATCCTACCATGATAATGATAAAAATAACACCAACAACAGTAGTAACACCAAATGAATAAGTAAAAACAAATCGCTTACCATCATCCGTTTTACAATTAAGATCAAGCATGTCTAATACTTCTCCTGGCGAAATATTAGTCTCTAAATACTTTTTAACATCGTCCTCATGATCTGGACACATCCAATTAGCAGACTCATATTCATCAGTTTGACCAGGTGCTAAATTAATACGAATAAAACCTTTTAAGATAAAAGTAGATAATTGCCTACCTGTATCTTTCAAGTTTTTTCGTTCCTCTTCTCCATTTTTCTTAGTAGAACCAATAATAAGCTTGGCGAGTGTATTCTGTTCTAGAATACGGTCTTGAAACTCATATAAAGTTCCAAACAGAAGCCCATTGGCATTCAAATTCGCCTCATAACTATCCTCTGCAAACTCTCCTGGAATATTAAGGGGCATAATTGCCACTAACATTACAAGCGAAATAACCACCCTAACTACAATCTGTGAAAATCCTTGACCACTTTTATCAGCACCCAACTGATCGGGATTGACAATAACATTAATCAAACTAATAGCCAGTTTAAATAGTACAAAAACTCCAAGTATGATTTGAATTCGTCCAAAAAATGATTTTATAGTAGCGCCTTCAATAATCTTAGCAGAAGCAACATTAAAGAAAACTTCATAAATAACGACCAACAAAGAATATACCGCTAAATCCAAAGCTCCAAATAAAGATCGAAGCGTCTTCATTACAAACCCAGCAGAATAAGTATTTGTTTGATCCATCATATAAAACCACCTCCCTTTTTATTGAATACCACACGTCGGGTCAATAATAGAATCATTAATTAAATTAAACATCAAATTAATCAAAACTGGTAACATGAATAAAAGCACCGCTGCCACCAAACGTTTAGCTAACTTTTGTTGTGCTTTCTTCATACTTTCATCATCAGAAGACCACACAACTTTAACAAAATCTATACTACTTAAAACAACAACTAAAATTGGTGCAATAACTTTAATATAATCTAATATTTTTTGAATTAAAAAAGCAACTGAATCTTTATCATCTGGATCACCAAAGATTCCAGTACAATCCTGAGGTTGATCATAATCCTCTAGCTTAAAATCACTATTATCTGCCATCTCGTCTCTAGCATTATCAACAGCATCTTGAACGTCTTTAGAATCAATATTGTTGATATTATTCTTCCATTTCTCACCAGTAGCAGAATCTATTTCACCTTTTTTTATTTGTTCATCAATTTCAGAAACACACGCTTTTTTTCTTTTTTCTACCCCTTTTTCAACATTCGTTTTATAAGCACTACTATTTAATATGAAGGAAGGTATTGCTTTTCCCTTCATATAATTCTGTTGGAAATCTTTATTAATCTTTTCTTTAATCGTTTTAGATATAGTAGAAGATTGAGTGTTACCAAGTTCTGAACAAGGAATATCCCCCATTACCCAATTATTAAAATACTTCTTTATATCATCAGCATAATCATAATCTTTACCTTTACCCGTAAAAAGACTAGCTTTAGTTCCAAATGCAGTTCCTACATTACTTTTCCCATGACAATACTTCCCGTCATTATCAAAGCAAAGCTCATTATCAGAGTTTAAAGAACTCATATCCAAATATCCATACTTAGGACACTTAAATTTGGAAGCAGTAATCTCAGCATTAGTATAAACTGGTTTTTCAAATACATCAGAAAAAACATCAGGCCCTCTTTCCCGAATTCTTCGATCTTGGTTTGTCTCTTCCCACTTTAATAACCATTTTTTATTCTTATGAACATAATAAATAGAAATATTACGCTGCCTAGTTACATCAGCACTACCATTTTTCCCTCTATAAGTATTATAATAATTACACACCAACATACACTCGCCTTTATCAAGACAATCATCCCCTACTGGAGTATAAGCTTTTACCCCATACGGCAAAAACATATAAAAAGCAATATATAGAAATGTAAATAATATTAACTTGTTTCTCTTCATAATTTCACTCCATTAGCACTATACACCAATTATATCAAAAACAAAAAAAAATAGCAATTTATTATTGCTATTAGTTTATTTTTTTGCAGCTGCTTCCCAACAATTATACCAGTTATTAGTAACCTCAACATCGTCATCTGCTGTTGTAGCAACAAGAATATTCATAAGAACAGTCACAAGTGTAGCTACAAAGAAAATGGCAACTGCATAAATACAACGTTTTACAAGTCTTGATTGTGCAGCTTTTACTTCTTTATCATCACTAGAAATAACTGCCTTTCCTAAATCAATAGTACCTAAAACAATTAAAAGTAATGGTATACCAATTTGAATGATTGGAAAAAGACCTTGACGTATTACTTTAACAACTGGAAGTAATCCACCACAAGCACCACTAATGTCTTCTGCTGCTATTTGAAATAAATCTAACATTTTATAACCTCTCTTTCGATATAACAATCATACACTATTTACCAGTTTTTTGTCAATCTTTTTAAAATTTAAAAAAACCCAATATCTTATTATCATCCTTTTCTGAATCTTCTTTAGAAGCAAGTCCCACTCGATATAAGAAATCTGTAATAACATCGTTCCTCTTTCTCTCATCAAGTGGAGGAATATTATAAAATACTTTAGCCTTTGCTTCATATTCAAAATCAGTAATGTCTTTATTCGTCAAAAGACTCTTATTAAGAACAATTCTTTTCCCACGAAGTTCATTAAAAGCATTCCTATTTCTTCGCATCAACTTATTTAACTTGATGGAACTAGGTTCTACTAAATAAAGTACATCACCACAAGCAGACTCATCTTCACAATCATTTAAGTCAATTAACACTACGCTAGCATCCTTAATTTTTACAAGTTCCCCTGCTAAATTAGCACTAGTAGTAGAAATAACATTCTTCATATTGAAATAAGACAAATCATGGCGATTTACTTCGATGGCATATACACTATCTCCATAAATAAGCTCTAACTCTTTTTTTAACATATAAATAAGCGTTGTAGCCCCAGCATGATCTGTAACATTTCGAACTCCAATAATATGATTTCCTGCTATTACTTTCTCTGATACTGCACCTGTTAATTCATTTAACTGTTGAATATGAGCAACATCTTTATAACTATTAGGATGATCTAATAAATACTTCACTCCATCAGTATTAGTAGTAAAATTATAAATCCCCATAGAAATAATTTTAGTTAAAAAAGATGATGAAGAAGTCACTTCATCATTGGGAAGTAAAAAGATTAATTTTTCTACATCAAGACCCAATGATAATTTCTGTATATTAACAACATCTGTATAATTCTTAATAGCAGTAATATCAATAATCATTCTACCAAAAAAGAAATTTTTAAACATATCCACTATTTCATCAGCTTCAAATTCACCAGAAATGCTTTTAATAACATCAATATCTAAGAGTGCCAATGCTTCTCTTTGTTGATTAGCAACAATTACATTCATTTCTTCACCCTCTATCTTTACTTGTTTACATAGACTGTTTTTGTTGAACCCTTTACTTTAAAGAAATCAACGTGAGGTAAAATATGATTAATAATCGGAATATCAATACTGATAAAAGTAGTAACTTCAGCATAAGTCTTTTTCAGTGCCGATTCACTATCTACTTCAATATTTTGAATGCAGTAAAGTCCACTACTACAATCACATTTGTCACAGTCTGCATTAGCAGCAGTCACATATTGTGTAGCAGGTCGATATCCTATTTTCTTTAAATAAGAGCTAATTTTCTCTTCCGCACCTGGATTCTTTAAGTTACCTTCATAAGACTCATAAACATCAATAATTTTATTTTTGGCACGAAATGCCTTTGTATAATTCACAGAAAATGCTAAATAACCACTGACTAGTACAATAAAAATCAAAATAAACTGAATATTGACTACTCCTCCTAGTGCATCACGCATTTACCTCACCTCTTCTTCTAACTAACTTACTATTTATTTTCAAGAATAATCATAGATGGATTTTCAAGAGTATCCCATTGTTTATTTATACTACCTTGAATATTAGGCCAAATCACAAGGGTAAAAAAGGCAATAACTGCTGCTACAGCAATAATTGTAATTACTGTTAAACTCAATTCACCTGTTGCTGCTTTCATTTATATATCTCTCCTCTCTTCTATTATGAATACAATTTTATTATACCAATTTACACTAATTTTTACAATACTTAATTAAGTTGTTTACATTTGAAACATAGAAAGCATAGAAATTAAAATAATAATCATAACACCAAGTCCAGTCGTTACAAGCATAATCATCGTTTGATTTTCCATATGATTTAGACGTTCTTTATACTTAGTTTCACGTGCTTTATTTTGAAGATTGGAAACGGTTCTTGAAAACATCATTAATCGCTCTTGCTTTTTTTCTTGAGAACCAAGGCCCAAACGATATAGAAGTCTCATCATTCTCATAGAATCTCTAACTGGATAAAGATTAGCAAAATCCATATAGGGATCAATCGTAGCATCACCAGCATTAATTTTCTCAACCATTTGTCTTAAACCTGGCTTAAAAATATCAGGTGCATCATCAATAGATTTTGCAATAGCAACTGGAACAGTATAATGCTGAATCAAAATTTCCAAACTCTTTAAATAGTATGGCAACATAATATCAATTTCATGTAAATGCTGTTTATAAAATCTTTTTAAACTAAAATACTGACTTTTATATAATAAAATCGCAATAACAAGAGAAAATACAGTATTTAAAAGTACTTTCCCAAAGTCAAAACTTGCTGTTCCACTCATATTAAACATCACAAATGCAACCGCAAAAGCAATAAGTGCAATCAACATACGTTGTCTAGCTAAAATTTTAATATCAACGTCTTCTCCGTATTTGGCATAGACTAAAAACTCATAATCATCCTCTATTAACTTAGACGTAAGAGGCTCCATATCAGCAATAAATTTTTCTTTATCTATCGTTCTATTATAAAAGAGAACCCCTAAAATAACAGCACCAATTACTAATATTTCCATTACTCAGCACCTACATTCTCGTTGTAATATTTTTCTCCTTTTAGAAGAAACCAACTATTCAAAACAATAATAGCATGTAACAAAACTACCACGTACCAGGTGTCAAGCAATTCGATATAAGACTCTTTTCCAAGTAAGTATTGAACTAACATAACCATGATGTATAGCATAACACCAAATTGCAAAAAGGATTTATGAAATGTAGCACGTTCAATTCGATCTCGATAAACACTTTCTACAAGCATATCGATATCAAGTTGCATATTATCAAGAGAGTCCATATAGTTTTGAGCACCCTCTTTTGTAATTTGTAAAAACAACTGATGCATATTTTTTACAATATAATATGGATATAAATTATTCATATATTGAAGTGATTCATCAATACTACCATTTTGATAAGCAAGTTCAATCATACGATCAACATCTCTTGCAATCGGATCTTCTAAAATCCCAGAAGAACGAACTCCCTCTAATGACTTTACAAAAGATTGTGTGGTAGCAAATTCCATAATTGTATTGGTAGTATATACTTGTATTTGTTCAAAGATAAACTCACTATAAACTCTTTTACATCTTAAAAAAGAAAGATAAGGAACTACCATAATAGCAGCAATAATATAAATAATTGTAATCATTAAATTATAAAAGTAAAGGTAAGAAACAATAGCAGCAAATCCACCAAAAATGGCAACTTGTACAGTATACTGTCTTGCTGTATATTCTTGACCCAACTCTTTTGTCTTTTCTCTTACGATTTTAAAAGAATAAGGAGCAAATTTATCATAAACAACTTGTACTTGCTCTGTGATATATTTTCCAACGTTTTCCCCTTTATAATTACGATAAAGCAATACGACAATTGCGATTGCTAATAATAGAAATAATACCATTATACATTACCTCCTACTACCGAAGAATCTTCTCCCATAACCGGAGTAGACACATTTACCTGAGGAGAAATAGGTACAACTGTAGGTGTCACATTTCCCATAGTTACGGGCACCACTTGTGGTGTTACAGTTGGCACACTAGGTGTAACATTAACAACAACAGGTTCACTCGAGATAGACTCAATAGGTGCACTCGCTAAAGGAGGTGCTTCCTGTCGTTGTGTTACTACTGGAGCTTCTTTTTCTTCCTTTGGGTTTTCACTTTCAAATGGATCTTCTGCCATATGGGAAGTAATTTGTGTAATATCAATATTTTGGTTTTCTAAATATTCTTTTAAATGAGCACTAGGTTCTCTTTGAACAGGCTCTTTACCAAATTGTTTTTGATATAAAATTCTACTTTGTGGCCTATTGTCTTCATCAACATAAAATTCAACCACTTCATCCACTTCACGATGAAATTTACCATATTCTTTACTATAATACGCTTTAATATGAACACCTAACTGAATATAACGATAAATCGTGGTCAAAAATTGATTAACATCAATATCTGTCTCCAACAAACTATAAAGACGATAAGGAATCGCACTAGCTTTATCAGCATGGATAGTAGATAAGATATTATGACCAGAAGAAATGGAATTTCGTACTGCAGTTACCGCTTCAGCACTACGTACCTCAGAAAGCAAAATCCATTTAGGATTCTGACGCATACAGGTAACAAGTACATCAGAATAACTGGCAATATTATTGGTCTTCATAGAAACGATATCACGTTGTGGAAAGATACGATCTAAGTGTAACTCTAAGGTATCTTCAATAGTAATAATTTTTTCATTCACTTTGGTATGACTTGCTAAATATTTAACAAACTCAGTCTTACCAGAACCAGTCTCACCACTAACGATAATATTACAGTGTCCTTCCACACATTTGATTAATATATCGTGAATATCAGGTGTAAAATAATCCTCTTTTAATAGTTTTTCTTTTTCAAGTCGTATTTTCGCTGGTGTTTTACGAATAACGCAAGCGATTCCATTGGTAGCAATGGAAGCATGCACAAAGTTAAGACGTAACTCACTAGACTCAGCATCCAAAAATGGTTTTGCATTATTAAATGTAGTTCCCATGACATTAGAACACTGAAAAGCAAGTTTCTCCATAAAGTCAGGAGTAGCACCAGGTACTTCAACACGAATAGAGCCTTGAGTTAAGGAACGAATCCAAATTTGTCCACCATTACAATAAGAAATATCGGTAATATCATCATTATCTAATAGTGGCTTCAACGGCCCAAAATCCAGTTTATCAAAAATATTTTCGTTCACAAAACTCAACACCCTTCATTTCTTTTTATTCTTCTCCAGTCCAGATAGTAACGCGATTAATAAATGCTTCTAAATCTTTATCACTAAGTTCTAATTCTCCTGGTTTTTTCTTCAAACTTTCAGAAGTTGGAACTGGAATCATTGTAGTATCATAAGTTCTTAAGAAGCTAGCTTTCTTAAGTAGAATATAATATTTCTCAGGAACAGCAAAGATAATCATAGATGGTGTTCTTTGTTCATCTAAATTAGAGAACACAGCTTCACCATTGCTATCTTTTACAGCTAAGACTTTAATATTTTTCAAAAGTTTACCTACCATGATCTTATCTTCTGTTGCTTGTTGATTATCATCTACTTTATTAATAGCTTTTAAATAAATATCAATATAGTTACCAGGATAAATAGAATTACCATAACTGGATTCCATATCTACTGGGAAGTTATATAAAACATATCCCTTTGGATAATCAAGTAATATACTGTTTTTAGCTTGTTCTTTTTCTACGACACTACGGCCATAAAATAAACTTCCTTCAGGAATAATACTATCAACAGATGTGTATTTTCCAACAACACTTGCTACATTAGTAATAACATTTCCCTTTATCATAGCTGGTGGTACTTGTGTTACCCCAACCATATCTTCTGTAATTTGAACTCCAGGTGATATTGTTTGTTTTGCATATGCTACTGAAATAGGATTGGTAGCTTGTTTTACACGCATATTATATCCTACATATAAAACGATAACTGCCAGTAACACACCTACAACTGTAACAGTATTTTTGTTTGTAAAAAATTTCTTTAATCCCACTGTTATATTATTCATTGTATCTCCCCTTTTCTACTTATTTTGAATTGTGAGAACTCTATCTCTTAATCTTTTTGATGTTATATAATCTTCTTTATAATTAGCTTCCAATACTGCATTTAAGGAAGTAGTAATATCAATATCTTTAAATGTTGCAGAATTACTAGAAGATACTCTAACACTAACTTTTGGTGGTGTTTCATTGATATCATAGAAATTAATTTTATAATTTTTGTTTTGATCAATTGTATTAGCAAAACGTCTTACAAAGCTTTCTACAAATCGTTCTTTATCGACACGAATTAATCCACTATCTTGATAATAACCTTCATCTACAGCATCTACCATAGCAGACTCTGTGGTTTCTTTTAATAGGTAGTAGTCCAAATCACCCCCTGTAGAGTAATTTTGGACTACATTAATTAAGAAGAAAGTTACAATGGCAAGCATGATTAATCCTACTGTTAACATTGCTTTATTCATATATTTCTCATCACCCCTATTTCTTCATTAAACTCTGATATGTTGTAAGACAAGCATCTTTTGTAAGAGAGCTAGCAGTAATACACTCTCCACCTTTTTGGTTATTACATCCAATGGCAGATGTATAACGAGTGGTAACAACGCCTCTACCAAGTTCATCAAGTAATTGACTACGATATACAGAACGTTTTAAAGACTTGTCCTTATTTTTATCAGCAGTACCAGTATAATTTAAGAAGTTCTTTTGTTCTTTATTAATTTGTTTAATTTTATTAATGGTAGCTGGTGTTAAGGTAATACTATAATCTAAGTATTCATCGCTATAAATAGAGTCACCTTTTTCTTGAATATCAGTAATTAAAGCAGTCGGTGCTACTGGATAATTTTCCTCTGATAAATCAGTTGCAGCACAACTCCAGTTAAATCCAGCATCTCTTCCTGTCTCTTGTGGATTAGTGGTTGCTTCGTCTCCAACGAATAAGTCATCAAGAGAAGCAGCTTTATAACGATAGTTTGTAATATCTGTTGGTGTACAATTTTTATCACCAATATCACAGTTTTCACAACTTGCACCTACACAAACTGGATCGTCTCTGTCATCACCATTTTCTCCATTTGGAGTTGTACCATTATAAATGGCATAGAAACAGTTAATTTTAATTTCCCAATCAAATCGACCGAAATCTTTAATAGAAGCTTTAATATTATATTTTAAATCATTCTCAATTACTTTCTTTTCTGCATCAGTATATTCTTTACCTAATTGATCCCAGAATAACCATTTTTGATTTACGTTCTTTGAGTTTAATGGAGTACAATATTCGTTTGGTTTATGTTTATAGAATACTTCTTCATTCTTAGGAGGACGTTTTGTAATAACTTGCCCATTCTTATTACGTATCCAAACACCTGGGAAGTTAATAACAGTTCTATAGTCATTACCTTCTGGGTCAGTTTTACCATAACATGTTCCAGAATGATCATTAACGATAGTATCTCCTGCTGGTTTTTGAGTATTTCCCTTTTTAGGACTGTTAGTAGCTTCATATTTTACCCAGTCTTCTCCATTACTTGGAAGAACACTCATCGTAAAGTAAGATGTCTTCTCTTCACATTTAGCGGCAGAAGTACATTGACGAATCATGGTTTCATAATGATCAAGTCTTGCTTTATATTCTGCAACAGCCTCACTAGCATTCAAATAGTCTCCTTGACTACATCCATACCAATGACAAACCTCTGTACAACTACCAGAACGTTTGAAACCTTCTGCAGGATAATAGTTAGATGCTTTAAAGCCATTATATGAAGTATTCCATGTACTCTTATCATTTTTTACAGTTCTTCTAGCTTTTTCTAAACTATTGAAATAATATCTTGCATATCGATCCCAATAACATGAACCATCTTGCCAACGAATCTCTCCGCCAGACCAATAGTATTTACCATCACCATTTTTATTAATAGCATCATATACAAGTTCAGGTTCTATTTTTCCCTCTCTATTAGTACAATTAGCAAGTTTTTTCGCTTCTAACTTATTCTCATAAGATAGCGTCTTCGCAACTTTAGAAGAACTATAGACCTTCTTGTAACATTGATTAATACATTTTTGACTATATTTTCCACCATCACATTTTTGAACACATTGATCAAAGTCATCATTAGGACCTGCTTGATCTGTATAATTAGCAATATTGTTACATGCTGGATAAGGATTACATACTTTTGGCATTTCTGGTGGTGTTGCCGTAACTGTCGCTGTACAAGTTACTTTACTTTTTACTTCTACAGTATAAGTAAAGCAAAGACCTGCCTTAACAGAAATTGGTCTATCATAAATAACCGTAAGTTCCTCTTTACAATCTGTCTTACAAACATCATTACTAACAACTGTATTAGTAGTAGCATAACGATTGACATTTTTAACATTTTTATCACGATTCCACGGATCACATTTCAAAGTACCAACAACTGTTTTTCCTTTTCCGTTCTCGGTAGTAGTAACTGGCTGAAAACCTGGTGTAATTGTTAAATCACCTGATGGTGCTGAAGCAGTAAGTTTCTTTAAATCCCATGCGGATTTCGCATTAGAAATCATTGCTTTAAGATTTTTTTCACTAAAGTTTGCTTCTACTTGAGTTTGATAACAATAACTTAATGCAGACTGCATAAAGTTAATAGCATCTTGACCCTCTTTCGCAATCTCATCACGGAAAGCTTTACAAGTCGTATTGTAAGCCTCATTAACTTCTAACTCATTTGGAACACCAGAACGTAATGTCATCGTAAACTCTGCATATTGACTATCAGTAACATCGCACATCTCATCACTTTCTGCAAGTTTTGCCACAACATCAACATGAAGTTCTTTGGTACCATCATATGGAATTTCCAAAGGAGTACCCGCTGTAAGCTTATAATCTCCTGTTTGTGTTCCTGTTAAATTAACGTTGAACACACCTTTCTCTGCTTTGATGATAATCATTTTTCTCTTATCATCAATTTCATTTGTCATCTTGTAATAATCTTTAGCCGCCTCTTTAGTACATTTCTCATTAGCGGCCACTTCCCTATTGGAAGAATTTAAAACGAAAGCACATAATAAGATTGTTATAATCGCAACCAAATTCTTATACTTTTTCATCTGCCTCGTCTCCTTTCATTTCTTCCCTTATTTTATCATATTTTGCGGATTCTGCAAGCTTATTTTTACCTATAACCTCATTTTTTCGAACTTTTCTAGCATCAATCTTAAAATCCACGTTCTGACTCAGCCCATAAAACCTCGTACAAGTAACCAAGGTTAAGATATCATCATCCCCAGTAACCTCTACTTGATAATCATAAAAACTATTCTTTCGCGCTTCATTGATATACTCTGTTAACTCTTTTTTACTATAATTATTTTCATAATAAGAAAGCTTACTATCATCAATAAAACCAACTGCAAAAATTTGATACAAGTGATTCTCACCATCTTTTGTATATTGAATATATTGATTTTTCTCCGCAAAATCATAATAAATAAAAGACATCAATTGTTCAAATCTCGTATGATTTGGATCTGTGACCGTTGGATTTTTAGAAACATTTAGTATATTATGTCCAAGTATTAATTCCCGATTCCCAAGTTTTTTAGTAGACTTGTTTGTCCACCCAAAATCATAGCGAACCGAATCAAGATTCAAATCATCATCATTGTAAATAACTGGATAATCAATATTAGTTCCCTGTACTCTAACCCAACCTAAAATCTTTTCTTGATAAGCTTCTTGTTTTTCTTCTATTTTGGTTAATCTGTCTTCTATTTTATAATAATCAGACTGAAATAACTTTAGAAAAACACAGGTGAGAACAGTAACTAGAAGAACTAATAAAGTCCCTAAAGCAAAGAGCCTAAACTCATTTGCTTTAGTATTTTTTCTTTTAGACTTTTTCATAAATCTTACTCCTACTCCTAATTTATTTTACTAATGTATAAGGTTCTTCAAAGGTACCTTCACCATCTAAAATACTAGCATTCTTATCTATATAGGCTACCACTCTAATACCAGCATCTGTATTTTCAAGTTGTAAATCATAATAAACAGTTCCAGCATCTGCTACTAAATATTTACGATTGGCTGTATTAGAAGAATCCCTTAACCAATAAGAATTCCCTCTCATATGAATGCCTTTGGCACTAAACATTTCTCCCAAACTTGGAGAAGCAAAGGTAACAGTATATTTTTTCGTTGAAGAAGCCTTTCCATAGTTAGCATAATTTTTATAAATTGGTACTTCTATTTCATGTTTTTTAAATAAATCAGTTTTAATATAATTTGGTGCTTGATGTTCAATAATATAACCAATATTACCTACTTCTTTTGGATTATAAAGAACAACATCTTTCTTAACCCCATAAGAGATACTAGGAATATCATTATCAATATGTAACAAATCTTCCATGATTACTTTGGTAGTACCATCTCCTGCACGCTCAATAATTCTAAAGTTATAACCACCATAATTCACATATTCACCAGAAACTCTAGTATTTATCATTCGGTTTTCCCTTTTCTAAATCTCCCAAGGTATATGGATTTCCAATACTACCATCTCCACCTTGTATTAGAACATCTTTCTTAATTGTTAAAACAGGACGGATACCAAAACTATAATTCTTATCAAACTCCATATATTTAGCATCGCTTCCTACATAGTAAGATCGACTAGTCCAAGCTTCTTTGTCACTTTTATCATTATATAGCCAAACAATAGTATCACTATATAAATAACTATAATGATCTTGAAGTGATTTCGCATAATCTTCTGCTGATAAAATTCCCACTTTCTGTTTGGTTCCCTTAGTAGAACACTCAGTAGTAGTTAAATCGGCATTAGAAAGTCTATCATTACAGAAAACACTTTCGGTTAAAAACTCTTTCGCTTTATCTGTTAAATGAGCATAATAGTAATTATCTAACCAACTTTGAATACCACTATAATCGATATTGGCAATATCTTCTGCAGATACAATACGAACACTACCATCATTATTCACACCAACGATGCGAAATAACATACCAGAAAGTCTTAAATAATTAGATGTAACATTGCCTGTATAATAGCCTCTTTTATCTGTATCATGGATAACAACACCACTTAGTTTCTGAACCACTTTAACCACACGTTCTACTGTAGTTTTATTATCAAGAGAATCATAGGCAGTATAAGTAATTTTATAAGTTCCTAATTGATTGGTATCTACTTTATCACCAGAAATAGAAACTTCACTTTTCTGTATTTCTTTATCTACTTTATCAAAAACAGACTTAATTCCAGGATCTTGAAAACTTTCTCCTTTATCAATAGTAATTTCACGATCCCCATTTAAAGTAATCTCTGGTCCAGTATGATCTACTGCCGAAGAAAGATAACCACATTTTAAATAAACATAGTATTTATAGCCATCTCCTTCTTTTCGAACCTTTACCCAAGAATCTTTTACAGAACAAACATTTTTCGTATAAGGAACATATAAATCATCAATATATTTCTCATTAGATAAATCAGAAAGTGTCAGTGTCTTCACCTGATCTTTTTCTGGTAATTCTGTATAGTTAATTTCAAAATAATGTTCTGCTGCTTTTTTAAGTTTATCTTCATTTTTATGAAAATATCCAAGTGGATAAAGAATGAAAACCCAAACAAACAGTACCACAATAACAACAGTAACTACAATTTTAATCATTTTACTTTTTTTCTCTTTATTCATAAATTTCTCCTATCTCAACTTAAATGTATAACGATGTGTTCGAATCGTAAGTACTAATTCTACACTAGAACTAGACTCTATTTCGACTGGTACTACTAAAAACAAACTTTTATCTAAGGCTTTTTTGGTAAGAGCATTCTTTACTGGAATTTCTTTTGTTTTTCCACTACTATCTTTATATTTAATTGTACCAAACTTTTCACAAAAGTCAATGAATTCTTCTCCTGTAAAATCTAGTGAGGTAAATGGTAAAGCGATTAATTTTTGCGCTCCAACCGCTCTTACTTCCCCTACTGTATTAAAGCAGCCACTACGTTCACATGTATAATAGTTATAATTAGCATAATCCCCAACATACATCGCATTAAAGGTCATTTCTACTTGTTTCGAAGCTAATTGCATTTCCTGTTTTTGATTAATAGAAACAGCAGGTGTAGCCTCAATTTTACGCAAATCCTGAAGCTTTAATTTTATTTTTCGAAGATAGGTATCATTCGCACTATATTCTTGATAATAAAGATTGAATTTATTCACATCTAATTTACTATCGGCTTTAAATATTAATAAAAAGTCATAATCTTTCCCATTTTTTAACTCTAACTTGGAATAAGGTGTTCCTAAATCATTAAACTCTATATCATAAAGATTACTACTAAGAATATCATAGTTACGATTCATTAGATGAAACCGGTCAGTATTAAGGACCCGATCTCCTCCATTATTTTCAATATGTAAATCCAGGATAATATAATGGTCTCCATCCAAGACTTCACCTCGATAATTTTTATCACTGACATAAGCATTCTTAATCGTGATACCATATCCAGAAGCATGTAAAACTTGCCCTTCTTTATAAACTTTATGTAAGATACCAAAATAATAATAAGAATAACCAATCAAAATAACGACAAGAAAAGAAGCAAGTACATTTAATATAAATTGATGTTCTAAATAAAAGTAACCTAAATTTCTTTTTAATTTTCGAAGATTTCTTTTGATCGTATGCTTATCAAACTCAATACTAACTTCCACCTCTTCACGGTCAGAACTA